>PXPH01000013.1:0-30022 GCA_003021615.1 Actinobacteria bacterium QS_8_72_14
GGCACGGTGACGTTGCCCGAGGGCACCGAGATGGTCATGCCCGGCGATCACACCACCATGACCGTGGCGTTGATCGCGCCCATCGCCATGGAACAGGGCTTGCGGTTTGCCATCCGCGAGGGCGGGCGCACCGTCGGCGCCGGCCAGGTCACCAACATCATCACATAACCCCGGCCACTTGCCCCACCGGCCCGGCGCCACCGCGCTAGAGTCGGCGGGTCCGGCACTGGCCCGGGACGGGGACCCCCCCGGCCCGAGCGGCCCGGGGCCCGGCCCGCCTGGGGGCAGGGCCCCAGCGATTGACAGCTGAACAGCGAGCTGGCGGCCACGCGTGCGTGGCGCACCCGGTAGAGAGCGAGTCATGGTCGAGCAGCAAAAGATCCGCATCCGCCTGAAGGCCTACGACCACGAGATCATCGACCAGTCGGCGCGCAAGATCGCCGACACGGTCGAGCGCACTGGCGCGCGGATCACCGGGCCGGTGCCGTTGCCCACCGAGCGCAACACCTACTGCGTGATCCGGTCGCCGCACAAGTACAAAGACAGCCGCGAGCACTTCGAGATGCGCACGCACAAGCGCCTGATCGACATCCACGCGCCCACCCAAAAGACCGTGGACTCGCTGATGCGCCTCGATCTGCCCGCCGGCGTGGACATCGAGATCAAGCTGTAGCTCAAAGGACGCGACGATGGCCAGCAAGGGGATCGTCGGCCAGACCCTGGGCATGACCCAGGTCTTTGACGCCGACAGTCGGGTCGTGCCCGTGACGGTGATCACCGCCGGGCCTTGCCCCGTGGTGCAGGTCCGCACCGTTGAGCGCGACGGGTACTCGGCGGTGCAGCTGGGCTACGGCACGGCCAAGCGGCCCAACAAGCCGCTGGCCGGCCATTTCGCCAAAGCCGGGGTCACGCCCACCCGCCATCTGGTCGAGATGGAGATCGCCGCCGACGTCGGCGTGGGCGAGCAGGTGACGGTGGATCAGTTCGCCGCCGGTGAGCTCGTCGACGTCACCGCCCGCAGCAAGGGCAAGGGGTTCGCCGGCACGATCAAGCGCCACGGCTTCGCCACCCAGGGCGCCACCCACGGTGTCCACAAGGTCCATCGCAAGCCCGGGGCGGTGGGTGCTTGCGCCACCCCGTCGCGGGTGCTGCCCGGCAAGCCGATGCCCGGGCGCGCCGGCGGCGAGCGCGTGACCGTCAGCAACCTCAAGGTCGTGCGGGTGGATCCCGAGCGCAACCTCATCCTCGTCAAGGGCGCCGTCCCCGGCGGGAACGGACAGATCGTGATGCTGCGAGACGCCGCGAAGGCGCCCACCGGAGGGCAGAGCTGATGGCCGAGTCACACCTGACCGTCGATCGAGTGACGCTCTCGGGGGGCACCGACGGCACCGTGGAGCTGCCCGCGGCGATCTTCGACGCGCCCATCAACGAGGCCGTGATGCACCAAGTGGTCACGGCCCAGCTGGCCAACGCCCGACGGGACACGGCCAAGACCAAGACCCGCGGCGAGCGCGCCGGCGGCGGGGCCAAGCCCTGGCGCCAGAAAGGAACGGGGCGGGCCCGGCACGGCTCCACCCGGGCTCCGCAGTGGCGCCGCGGCGGCATCGCCCACGGCCCGGACGGCCGCCAGAACCACGCCCAGCGGGTCAACAAGAAGATGAAACGGGCTGCGCTGCGGTCGGCGCTGACCGACCGGGCCCGCTCGGGCCAGGTCCGCGTGGTGGGCACGCTGGCCTTCGAGCAGCCCAAGACGCGCCGTGCCGCGGATCTGCTGTCGGCCTTACGAGCCGGCGGCAACGTCTTGGTCGTGCTCGCCGACCGTGACCAGGCCGCCGAGAAGTCATTCCGCAACATTGCCGGGGTGCAGGTCGCGCCGGTCGATCAACTCAACACCTACGACGTGCTGTGCAGTGACCTCGTGGTCTTCGCCGAAGCGGCCCTGGACCTGATCGGCACCGGACGGCGGGCCAGCGACCCGGCCCCGGCGTCCAACACCGCACCCCCCAACGGCTGATCGCGTGAGCGCGGCAGACGGAAGAGCCCGACGATGAACAGCCCCTACGACGTCATCATCAAGCCCGTCGTCAGCGAGAAGAGCTACGCGCTGCTGGACGAGGGCCGCTATACCTTCGAGGTGGCCCCCACCGCGAACAAGACCGAGATCAAGCAGGCCGTCGAGACGATCTTCGATGTGAAGGTCGAGAAGGTGAACACGCTCAACCGCAAGGGCAAGCGCAAGCGCTTTCGTCTCGAGGAAGGCCGGCGTAACGACGTCAAGCGCGCCATCGTGACCTTGCGCGAAGGCGACGACATCGACATCTTCGAGCTCGGCTTCTAGAACCGCCGCACGTTGCTGCCGGCGCCGATCCTCGCGCCGCGGCGACCCGCCCACCCTTACGAAAGCATCCATCATGGCCGTCAAGCGCTACAAGCCGGTAACCCCCGGACAGCGGGGCATGACCGGCAAGACGTTCAACGAGATCACCACTGATCGCCCGTTGAAGCCGCTGACCAAGCCCAGCCCCAAGCGCGCCGGGCGCAACGCCCAGGGCACGATCACCACGCGCCGCCAGGGCGGGGGGCACAAGCGCAAGCTGCGCGAGATCGACTTTCGGCGCAACAAGGACGGGATCCCCGCCCGCGTCGCCGAGATCGAGTACGACCCCAACCGCTCGGCCAACATCGCGCGTCTGCACTACGTCGACGGCGAGAAGCGTTACATCCTGGCCCCCGAGCGGCTGCGCGTGGGCGAGTACGTCGAGTCGGGCGAAAGCGCGGACATCAAGACCGGCAATGCGCTGCCGCTGCGCAACATCCCGGTGGGCAGCACCGTCCACGCGATCGAGCTGCGCCCCGGCGGCGGGGCGAAGCTCGCACGCTCGGCCGGCGCCCGCGTGCAGTTGCTGGCCAAGGAGGGACAGAAAGCCGCGCTGCGCCTGCCCAGTGGCGAGATCCGACTGGTGCGGGCCGACTGCCGCGCCACGCTCGGCGTGGTGGGCAACACTGAGCACGAGCTGGTCGAGGACGGCAAGGCCGGGCGCCGTCGGTGGCGCAACCGCCGCCCCAAGGTGCGGGGCGTGTCGATGAACCCGATCGATCACCCCCTCGGCGGCGGCGAGGGTCACGCCTCGGGGGGGCGCCCGCCCACCAACCCGCAGGGAAAGAAGGAGGGCCGCACCCGCCCGCGGAACAAGCCCTCGGATCAGGACATCATCCGGCGTCGCGGCAAGAGCCGCCGCCGCTAAGGTCGAGCGCCGACTCACTGGAGCATCCGCCATGCCACGCAGTCTCAGGAAGGGTCCCTTCGTCGACCATCACCTGGCCGCGAAGATCGACCGGCTCAACGCCGCCGGCGACAAGAAGGTCGTGCGCACCTGGAGTCGCCGCTCGGAGATCGGCCCGGAGATGGTGGGCCACACCATCGCGGTCCACGACGGCCGCAAGCACGTGCCGGTGTACGTCTCCGAAGGGATGGTGGGCCACAAGCTCGGAGAGTTCGCCCCCACCCGGGCCATCAAGTGGCGCGGCGCCGGGGAGAAGCAGCAGGCCAAGAAGGGCCGCCGCAAGCGCTGACGTCCGGCGCCCGCGACCGCGCCGCCGCCGATTTAGGAGCATCAGTCGATGGACGTGAGAGCCATCAGCCGATACGAGCGCACCGCGCCCAACAAGCTGCGACAGGTCACCGGCCAGATCGTCGGCCTTCCCGTGGGCCAGGCCCGCCAACTGCTGCAGGTGTCGCCCAAGGCGGCCGCCACGCCGGTGCGCAAGACCCTTGACTCCGCGGTCGCCAACGCCGAGAACAACCACGACCTCGACGCCGACGATCTGGTCGTCTCCGAGGTCCTGGTTGACGAAGGGCCCACGCTGCGGCGCTTTCGCCCCCGAGCGATGGGGCGGGCGACTCGCGTCCGCAAGCGCACCAGCCATCTGACCGTTCGCGTCGGGGTGGCCGCCGAGCGCGCCACGCCCACCCACACCGCCCGCACCCCCAAGGCCAGCGCCGGCGAGCAGCAGGAGTAGATCGTGGGCCAGAAGATCCATCCGTACGGGTTCCGCCTGGGCGTCATCAAGCCGCACGCGGCTCGGTGGATCGCCGAGGGCGAGAACTACGCCAACTACGTCATCGAGGACGAGCGCATCCGCTCGTTCGTCCGCGAGCGTGTGCGTCACGCCGGCGTATCCAGCATCCATATCGAGCGCACCCGCGAGCGGGTCACCGTCGATGTGTTCACCGCCCGCCCGGGCATCGTCATCGGTCGCCGCGGCGCGGAGGCTGAGGCCATCCGGGGGCGCCTGGAGAAGATGACGGGCAAGCAGGTCAAGCTCAACATCAAAGAGATCAAGAACCCCGAGCTCGACGCCCAGGTCATCGCCCACAGCGTGGCCGAGCAGCTTCGGGGGCGCGTCAGCTTCCGCCGGGCCATGCGCCGCGCGGTGCAGGCGGCGATGAAGGCCAACGCGGAGGGGGTGCGCGTGCAGTGCTCCGGGCGCCTCGGCGGGGCCGAGATGAGCCGCACGGAGTGGTACCGCGAGGGGCGCGTGCCCCTGCACACGCTGCGCGCCAAGATCGACTTCGGCCTGGACGAGGCCCGCACGACCTACGGGCGCATCGGGGTGAAGGTGTGGATCTACACTGGCGAGCAGCTGCCCTCGGGCGAGCATCGCGAGCAGCAGCTCAAGCGCGCTCAGCAGCGCAAGGAGGCCGAGCGCGCCAAGCAGCTGGCTGCGGCGCGGACAGCCGAGCAGGGCCAGGCAGTCGACCCGGCCCGGGGCACCGGCGAGGCCGGAGGCGGCACCGTGGGCTTCGGGGACGCCGCCGAGGAGCGCATCGGCGAGACCGTCCCGGAGGCGCCCCACGGCTCCCAGCCAGCCCAGGTGTCGGCCACCGAGGCCGCTGAGGTGGCCGACCAGCCGGTCGCCGACCCCTTGGCGCCCGAGCAGAGCCCGCCCGACAGCGGCGCCGGGACCGCTGAGCCCGAGCCGCCGGCGCGCGGCGACGAGACCAACGAGCCCCACGACCCCGACCAGCAGCCTCAGGAGCGCGAGGGCTAACGGCCGTCGCACGCCGGGGGCGTGCATGGCCGCGGAGGAGCATCAGCATGCTGGCACCCAAGCGAATCAACTACCGCAAGCAGCATCGCGGCCGTATGTCCGGGATGGCCAAGGGCGGCACGGAGGTCTCCTTTGGCGACTTCGGGCTGCAGGCCACCACCCACGGCTGGGTGAGCAACCGCCAGATCGAGGCGGCCCGCATCGCCATGACCCGCCACATCAAGCGCGGCGGCAAGGTGTGGATCAACATCTTTCCCCACAAGTCCTACACCAAGAAGCCGGCCGAGACGCGCATGGGATCGGGCAAAGGCTCGCCGGCCGGCTACGTGGCGGTGGTCAAGCCTGGCCGCGTGATGTTCGAGCTGTCGGGGGTGTCCGAGCCGCTCGCCGCCGAGGCGATGCGCCGGGCAGCCCACAAGCTGCCGGTCCAGTGCCGGTTCGTCAGGCGGGAGGGATACGTCGATGCGAGCGAGTGAGCTGCACGAGCTCGGCGCAGCCGAGCTCGAGGAGAAGCTGGAGGAGCTCAACGAAGAGCTGTTCAACCTGCGGTTCCAAAAGGCGACCGGCCAGCTGGACAACCCCCGCCGCCTCGGCGAGGTGCGCAAGGACATCGCCCGTGTCAAGACCGTGCGCCGCGAGCGCGAGCTTGCCGGCGCCGATGGAGGGAACCGCTCATGAGTGCCCCCACCCAGTCCGGCGACGCCCCCACCGCCCGCAACGACCGCAAGGTGCGGCAGGGCTATGTGGTCAGCGACAAAATGGACAAGACGGTCGTGGTCTTGGTGCGTCGGCGGACCATCCACAAGCGTTATGGCAAGACCGTGACGCTGTCGCGGCACTACAAGGCCCATGACGAGCACAACGACGTGCACGTGGGCGACCGGGTGCGCATCGCCGAGACCCGTCCGCTGTCCAAGTCCAAGCGCTGGCGTGTCCAAGAGGTCCTCGAACGAGCCAAATGATGTCGACGGTCGGGCCGCGGCGCGGCGTTCGCCCCCGCTGGCGGCCATCCGGTTGCCGATGTCGACGAGCGTCTCCAGGTGGTCCCAGCCGCCCGCGAGCTGCTGACGATCCGTGTGCTGGGCGGCTCCGGTCGTCGCTACGCGTCGATCGGCGACGTGATCGTGGGCACGGTCAAACACGCCATCCCGAACTCGAACATTCGCAAGGGCGAGGTCGTCCACGCGGTGATCGTGCGCACCCGCAAGGAGAAGCGCCGTCCCGACGGCAGCTACATCCGTTTCGACGACAACGCGTGCGTGATCCTCAACCCCCAGCGCAACCCGCGGGGCACGCGAATTTTCGGGCCGGTCGCCAGGGAGCTGCGGGAGCGCCGCTTCATGAAGATCGTCTCGCTGGCCCCGGAGGTGCTGTAGATGGAGCGCGTGCGACGCGAGGACACCGTCCAGGTCATCAACGGCAAGGACGCCAGCGGTGGTCACCACGGCAAGGGCAAGCGTGGGCGCGTGATCCGCGTGTACCCCGACCGCGGCATGGCCCTGGTCGAGGGTGTCAACATGGTGGTGCGCCACGAGCCCGTCCAGCGCGGCAGCGACGGCGGCAGGACCGGCGGCATCCAGAGCGTGGAGATGCCCGTGCGCCTGTCGAACGTGATGCCGGTGTGCCCCTCCTGCGACAGGCCCGCGCGCGTGGGGTTTCACGGCGAGGGCGCCGCAAAGCGCCGCGTCTGCAAAAAATGCGACGACGATTTCTAGATCCGGGGCAGCCATGACCACCACCGAGACCCTCAGCGAACCGCGCCTGAAGGCGCGCTACCGCGACGAGATTCGGCCCGCGCTGCAGCAGCAGCTCGGGCTGGCCAACGTCATGCAGGTGCCGCGGCTGGAGAAGATCGTGGTCAATGCCGGCGTCGGCGACGCCGTGGGCGACGCCAAGGCGCTCGAGGGGGCATTGCAGGACCTGGCGGTGATCACCGGCCAGAAGGCCGTGCCCACGCGGGCGCGCAAGTCGATCGCCGGCTTCCGGCTGCGGGCCGGCACGGCGATCGGGGCCAAGGTGACGCTGCGCCGCGATCGCATGTGGGAGTTCTTGGACCGCCTGCTGAGCGTCGCGCTGCCGCGGATCCGTGACTTTCGGGGGCTGAACCCCAAGAGCTTCGACGGCAACGGCAACTACACGTTCGGCATCAGCGAGCAGCTGATCTTTCCCGAGATCGACTACGACCGGATCGAGCGGGTCCGCGGCATGGACCTGACCCTGGTCACCAGCGCCACCCAAAACGAGCACGGGCGCGCGTTGCTGGAGGCCTTTGGCTTCCCCTTCGCCCGCCCGGGCGCCCCCGGCAGTTAGCCGTTAGCTCCCGCGCGAGCGGGAGCCCGCCCGCAAAGGGAAGTACCGGACGGCGCCGCACCCGGCCGAGCCGGCAACCCCGAAGGAGTACCACCGATGACCATGACCGATCCGGTGGCGGACATGCTCACGCGACTGCGCAACGCCAACGCCGCCCGCCACGACAACCTGTCCATGCCCTCGTCCAAGCTGAAGGCGGGCATCGCCGAGATCCTCAAGCAGGAGGGCTACATCCGCGATTACGCGGTCGAGTCCACCAAGCCCCAGGCGACGCTGCATATCGCCCTCAACCGCACGCGGCGGGGCCAGGGAGCGCTGACCGGGCTCAAGCGCGTGTCGCGCCCCGGCCTGCGCGTGTATGCCGACAAGCAGGAGGTGCCGCGCGTGCTGGGCGGGCTGGGCATCGCCATCGTGTCGACCTCGAGGGGTCTGATGACCGACCGCGACGCGCGCAAGCGGGGCATCGGCGGGGAGGTCATGGCCTATGTGTGGTAGTGGGCCGCGAGCTGGCCAGGAGCAACGATGAGTCGAATCGGCAACGAGCCCGTCGCCATCCCCGCCGGGGTGGCGGTGCGCCAGGAGGGCGGCCACGTCGTCGTCAGCGGCCCCAACGGGGAGCTGAGCAGCCATGTGCACCCGGCGGTCACGGTGACGATCGACGACGCGGAGGTCCGCGTGGCGCGCGCCAGCGAGGACCGCGACCACAAGGCCCTGCACGGGCTGACCCGCGCGCTGATCGCCAACATGATCACTGGCGTCACCGAGGGCTTTCGCCGCGAGCTGGAGATGGTCGGCGTGGGCTACCGTGTCCAGGCCCACGGCAGCGATGGCTTGTCGGTGCAGGCGGGCTACAGCCATGCCGTCGAGGTCTCGGCCCCCGAGGGCGTCGAGTTCGAGGTGCCCTCGGCGACCTCGATCGTGGTCAAGGGCGCCGACAAGCAGAAGGTGGGTCAGGCAGCGGCCGACATCCGCGCCATCCGACCCCCCGAGCCGTACAAGGGCAAGGGCATCCGCTACCGCGGCGAGCGGATCCGGCGCAAGGCGGGCAAGGCGGCCGGCTCGTGAGCGCTGGAGCCGTCGTGGCGACCCGGGTGGCGACCCAAGAGGAGAGCGACGTACCATGAGCACGCGAACCAAGGCGCGGCAGCGGCGGCACCGTCGCCTGCGAAGCCGGATCGAGGGCACGCCCCAGCGTCCCCGGCTGTCGGTGTTCCGGTCCAACACCCACACCTACGCTCAGGTGATCGACGACACGCGCGGCCACACGCTCGTGTCGGCCTCGACCCTGGAGCCCGACCTGTCGGGCGGCGAGGCCCAGGGCAAGACCGGGATGGCCGAGCAGGTGGGCCGTCGGGTGGCCGAGCGCGCCTCCGAGGCCGGCGTTGCCCAGGTCGTGTTCGACCGCGGCGGCTTCACCTTCCAGGGGCGCGTGCAGGCCGTCGCTGAAGGCGCCCGGGAGGGTGGCCTCGAGTTCTGATCGTCCGTCGGCGCCCGCCGGCGCCGCATCTACCGACGCATTCACAGTGAGGATGAGCAAATGGCAGCACCCCAGGGCGGTGGGCGAAACCGCCGACGCAAGGGGCGCGAGGAAGAGCGCAGCCCCTACGAGGAGAAGGTCGTTGCGATCAACCGCGTGTCCAAGGTCGTCAAGGGCGGCCGTCGCTTCCAGTTCACCGCCCTGGTGGTGGTCGGCGACAGCGAAGGCACCGTTGGTGTCGGGCACGGCAAGGCCAAGGAGGTCCCCGCGGCCATCCAAAAGGGCGTGGAGGAGGCCAAGAAAAGCTTTTTCACCGTGCCCATGATCCAGCGGACGATCACCCACCAGGTGACCGGTCGCGCGGGAGCCGGGCGGGTGTTTCTCAAGCCCGCCGCGCCCGGCACCGGCGTCATCGCGGGGGGTCCGGTGCGAGCCGTGCTGGAGTGCGCCGGCCTCGCCGACGTCCTGGCCAAGTCGTTGGGCTCGGACAACCCCATCAACGTGGTCCACGCGACGGTCGCCGGCCTCAAGGACCTGCACGACCCCGAGCGGGTCGCGTCGCTGCGGGATCTTGAGCTCGATGAGATGTTGCCCAAGAAAATGGTGGAGAACCTCACGGCGGGGTCACCCCATGACTGAGGACACGCTGGAGATCACCCTGGCTCGCTCGCCAAACGGCGCGAAGCCGTCACACCGGGCCACGGTGCGGTCGCTGGGGCTGCGCCGGTGCCATCAGACGGTGCGCCAGCCCGACCGCCCCGAGATCCGGGGGATGGTGGCCCGGGTGGCCCACTTGGTGGAGGTGCGCTACGCCCAGCGCGCCGAGCGGGTCGACCTCGAGCCCGGCCAGGAGCCCAAGGGCAAGGGCCGTCCCGCGGCGGGCCAGACGGTGGCTGACGAGGACGTCGCCGAGCTGCGCGAAGCCGAGCAGGAGGCACTGGCCGCCGGCGACACCGAGCCCAAGCTCACGACCGAGTCGGACGCGACGGAGAGCTCCCCATGAAGCCCCACGATCTCAAACCCCCGCCCGGCTCACGGTCAAAGCCCATCCGCCGGGGGCGCGGCGAGTCCTCCGGCAAGGGCAAGACCGCCGGGCGCGGTCACAAAGGCACGCGCGCCCGCGGCACCGTGCCCGCCGGCTTTGAGGGCGGCCAGATGCCGCTCCACCGGCGCCTGCCCAAGCTGCCGGGCTTTCGCAACCCCGAGCGCGTTGAGTACACCACCGTCAACGTCGCCTCGCTCGAGCGGGCCTTCGAGCGCGACGAGGTGGTCGACCCCCACGCCCTGCGGGCGCGGAGCCTGGTCCGCAAGGGCTCCGCGCCGGTGAAGGTGCTCGGCGACGGCACCTTGAGCAAGCCTTTGACCGTGCGTGCGCACGCCTTCTCGGCCAGCGCGCGCGACAAGATCACCGCCAGCGGCGGCCAGGCGGAGCAGCTCGCGCCGCCGCGGCGCTGAGGCCGTCACGCCGCCCGATCCGCCGAGGAAGGCCCAGCCATGCTCCGGGGATTCGCCAACATCGTCAAGATCCCCGACCTTCGCCGCAAGGTCGCGTTCACGTTGGCGATCATCGCCCTGTATCGCCTCGGGGCCCACGTGCCCCTGCCCGGGGTGGACTACGGCGCGTTGCAGAGCTTTTTGGAGGCCCAGCAGCAGCAGGGCGGGGTGACGCAGCTGGTCAGCCTGTTCACCGGCGGGGCGCTGATCCAGATGAGCGTCTTCGCTCTGGGCATCATGCCCTACATCACCGCCAGCATCATCATGCAGCTGCTCAAGGTCGTGATTCCCAAGATCGAGGAGTGGCAGAAGGAGGGCGAGACCGGCCAGCAGAAAATCACCCAGTGGACGCGGTATCTCACCGTGGTGCTGGCGGTGTTGCAGTCCACCGCCGTGGTCGTGATGATCCGCAACGGCGGCGGGGCGCTGTTCGGGGGCAACTCCATCCCGGGTTTGATGCCCAATCCCAGCATCGGGCTGATGTTGCTGATGATTTTGACGCTGACCGCCGGGACGGCCTTCATCATGTGGCTGGGCGAGCTCATCACCGAGAAGGGCATCGGCAACGGGATGTCGCTGATCATCTTTGCGGCCGTCGTCTCGCGGATGCCCGGCCTGGGCGTTCAAGTCTTCGCCGGCAAGGGGACCGTGGGGTTGACGCTGGTGCTGCTGACGGGCGTGCTGCTGGTGTTCGCCGTGGTCTTCGTCGAGCTGGGCCAGCGACGCATCCCGGTGCAGTACGCTAAGCGGACGGTGGGCCGGCGCACCTACGGCGGCACCGAGACCTATATCCCGCTGAAGGTCAACCAGGCCGGGGTCATCCCGATCATCTTCGCGTCCTCGCTGCTGTTTTTGCCCAATCTGGTGAGCTCGATCTCGAGCAGTGTGACCGTCACTCGCTTCGTCAACGAGTATCTGCAGCAAAACGACCCGGTGTTCATCCTGCTGTACATCGCGATGACGATCTTCTTTGCTTTCTTCTACACCGCCATCACGTTCAACCCCACCGACGTGGCCGACAACATGAAGAAGTTCGGCGGGTTCATCCCCGGGATCCGCCCAGGACGGCCCACGGCGGAGTACATCGACCACGTGCTGACGCGGATCACCACGGCCGGCTCGCTCTATCTGGGCGCCATCGCGGCGCTGCCGTTTGTGGTGTTCGCCCTGTTTGGCATCCCCTTCATATTCGGTGGCGCGGTGCTGCTGATCGCGGTGGGGGTCATGCTCAACACGCTGCAGCAGATCGAGAGCCAGCTCATGCAGCGCCACTACGAGGGCTTTTTGCGGTCGTGACCGCTTGGGGGCTGTCAGGGCCGCCGCCGGCGGCCTGAGGCCGCCTCGACGTGCCAGCAACGAAGGAGCGCCTCATGCGATTGGTCCTGCTGGGACCACCCGGTGCCGGCAAGGGCACCCAGGCGGGGTTGCTCGCCCAGCACCACGGCGTGCCCCACATCGCCACCGGCGACATCTTCCGCGAGAACGTCAAGGGTGGCACGCAGCTCGGTCGGCAGGCCCAGGCCTATATGGATCGGGGTGACCTGGTGCCCGACGACGTGGTCAACCGCATGGTCGCCGACCGCCTCGACCGCCCCGATGCCGCCCAAGGGTTCCTGCTGGACGGCTATCCGCGCACCGTGGCCCAGGCCGAAGAGCTGGACTCGATTTTGCAGGCGCGTGGGGCTGCTTTGGACGCGGTGTTGCGTTTCGTCATCGACGAGGCGGATCTCGTGGCGCGCATCGCGGCGCGAGCCGACGAGGAGGGCCGCGCCGACGACAGCGAGGAGGTCCACCGCAACCGCCTAGCGGTCTACCGCGAGCAGACGGCGCCACTGGAGGAGTACTACGCGGCCAAAGGATTGCTGCGCGACGTCGACGCCGTGGGCACCGTCGAGGAGGTGACGGCGCGGGCCGAGGCGGCCCTGGTCAGCGCCCGGGCCTGACGTGGACGCTGTGGGCAGGGGGTGCTATAGTGATGGGTCGGCCCCGCGCCGGTGGGGCCTTTCGACATGCTCACGCCGTGCCCCTGTCGGTGTGGTGTGGGCCGTGCCCCGTCGACTTGGTCAGCGGCGGCACGTGGAGCCGCACCAGCCCGGCCCGCATGCCCGCTGGGTGGGCGTTGTGGCCACGAGCAGCACGAAGGAGCGCCGGTGAAGGTTCAGCCGTCCGTGAAGCGGATCTGTGAGCGGTGCCGCCTCATCCGGCGCCAGGGCCGGATCATGGTGATCTGCTCCAACCCGCGGCACAAGCAGCGCCAAGGCTGAGGCCACACCCGTCGCGCAAGCAGCGAAGCGGTAGCGACCTAAACACCCGTCGCGCAAGCAGCGAAGCGGTAGCGACCCAAACACCCGTCGCGCAAGCAGCGAAGCGGTAGCGACCCAAACAGGAGCCCTTGCCCATGGCACGCATCGCCGGCGTCGATCTCCCCCGTGAGAAGCCCGTGGCGATCGGGTTGACTGCGATCTATGGCATGGGCCCCGCACGGGCCCGTGAGACGCTTGCGGCCACTGGCATCGATCCGCGGCTTCGGGTCATCCAGCTCGACGACGACCAGATCAAGGCGCTGCGCGATTACATCGACGCCAACTACGTCGTGGAGGGTGACCTGCGCCGGGAGGTGTCGCAGAGCATCAAGCGCAAGGTGGAGATCGGCAGTTACCAGGGCATCCGCCACCGGCGCGGCTTGCCGGTGCGCGGCCAGCGCACCCACACCAACGCCCGCACCCGCAAGGGCCGAAAGGCGACCGTGGGCGGCGCGGGCAAGAAGAAGATGCGCAAGCACTAGCCCCGCGACAGGCGTCGCGAGCCCACACAAGACGAGGACCTTTCGCCATGGCCCAGCGCAAGACCGGCCGTCGTGGCACCACCCGCCGCAAGGATCGCCGGCAGGTCGCCCACGGCCAAGCCCACATCAAGAGCTCGTTCAACAACACGATCGTCACGGTCACCGACCAGCAGGGCAACGTGCTGACGTGGTCCTCGTCGGGCAGTGCCGGCTTCAAAGGCAGCCGCAAGTCCACGCCGTTCGCCGCGCAGCTGGCTGCCGAGCAGGCCGCCGGCGTGGCTAAGGACCACGGCATGACCAAGATCGACGTGTTCGTCAAGGGCCCTGGCTCGGGACGCGAGACCGCGATCCGCTCGCTGCAGGCCAATGGCCTCGAGGTGCAGGCCATCAAGGACGTCACCGCGATCCCCCACAACGGCTGCCGCCCGCCCAAGCGCCGGCGCGTCTAGCGGCGGCCCCGCCCGGCCAGGACCCACCCTGAGCTCACCCGACGAGGAACGACCACGATGGCGCGTTACATCGGCCCGGACTGCAAGCTGTGCCGCCGAGAGCGGCAGAAGCTCTATCTCAAGGGGACCCGCTGCGAGGGCCCCAAGTGCGCGATTGAGAAGCGCCCGTACCCGCCGGGGGAGCACGGCCGGGGGCGTATCCGCGAGAGCGAGTACCTGTTGCAGCTGCGGGAGAAGCAGAAGGCGCGGCGGATCTACGGCGTGCTGGAGAAGCAGTTCCGCAACTACTACCAGGAGGCGACCCGCCAGTCGGGCTTGACCGGCGAGAACCTGCTGGTGCTGCTGGAGCGCCGCCTGGACAACGTGGTCTACCGCGGTGGCCTGGCCCGGTCCCGTGACGAGGCCCGTCAGCTCGTGCGCCATCGCCACGTGCTGGTCTCGGGGCGCACCGTCAATATCCCGTCCTATCGGGTGCGCGAGGGCGACGTCGTGTCCATCAAGGACAAGAGCCGTGAGATCGTGCCCGTGCTCGGTGCGTTGGAGGTCATCGGGACGAAGGCGATTCCCGCGTGGTTGTCCACCGACCAGTCCAAGCTGCAGATCACCGTTCTGGGGCTGCCCGAGCGTGACCAGATCGACGTGCCAGTGCAGGAGCAGCTGATCGTGGAGCTGTACTCGAAGTGATCGTCACGGGGCGGGGTGCCGGTGTCGGGCCCGGGAGGCCGGGGCCGCCGGCCGTCCCCGCCGCCGCGCGGTGTCCCGGCCGACGTGCGGCTGGCGTCCGCGCCCCGAGGAGACCGCCGCCTGCCCACCGACCGCACACACGCGCGTGAGCCACGGCGGCGAGGCTCGAGCCGACGCGCGTTGCTCGCCTGAGGAGGCGGATCGAAGTGCTCACCGTCCAACGTCCCACCATGCACGAGGAGCAGCTCGTTACCGGCGAGCGCTCCCTGTTCACCATCGAGCCGCTCGAGCCGGGCTTTGGCTACACGTTGGGCAACAGCCTGCGCCGGACCCTGCTGTCGTCGATCCCGGGAGCGGCGGTCACCAGCGTGCGCATCGAGGGTGTGCTGCACGAGTTCAGCACCGTGCCGGGGGTCAAGGAGGACGTGACCGATATCGTTCTCAACCTCAAGGAGCTGGTGCTGCGCTCGGCCAGCGACGAGCCTGTGGAGATCTTCCTCGGCGGTGAGGGGCCCGGGGAGATCACCGCGGACTTCATTACCGCGCCGTCCGAGATCGAGATCCTCAACCGGGATCTGCACATCGCGACGCTCAACCGCAAGGGCCGTGTCGAGATGTATCTCACCGTCCAGCGCGGACGTGGCTACGTGCCCGCCGAGCGCAACAACCGCGACGACAACCCCATCGGGGTGATCCCGATCGACTCCATCTACTCGCCCGTGCGGCGGGTCACCTATCGGGTGGAGCCCACCCGCGTCGAGCAGATGACCAACTACGACAAGCTCATTCTCGACGTCGAGACCGACACGTCGGTCACGCCCAGCGAGGCGTTGGCCAGCGCCGGCGAGACTTTGCAGGATCTGATGGGGCTGTTCGCCGACATGACCGAATCGGGGCCCGGCGGCCTGGCGGTCGGGCCCGACAGTGGCGCGGGGGAGGTGACCTCGCCGGATCTGTTGCTGCCCATCGAGGAGATGAACCTGTCGGTGCGCAGCTATAACTGTCTCAAGCGCGAGGGCGTGCAGACCGTGGGCGAGCTCATCCAAAAGGGCGAGCAGGACCTTCTGGACGTGCGCAACTTTGGTCAGAAGTCCATCGAAGAGGTCAAGCAGAAGCTGTCCGAGATGGGCCTGGCACTGGCCGACTACGGCGCCTACGAGCGCTGAACGAGCGCGCCGCGCCTCAACCCGCGACGCCGCCCTGACCCCCGTGGCGACCCAGGAGACGAGCCACCATGCCCAAGCCCAAGAAAGGGCCGCACTTCGGCGGCTCGGCGTCCCATCACTCCCGCATCGTAAGCAATCTGGCCACCGAGCTGTTTCGCCACGGCCGGGTGCAGACCACGCTGCCCAAGGCCAAGCAGGTACAGCCACTGGCTGAGCGGATGGTGACCTTCGCCAAGCGTGGTGACTTGCACGCGCGCCGCCAGGTCACTCGCGTGATTCAGGACCGCGACGTGGTGCACAAGCTCTTTGCCGACGTCGGTCCGGCCTTTGTCGGGCGCCACGGGGGCTACACGCGAGTGCTCAAGACGGGCTCGCGCAAGGGCGATCGCGCTCCCATGGCGCGCACTCCGCCCGCGAGCGCGAGGAGCAGGAGGCCGCCGCCGAGGACCGCGGCGAGACCGTGGGGGGCGAGGCCGACGAGGACGTCGGGGCCCGCCGCGAGGACAGGGCGGCCGAGCCCGATCCCACCGGCCTTGACCCAGGCGAGATCGAGCGGCGCCTGGCCGCACAGGAGGCTGCCGACGCCGACACCACCGCAGACGCCGGCACCACCGCCGAGGCCGACGGCGCCGGCGACAACGAGGCCGCCGACGCCGACACCAGCGCAGAGACCGATGGCGCCGGCGACAACGAGGCCGCCGACGCCGACACCAGCGCAGAGACCGATGGCGCCGGCGACAACGAGGCCGAAGCGGCCACGGGCGATGACGCCGGCGGCGGTGACGCCGGCGACGAGGACGCCGGCGGCGGCCGCGGCGGCGACGCGGCGTCCTGAGCCGGGTCCGTCTGCGCCTCGACGTCGCCTACGACGGCGGCCCGTTCCACGGCTTCGCCCGCCAGCCGGGCCTGCCCACGGTTCAGGGCCGCCTGGAGCAGGCCCTGGCGACGCTGTGTGGCCAGCCGGTCGCGACAGTGGGAGCGGGGCGCACCGACGCGGGCGTGCACGCCGAGCATCAGGTGGTCCATGCCGATGTGCCCGGTGACTGGGCGCTGCTGGCAGACCCCTTGGCGGCTCGCCACGCCCTGGACGCGCGCTGCGGCGCGGCCATCACCGTCTGGCGGGTGCGCCGCGTGCCGGGCTCGTTCGATGCGCGGTTCTCGGCCACCCAGCGGCGCTACCGCTATCGCCTGTGCGACGCGGCGGCCCTGAGCCCGCTGCGACGCCACACGGTGTGGCACGTCGGCCCGCCGGCGCTGGACATCGACGCCATGGAGGCCGCCGGCGCCCACGTCGTCGGCGAGCATGACTTCACGTCGTTTTGCCGGCGTCGCGGCACGCAGCACCTGTGGCGACGCGTGGACCGGCTGCGGGTGCGTCGCCGCCGGCGGGGGCTGGTCGACGTCGATGTCGACGGCGCCGCCTTTTGCCACCAAATGGTGCGCTCGATCGTGGGCTCGCTGCTGCGCGTCGGCCGCGGGCACCGCCCGCCCACCTGGATGGCCGAGGTCCGCGACGCCGAGGATCGCGCTGTTGCCGGCGCCGTCGCGCCGCCTCACGCCCTGGTGCTGTTGGCGGTCCGTTTCGGCCCAAGCGCCCGCCCGCCCGCGTGACTCGCCGGCCCCGGGCGGTTGCTGCCGGCGGTGTGCGAGCCTACGGTATCCCACCGTGACGCGGCGCTGCGCGCTCTCGCGCGCGCTCGGCCCCAGCGGGGCCGCCGCCGCCTTCCATGTATGTGCACCGACGGCTGTCAGGCTCGAATCATGCGTACGTATTCGCCGCGACCCGCCGAGATCACCCGGGCCTGGTACGTCGTCGACGCGCGCGACCAGGTGCTGGGACGGCTGGCCACCCGCGTGGCCACGGTGTTGCGCGGCAAGCACAAGCCCGAGTTCGCCCCCCACATCGACTGCGGCGACTTCGTGATCGTGGTCAACGCCGGCGAGGTCCGCCTCACCGGCGACAAGGGCCGTGACATGATGGCCCATCGCCACTCGGGCTATCCGGGCGGTCTGACGTCGGTTCCTTTCGCCGATCTGCTGGAGAACGACCCGGCCGAGCTCGTCAAGCGTTCCGTGCGCGGGATGCTGCCCAAGAACAAGCTCGCCCGCCAGCAGCTGCGCAAGCTCAAGGTGTATCCCGGCCCCGACCATCCCCACGAGGCCCAGCAGCCGCAGGTGCTGCCGCTGTCGTGACCCGTTGTCCACGCGATTACGAGGATTGGCCATGACCCACGTCCCCACCACTGCCCCGCGGCTGCACACTGGCCGGCGCAAGTCGTCGGTGGCCCGGGTGTGGCTGCGGCGCGGCACCGGCCGGATGACGATCAACGGCCGGGACGTGGCGGAGTACTTCCCGGTGGCGTCGATGCAGGCGCGGGTGCGTCGGCCTCTGGAGTTGACCGAGGCGCTCGGGGAGTTCGACGTGGTGGCCACCGTGCGCGGCGGCGGCGTCAGCGGACAGGCCGACGCCGTGGCCCACGGGTTGGCGCGGGCGCTGAGCACCGAGGAGCCGGGGTGGCGACCTCCGCTGAAGCGGGCCGGGCTGCTGACCCGCGACGACCGCGAGGTTGAGCGCAAGAAGTACGGGCTCAAGAAGGCGCGCAAGGCGTCGCAGTTCAGCAAGCGTTAACCGCCACCCGCAGCACGCGAGCCGATGGGGGGCCTGTTCGGCACTGATGGCGTCCGCGGGGTCGCCAATGTCGAGCTCACCGCCGAGCTGGCGGTTCGCTTGGGGCGCGCGCTGGCCCGCCAGCAGCATGAGCGCGCCAGTGTCCGCCCCCGCATGGCCATTGGCCGCGACCCGCGCCCGTCCAGCCCGATGCTGCAGGCCGCGATGACCGCGGGGTTCTGCGCTGGGGGCGGCGACGTCGTCCCGTTGGGGGTGTTGCCCACGCCCGGGGTCGCCTACGCCACCGGATGGCTGGGCGCCGATGTCGGCACGGTGATCTCGGCCAGCCACAATCCCGTGGCCGACAACGGCATCAAGGTTTTTGGCCGCGACGGGTTCAAGCTCGACGATGCCGACGAGCAACGCGTCGAGCAGCTGCTCGATCGCCCCCACGACCAGCCTCCCACCGGCACCGCGGTCGGCACCACGCAGCCGCAGCCGGCCGCGGTCGCGGCGTACGTGGACCATCTCGTGGCCGCCGCCGATGGGGATCCGTCCGGGTTGCGGGTGGTCGTGGACTGCGCCGACGGGGCCGCCAGCGAGATCGCCTCGGCGGCGCTGGCCCGGCTCGGCTGCGACGTCACCGCCATCCACGCCGACGTGAACGCACAGACGGTCAACGTCGGGTGTGGCTCCACCCACCCCGAGGTGGTGGCCGCGGCCGTGGTCGAGCAGGGCGCGGACCTGGGGTTGAGCCTGGACGGCGACGCCGACCGCCTCATCGCCGTGGACCACACCGGCGCGGTCGTCGACGGCGACCAGATCTTGGCGGTGCTGGCCCTGCGCCACCAGCGCTGCCACGGGCTCGAGGCCGTGGTGACCACCGTCATGACCAACCTGGGCTTTGCTCAGGCCATGGACGCCGCCGGCATCCGCGTGATCCGCACCAAGGTCGGCGACCGCCACGTGCTGCGGGCCATGCTCGACGGCGGTCACCCCCTGGGCGGGGAGCAGTCCGGCCACCTGATCATCACCGACCACGCCACCACCGGCGACGGCGTGTTGACGGCGGTGCGGCTGCTCTCGGCTGTCGCCGAGGCCGGGGTGAGCCTGTGCGAGCTCGTCGCCGGCGTCCCGCGACTGCCCCAGGTGCTGGTCAACGTCCGCGGCGTCGACCGCGACGCGTTGGAGACCGCCGAGCCGTTGTGGACCGAGGTCGCGCGCGTCGAGCAGGAGCTGGGCGCCACCGGTCGGGTGCTGCTGCGAGCCTCGGGCACCGAGCCGCTGGTGCGGGTCATGGTCGAGGCCGACCGGGAGGACCGCGCGCAGGGCTGGGCCGACAGCCTCGCTGAGGTCGTGCGCCGAGAGCTGCCGGGGCCGGCCTAAGGCGGCGTCGAGGTTTGCCGGGCGGGTGTTGGGGCCGTGACCGCCCGGGCGCCGCCCGAGGGGTGCGCCGGCGGCGTCAGCCGCGGTCGCCGCCGGCGTGCTGCTCGATGAGCGCGCAGTACCGTCCGGCGTCGGCCGGCAGCGTCTGGGCGCGCGCCACCAGCGTCTGCAGCTCGTCGCGGGCGCGTTGGATCTGCGCCAAGCGGTCGTCGAGCTCGGCCAGGCGCTGGTTGGCGACGTCGAGCACGTAGTCGCAGGGGCGTTGGCTGGTCTCGCGCAGCACCAGGATCTCGCGGATCTCGTCGAGGTGGAGCCCGAGCTGTTGGGCCCTGCGGATGAACTCGTCTTCGGGTTCACCCCCACGACGTCGCCGAGCTCGCCGATGCGCATGTCACCGCCTCCTGTCGTCACGCCGGTGGGTTTGCCTTGCCGGGCGGCGAGTGGCCGGTCATCGCTGACCGCCGGGCCATTCGAGGACGGGGGCGTTGACCACCACGCCGGGGCGTTCGAACGAGACTGAGCCGGCGGCCTCGGCTTGCTCGACCTCGGCGGCGCTTGTGAGCTCGCGTGCCCGGGACTCGTCCTCCCACGAGACGAGCACCACCTCGCGCAGCGAGCGGTGGTCGAAGTCGCCGGGAGCCGAGGGGAACACGTCGAGCTGATGGCCCAACGGGCCGGGCCCGCTGAGGCCATTGGCGAAAACGTAGACCTCGGCGGTGGCCTCGTCGGGCACGTCACTCAGGCTCGGCTCGGTGAGCACCGGGGAGCCGCCCATCATGTCGGTCAGGGTGGTGGCGATCTCCGAGTCGGACACCGCCGGGTGCGCAAAGAAGAGCCGCTCGCCCTCGTAGTAGGCCGGCACCGGCGGCAGGCGCACGTCGGTGCGAGGCATGCCGCCCATGCCCTGGGCTCCGTCGCTGTCGTCGGCGCCCATGCCACCGTCGCTGTCGTCGGCGCCCATGCCACCGCCGCTGTCGTCGGCGCCCATGCCACCGCCGCTGTCGTCGGCGCCCATGCCACCGCTTGCCTGGCTGGCCATGGCGCCGCCGCGGTCGAGCTCGTAGGTCCACCAGGTGCCGACAGCCAGCACCACCAGGGCGATGGCGAGCGCGATGGTGGCCCAGCGCCAGGCGGAGTGAACGCTGGCTGGGGTGGTCTCGCTCATGGGTGCTCCTCGGGTTGGTCGGTGGCGGGGGTGGCTGAGAAGCCGAGGTCGGCGAGCTTGGCGGTGATGTCGGCTTCGCTGGCCGAGCGCGGGCTGACGGTAACGAGGTCGCGTTCGTGGTCGGCGTCGATGTGGGCGATGTCGAGCTCGTTGAGCCCGGTGCGGATCGTGCTGGCACAGCCGCCGCAGGTCATGGGCACCTGCAGCAGCACCGGACCCTGGTCGGCCGGCGCGGCCTCGCTGGCCGAGCTCGCGGCGGGGCGCTGGCGGCGGATGAGCCGGCCCGCGAAGGAGTTGGCCAGCACGGCGGTGACGGAGGCGAGCATGGCGGCCATGGCCCACACGGGGTGCAGCAGCCCGGTGGCGGCGGCGGGCACGCCGACGCCGTTGAAGGCAAAGGCCAACGCGAGGTTGTGCTTGGTCTTTCGGTAGGTGCGACGGCCAATGTCGGAGGCGTCGGCAACGGCGGTGAGCCGGTCGCTCATGATGACGATGTCGGCGGCCTCGATGGCGATGTCGGTGCCGGCGCCGATGGCGAAGCCGATGTCGGCCTGGGTCAGCGCCGGCGCGTCGTTGATGCCGTCGCCGACCATCGCCACCCGCCGGCCGTTGTGCTGCAGGGTGCGGATTTGGGCGGCCTTGTCGGCGGGCAGCACCTCGGCGACGACCTCGTCGATGCCGAGCTGGGCGGCCACGGCGTGGGCGGTGCGGGGGTTGTCGCCGGTGAGCATCACCGGCGCCAGCGCTTGCGATTTCAGCCGCTCGATGGTTGCGGCGGCGTCATCTTTGAGCGCATCGCCGATGCCGAGCAGGCCGGCGAGCTCACCGTCGCAGGCGACGGCGACCACCGTCTGGCCCTGTTGCTCGATCGCGGCGCGGGCCTCGCCGTCCGTGTCGAGGGACGCGCCGGCCTCGGCCACGAAGCCCGGTTTGCCCACCCGCACCCGCCGGCCGGCCACGGTCGCCTCCACGCCCTCGCCGGTCCGGGCGGTGAAGCTCGTCGCCTCGGTGGGGGCCAGGCCGGCGGCGCTGGCTGCGTCGACGATCGCGCGGGCCAAGGGGTGTTCGCTTGGCTGCTCAGCGGCGGCGGCCAGCTCGAGCAGGCCGTGCTCGTCCCACCCCTCGGCCGGGCGTAGCGCGGCCACCTGTGGCTGGCCGCGGGTGAGGGTGCCGGTTTTGTCCAACACCACCGTGGCGAGCTGGCTCATGATCTGAAACGCCTCGCCGGAGCGCATCAGGATCCCCTGGCGGGCGGCCTCGCCGCCGCCGCGCATCATCGCCAGCGGCATGGCCATGCCCAGCGCGCACGGATAGCCCATGACGAGCACCGCCAGGCCGGCGAAGGTGGCCCGGAACAACTCCGGCTCGCCGCCGGCCACCAGCGGCGCGAGGAGCCACCAGAAAAAGCTGCCGGCGGCGATGATCAACACCCCGGGCACGAACCACTTCAACACCCAGTCGAGCAGCTGCAGCACGCCGGGCTTCAAGGCCCGCGCCTCCTCCACGGAGCGCACCACTTGGGCCAGGAACGACTCCTCGCCGGCTCGGGGGACCTCGACGACCAGCGTCCCGGTCTGGTTGATCGAGCCGCCCACCACCTCGTCGCCGGCCGTCTTCTCCGCCGGCAGCGGCTCCGGCAACGACTCGCCGGGCCGCACCCGCACGTGCTCGCCCACGGCGAGCTCGTCGACGGCGACGTCGGTCTCCTCGCCGTCGCGCAGCACGTGGGCGGTGTCGGGTTGCAGGTCCATCAACGCCCGGATCGCCTGCGACGAGCGGGTGCGCACCACTTGCGAGACATAGTCGGACAGGACGTGGTAGGCGGTCACGAACGTCGCCACGGCGAAGAAGTGCCCCGCGGGAAAGGCCGGGGTGACAAAGAGCCCCAACAGCCCGCCGACCAGCCCGGCGAAGGCGGCGAACTCCAGCAACACGTGCTGGTTGAGGATGCCGCGGCGGGCTGACTGGAACGCCATGGGCTTGATGAACCAGCCCGCCACGAACATCGTCTCGAGCGCCAGCACCAGCATCACCCAGTTGAGCAGCGGGTGGGCGAGCCACGTCAAAAACGGCTCCATGCCCACAAGCATCAGCGCCGCGGCCGCCAGCGTGAACCCGCCGGCCAGCAGCAAGCGGTTGCGGCTGCGGCGCAGCTCGGCCTCCTCCTGCGCAAAGGAGCGCACCTTGTCGGGGTCGCGGTAGGTGTAGCCGAGCTGCTCCACCGTGCGGCGCAGCTGGTCGGGGCCGACCTGCTGGGGGTCGTACTTGACCAGCCCCTCCTCGTGGGCCAGTGACACCCCGACCTCGTGCACGCCGTCGAGGCGCTCGTAGGCCTTACGGATCGTGGAGGTGCAAAACGAGCACGACATTCCCCCGATCCCCATGCGAAACCACGCCGGCTCTTGGCCGGGCGGCGAAGCCGTGGCCTTCTCCGTGGTGTGCTCACTCACCGCACAGACCCCCGTCGTCTCGGTCGGCTCGTCCGGCGCCGTGTGTGCCACTGCGCTCACCCGACCATAGACCTTCCAGCAGCTGGAATCGCAACCTTGGTGGTGGCGCCGACAGCGAGGAAAGCGCGTTCACCGGTCTGCAGGGCTCCGGGTTCGTTGTTGAGGCCGCTGACGGGGTTGATGTTCCAGCCGCGGGAAGGTCTAACGTGTCCTCGAGGCCGTGAATACATGATCGTGACATGTAGCCGCGGCGGCACGGACGGGGCGCGGTGGCACGGCGTGGCGCGTTGGAACGACACGGAGGTGGGCTCGTGGCCGAGACCGAAGCCTCGGCGTCCGGTGCGGCGACGGGCGGCAAGGATCAGCCGGCCGCCGACGCCGCGCTCGGCGACGGGTCGCCGTCGGCGGCGCCCACGAGCCTTGCGGTCTCAGGCATGACGTGCTCGGGGTGTGCCGACAACGTCGAGGTCGCCCTGTCGCAGGTACGCGGGGTGGGCACCGTCGAGGTGGACCCGGACCGCGGGCAGGCCCGGGTGCGGCCCGCCGACGCCGCGCAGGCGCCCGACGAGGCCGAGCTGCGCGCCGCCGTGGAGCGCATCGGCTATGGCACCGCCGCGCCGGCGCCAGAGGCTGGCCACGCGCTTGACGGGCCCCAAGCGCCCGAGTCGGGCGCGCCGCGGCGCCACCGCTGGGCGATGGGCGCGCTGGTGGCGCTGGCGCTGGCGGCCGGCGTGCTGGCGTTCCGGTCGGTCAACGCCGCCTACGGGGCTGCCGGCGCGTTGCAGCAGCTCAACGCCGTGTTCGACGAGGTGTCGCTGGTGGCGTTCGCCCTGGCGGGCGTCATCGGGCTGGTGGTGGCGTTCGCGCCGTCCAGCTTGGCGATGGCGCCGGCGATCATGGGCTATGTCAGCACCTCGGGCACCAGCTCGACGCGGCGCGCCGGCGGGCTGTCGCTGCTGTTTTTGGCGGGCATGCTGCTGACCAACATGGTGCTGGGCGTATTGTTCGCCCTGGGCGGCAAGGCGGTCATGCAGGCCATCGGGTCCCGCGTGTGGATCTGGTACGGGGTGGTGGCGGTGTTGCTGCTGGCCATGGCCCTGATCCTGTTGGGCGTGTGGCGCCCGCGGCTGCCTAGTTATCGCCCCAGCATCCCGGGCCTGCGCGGGCAAACGGCGACCGAGCGAGCCGACCGGTCCGTCCTGGCCGGGCGGGGGCGGGCCGGCGGGGCGTTCGCGCTGGGGGTGCCCTTTGGGCTCATGGCATGCCCGGCCTGCACCCCGCTGCTGATGCCGTTGGCCCTGGGCGCGGCGGCCACCGCCGACCCGCTGTACGGCGCCGCGCTGCTGGGGGTGTTCGGGCTTGGTCGGGGCGTGCCGATCGTGCTGCTGGGTACGTTTACCAGCGCGCTGAGCGCCGGCGGCTCGCTGGCGCGAGGAGCAGGGGTGGTCCAGCGGATGTTGGGCGTGGTGCTGCTCGTCGCCGTCGGCTACTTCGTGTGGTCGGCCCTGTGGTTCATCGGCGTGTTCTAAACCCGCTAAAGGAGAGCGAGATGCGCGTGGTGGTCGTGGTGCTGGCGGCGGCGTTTACGCTCATGCTGGCCTTGCCGGCCGTGGCCGAGACCAAAGAGACCACGGTCGAGGCCGAAGGGATGTACTGCATCAACTGCGAGGCGCGGGTGGAGTCGGCCCTGGGCGGTCTAAAGGGCGTGCAGTCGGTGACCGCCGATCACGACTCCGAGACGGCCAAGGTCGTCTACGACCCCGCCAAGGTGGCCCCCGAGGACATGGTGGCCACCATCGACAACCAGACGGCCTACTCCGGTGGCACGCCCGGCCAGGAAGCCGGCGACAGCGACGGAGCCCAGGGCTCGAGTGGCTCCAGCGGCGAGGCCTCCGGCGACACTGGCGAGTCGGGCGACTCGGGCGTGGCCCAGGCTGACTTTCAGGCCGCGGGCGCCTCCAGCGGACAGGAGGGCGCAAGTATTCTGCCCACGGCCAGCCTGATCATCGCCGGCGCCGCGGTGCTGCTGTTGGTGCTGGCCGGTGGGGCGTGGCTGGCGATGCGCCGCTGAGGCTGGCCTTCGCGGTGGGTGCCCCCCGCCGCGGTGGGCGCCCCCGCGTGCACCAGCCCATGTCGGCGGGGGCCGCCCCCCACCGACGGGGGCGAGTTGGATTCGAGAGGGCTGGCCCGCCTGGCCTTAGTCGACGACCAAGCGCAGGGTCAGCGGGTAGCGATACGTCTCGCCGCCGGCGGCGCGCACCGCGGCGATGATCACCAAGGTGAGCCAGGCGATGGCCAGCGCGGCTAGCAGCATCAGCCCCGGGAGCATGGCCAAGCCAAGGGTGGGCACGCTCAGCGCCAGCCCGGCGAGCAGCAGCACCACCCCCCACACGAACCACGAGATGTTGAAGTTGAGCGCCTCGGTGGCCTGATGGCGCACCTGCGCCCCGCGGTCGCGGATCAACAGCCACAGCACGAGCGGCCCCAGAAACGTCAGCGGCAGCCCCACAATCAGCGGCGCCAGCGCCGACAGGTGAGCCAACACCGCCCAGCTGTGCTCAGACAGGCCGGTGCGGGCCCTCGGGGCGGGTGTTGCGGGGGCCGGGGAAGGCTCGGCGCCTAAGGGCTGGGTGGGCTCGCTGGCCACCGGCGTGGCGCACTGCGGGCAGAAGTGGGCGTCAGCCGGCACCTCGCTGGTGCAGGCGTGGCAGGTCGACACGGCGGCTCCAGTCCTTGGCGGCGGTGACGGTCCCGTCGGTGCGTTAGGCCGGGAGGCGGTAGCGGATCCCCGCCGGGGCGATGGTGGTGTAGTCGGTCGAGCGCTCGGCGGCGGGGCGGCCGGCGGCCTCGGCGATGGCGCGCAGCGTCTCGGGGTCTTGGCGGGTGCCGTGGTCGGCGCCGGCCATGCGACTGATCGTCTCCTCCATCAGCGTGCCGCCCAGGTCGTTGCAGCCGGCGTTCAGTAGCGTCACGGCCTGCTGCGTGCCGAGCTTGACCCACGACAGCTGGATGTTGTCGATCTCACCCTGCAGCACCAGGCGGGCGACGGCGTGGACGTTGACGCTGTCGTCCCAGCTGGGCCCGGGGCGGGCGTGGCCGGCCAGGTACAGCGGCGCTTGCTGGTGGACGAACGGCAGCGCCACGAACTCGGTGAACCCGCCCGACTCGGCTTGCAGCCGCCGCAGCAGGTGCAGGTGGGCCGCCCAGTGGCGGGGCTGGTCGACGTGGCCGTACATCATCGTCGGCGGGTAGCTTGCCCTTGGTCAGCACCCAGCGCACGTCGTCGTCGAGGATCTCGGCGGCCGTGCCGGGAATCGAGCCCAGCCCGTGGGCCTTGGCGCGCGCCAGCCAGTCGCGCACCGACACGCCGCAGCGCGCCGCGCCGTTCGCGACCTCCATGGGCGAGAACGCGTGCACGTGCAGCCCCGGCACGCGCTCCCGCACGGCATCCAGCAAGTCGAAGTACACCTCGCCGCCATAGTCGGGGTGAATGCCGCCCTGCAGGCACACCTCGGTAGCCCCGTAGGCCCAGGCAGCCTCGGCGCGGTCGGCCACCTGGGACAGCGACAGCGTGTAGGCGTCGGGGTCGTCGCGGCGCTGGGCGAAGGCACAGAACCGACAGCCCGTGTAGCACACGTTGGTGAAGTTGATGTTGCGGTTGATCACGTAGGTGACCGTCTCGCCCACCCGGGCGCGGCACACCTCGTCGGCGGCGGCGGTCAGCGCCGCCTGATCGGTCCCGCGAGCGCCCAGCAGCACCTCGGTTTCGGCCTCGGTGGGCGGTTGCCCCTGGATCGCTCGGCCCAGGATCGCGTTGATCTCGGCCGCCGGCGCGCCGGCGCCCGACCGCTGGGTGACCCCGTTGGCGCCGTCGCCGGACGGCGACAGGGCCCGCGGGTCGCGGCCCGCCGCGTCGCCGCGCAGGTGGGCGGCGGCCACCGCGTCCGTGTCGCCGTAGACGTCGTCGGCGTCGGCGCGCAGCCCGTCGGCGCGGTGGGTGTCGCGGCGTACCGCGTCGACGCCGACCCCCGCCTGGTCGGCGTGCCACCGCCCGTCGTCGCCGGCGGGCGTCGCGGTGGGCTCGGGGTCCTGCCACGGCTGGGGCTGGGCGACGGCGCCGGGGCGGGCCAAACCGTCGTCGCCGGCCAGCGCCGCCAGCGGCGCGCGCATGCGTCCGGCGATCCACGGGTCGGGGCGAGTGGCCCACCGCGGGTGGACACACAGGCGCTCGACCAGCTGCTTGCCGGCCGCGGCGGTGCGCTGAGCGAGCTCGTCGATGTGGGGCCAGGCGTACTCGGGGTTGACGTGATCCGCGGTGACGAGGCTGACCCCGCCCCAGTCGTCGATGCCGGCGCCGATCAGTGCCTCCACGCCCTCGGGCGAGAGGTTCGGCGGCGCCTGTACGTGCACGCGCACCGGCAGCAGCAAGCGGGCCACGGCCACCGCCGCGCGCAGCTCGTCAAAGCCGGGCTCGGGCGAGCCGGCCATGGCCGTGTGTGGCTTGGCCCGGAAGTTTTGGACGATGACCTCTTGGAGGTGGCCGTAGCGTTTGGCGCTGGCCGCCAGCGCCAGCAGCGTGTCGGCACGCTCACGCAGGCTCTCGCCGATGCCGATCAGGAGCCCGGAGGTAAACGGGATCGACAGGCGCCCGGCGTCATCAAGGGTGCGCAGGCGCACCGAGGGGTCCTTGGTGGCGTGCGCCGCGGCGTGGGCCTGGCCGCGCTGCAGCAGGCGCTCGGCCGTCGACTCCAGCATCAGCCCCATCGAGGCGGCTGCCGGCTTGAGGCGGTTGAGCGCCGACCAGCTCATGACCCCCGGGTTGAGGTGGGGCAGCAGGCCGGTGCGCTCGATCACGGCGATCGCCGCGGCGCGCAGGTAGTCCAGCGTCGAGTGGTAGCCGCGGGCCTCCAGCCACTCTCGCGCCTGGCGCCAGCGCGCCTCCGGCGCGTCGCCGAGGGTAAACAGCGCCTCGGTGCAGCCCGCCTGGCGCCCGGCTTCGGCGAGGTCGACGACCTCCTCGATCGACAGGAACGCGGGCTGATCAGCGGCGGGCGGCTGGGCGAAGGTGCAGTAGCCGCAGGCGTCGCGGCACAGGTGGGTCAGGGGCACGAACACGTTGTGGCTGTAGGTCACGCGGTCGCCGTGGGCGGTGTCGCGCACCCGGGCGGCGATGGCGCACAGGGCGTCGAGCGCCGCCCCGCGAGCCGACAGCAGCTCGGCAGCCTCGTCGGCCGACAGCGTCTTGCCGTCGTCGGCGCGGGCCAGGGCGCGCCGCTGCCCTGTGGGCAGCTGCCGAAGGGGGGCTCGGTCGATCATGGCCCGGCATGATAATCCGTGACGCGCCACGGCTGCCGGCGATCACCGACCGGTTGCCGGCATGGCCGGTGGGGTGGTGCCGGGCGGGCTAGGATCACTGGCCATGAGCCCCACTCCGCGCCGGATCGTCGCGTTGGCCGGCGGCGTGGGCGCCGCGCGGTTCTTGCGCGGGCTCGTGCGCGCCGTCGACCCCGGCCAGCTGACGGTCGTGGCCAACACCGGCGACGACCTCGTCGTGCACGGGCTGCGCGTCAGCCCCGACGTCGACACCGTGGTCTACACGCTCGGCGGCGGCATCGACGAGGCCCGCGGCTGGGGCCGCGCCGACGACCCCACGACCGTTCAAGACGAGCTCGCGAGCCGCTACGGCGAGCCGACGTGGTTCACCCTGGGTGATCGCGACCTGGCCACTCACGTGCTGCGCACGGCGTGGCTGGCCGAGGGCGCCACCCTCAGCGAGGCAACCGCCGCGTTGGCCAAGGCCTGGGGGCTGGGCTTCACGCTGCGCCCGATGAGCGACGAGCGGGTCACCACCCGCATCGACACCGAGGACGGCCGCGACCTGCACTTCCAGCAGTGGTGGGTGGGCGAGCGCGGCGAGCCGGGGGTGGCCGGCGTGCGCTTCGACGGCGCCGATCAGGCCGTGCCCGCTCCGGGCGTGCTCGGCGCCGTTGCCGCGGCCGACGCCGTCATCCTGTGCCCGTCCAACCCGGTGGTCTCCATCAGCCCGATTTTGGCGCTGCCCGGCGTGCGCGCCGTGTTGCGGGCCACCCCCACGGTCGGGGTCAGCCCCGTGGTGGGCGGCCGGGTGCTTCGGGGCATGGCCGACCGGCTGCTGCCGGTGGTGGGCTGTCGCGTGGACGCCGCCGCCGTCGCCGGGCTCTACCGCGACCTCCTCGACGGGTGGGTCCTCGACGAGGCCGATGCCAACCGCGCCGAGGCCGCCGCCGAGTACGCTGACCACGTCGCGGTCACCGACACCATGCTCGCTGAGCCCGACGCTGCCCAGCGCGTGGCCGAGGTCGTGCTCGACGTCGCCGAACAGGCGATGGGCACCGCGTCGTGAGTGGCCAGCCCGGCGAGCCCGCTGCTGCTGGGCCCGGGCTGGCCTTGTGGCCCGTGACGGGCTTGCCCGAGGTCACCATGGGCGACGACCTCGCGGCGCTGCTGGCCGAGCACGCCGAGCTGGCCGATGGCGACGTGGTGTGTGTGGCTCACAAGGTCGTGTCCAAGGCCGAGGGGGCGCTGGCGGCCGTGGAGCCCGAAGGCGACGTGGCCGCCCAGCGCCGACGCCTCGCCCTGGCCCGCGCCCGCCGGGTGGTGGTCGACACGCCCCAGGTCACCATCACCGAGACCCCGCAGGGCCTGGTGTGCGCCCAGGGCGGCATCGACGCGTCCAACGCCCCTGCAGGCCAGCTGGTGCTGCTGCCGGCCGACCCCGACGCGTCCGCGCGTCGGCTGCGGGCCGCGCTGGCCCAGCGCCGGGGTGTGGACCTCGCCGTGGTCGTCACCGACACGTTCGGCCGTTCGTGGCGCCTGGGCCAGACCGACGTCGCCATCGGCTGCGCGGGGCTGGCCCCCCTGCGCGACGATCAGGTAGGGCGTGTCCTCGATGGCACTGCGGCCCCACTCCAGCAGGGCCTGACGCTGCTGGTCGCCGAGCTCGGGGCTGTACCAGGC
>PXPH01000013.1:30182-55136 GCA_003021615.1 Actinobacteria bacterium QS_8_72_14
GCTCGTGGCGGGCCTGCTCGACCTGGGCCATCGCGCCCGGCTGGTCGAGCCCGCCCATCCCACCGAGCCGGGCGCGGTCAGCGGAGGGGGGCTCACGGCGGTGGCCTCGGGGCCCAGCGCCGTGGTTGAGGCGGCTGCCGAGGCGTAGCGGCGCCGGTGGGGTGGGTTGTCGCCCCGCCATGTGGCGGCCAGCGCCGCGGAAGGCCCGTATTGGTCGAAGCGCTCCCACCCCAGCGGTGGGCGTCTACACTGCGCGGCGAGCCTGCCCGATCGCGGGCCGGCCAATGTGGGCAACCGCCGAGCAGAAAGCCGCCCGTCGTGGCCGATGACGAACAGCCGCTCAGCAAGCGCGAGCGCCAGAAACAACGCCGGGCCTCCAAGCGCGAAACCCAACAGGCCGCTGCCCGGCGCCAACGGATCCGCAAGACGGTGGCCAGCGGCTTGGTGGCGCTGATCGTGATCGCCGTGATCGGCGTGGCCGGCTACCTGTGGCAGCGGCCCCCGGCCGAGGAGTCGGCCGCGCTGGGCGGCGAGTCCGAGACCGCCCAGGCGGCCGGGTGCGACGCGGTGGCCCAGCCCCCGGACCTGGGCAGCGACCACCTCCAGGTCCAACAGCCTTCCGAACTGGCGGACTCGGCGCCGGCCGACATCTACGGCCACCGCCCTGCGACCTCGGGGCCCCACATCAGCGCGTGGGTGGCCACCGGCGTCTACGAGCGCCACGTCGACGAGCGCCTGCTGGTCCACAACCTCGAGCACGGCTACGTCGTCGCCTGGTACAGCCCCGAGCTCGGCGACCAGCAGCGTCAGGCCCTGCTGGAGTGGGGCCGCAGTGCCATCGAGGACACGCCCTACCTGATCGTCGCGCAGTACCCCGAGCCGCTGCCCGACGGGGGCAAGGTCGGCTACGTCGCCTGGGGCCACCGCCAGTTGTGTGACGACTTCGACGCCGAGGTCGCCGGCGAGTTCCTGGACCGCTTCGCCAACGCCGAGGGCCCCGAGCCGAACGCGGGGCCCCACGACGACAGCGACGGGCTCACCCCCGGCCAGGAAAACGTGGTCTTTCCGCCTTTCGAGCCCCCGTCAGGCGGCGAGGGCTCGGGCTCGGGCGACTCGGGCTCACAAGGCTCGACAGGCTCGGGCTCACAAGGCGACGCCTCCGGCGAGGCCTCGGGCAGCTGAGCCCGGGGGCCGGGGCGGCGTCGATTCGTGCCACGGCGGGTTACGATCCGCGGCCGGGGTCACGCGCAGGAGGCCGCGCCATGTGTGGGATCTTTGGGTGCACCGGTCGCGACGATCTGGGCGAGGTGCTCGTCGAGGGCCTGACGACGCTGGAGTACCGGGGTTACGACTCCGCCGGCCTGGCGGTTGTCGGCGGTAGCCGCGCCGCCCCTGAGCTGCGCCTGGTCAAGCGCGCCGGCAAGCTCTCGGCGTTGCGCAGCGCCGTCGACGGCCAGGATTTGTCGGGCACGGCCGGGCTGGGCCACACGCGGTGGGCCACCCACGGGCCGCCGACCGATCGCAACGCCCACCCCCACGTGGGCGGGGACGGGCGGCTGGCGATCGTCCACAACGGGATTTTGGAGAACCACGAGGCGTTGCGCGCCGAGCTCGCCGGTGGGGTGGAGCTGGCCAGCGACACCGACAGCGAGCTACTGGCCCACCTCGTCGCCGTCGAGCGTGACGCGCTGGCGCGTGAGGCCGCCGACGTGGCGGCGGGGGCGGCACAGTCGGCCACCGTGGGGGCCTCGGTGTTGGGCGAGGCCACCCGGCGGGCGCTGGGGCGCTGCGAGGGCCAGTTCGCCCTTGCCGTCATCGACGCGCGCGACCCGGCGACGATCGTCGCCGCCCGCCGCGGCGCGCCGCTGATTCTGGGCCACGGTGACACAGCGAGCTGGCTGGCCTCCGACGTGGCCGGGCTCATCCGCCACACCCGCGACGTCGAGGCGTTGATGGATGACCAGCTCGCGATACTGACCCCCGAGTCTGTCTCCGTGTGCGATCTCGGGGGCAATCCCACCCGGGGGCATCGCTACACCGTCGACTGGGATGTCGAGGCGGCCGAGAAGCAGGGCTATCCCCATTTCATGCTCAAGGAGATCAACGAGCAGCCCGGCGCGGTGCGCGAGACGCTGCTGGACCGCTTCGACGAGCACGGCCGGCTGCGCCTGGACGAGGAGTGGGTCGGCGACGGCGAGTTGCGTCGCATCGACAAGGTCTACGTGGTCGCTTGCGGCACGAGCTACCACGCCGGGATGGTGGGACGCTACGCGATTGAGCACTGGGCGCGGCTGGGCGTGGATGTCGAGATCGCCAGCGAGTTCCGCTACCGCGATCCGATCCTGAACCCGCACACGCTGGTGGTGGCCATCAGCCAGTCCGGCGAGACCACCGACACGGTGGCGGCGGCCGCCCACGCCCGTGACCAGCGCGCGCCGGTGCTGGCGGTCACCAACGTGGTGGGGTCGACGCTGGCCCGGGCTGCTGACGGCGTGCTGTACACCCGCGCCGGCCCCGAGATCGGGGTGGCGGCCACCAAGACGTTTCTGACCCAGGTTGTCGCGGTGGACCTGCTGGCGCTGTATCTGGCACAAGAGCGGCGCACGCTGCTGGCCGAGGAGCTCGGCGACGCCTTCGTCCGCCTCGAGGGGCTGCCCGAGCTGCTGGACCGCGTGCTGGCCACGGGGGACCAGATCGCTGAGCTCGCCGCCGGCCTGGCTCACCGCGACTACTTCATGTTCATCGCCCGCCACGCGGGCCTGCCCATCGCCCTGGAGGGGGCGCTGAAGCTCAAGGAGATCAGCTACACCCACGCGGAGGGCTTTCCCGCCGGCGAGATGAAGCACGGGCCCATTGCGCTGATCGACGATGGCGGGCCCGTGATCGCCCTGGCGACCCGCAGCCACGTCCGGGCCAAGCTGCTGTCCAGCATCGCCGAGGTTCGCGCTCGTGGGGCGGTGGTCGTGGCCGTGGCCACCGAGGGCGATACCGAGATCAGGGCCCACGCCGACCATGTGGTCTATGTGCCCGACGTCCACGAGCTGTTGGCGCCGGTGCTGTCGGTGGTGCCGACCCAGCTGTTCGCTTACCACGTGGCCACCCAGCTGGGCCGCGACGTCGACCAGCCGCGCAACCTCGCCAAGACCGTGACGGTCGAGTGACCGCGGTAGCGAGCCTGGGCTCGCGTAGCCTCGCGGTCACCGATGGGCTGAGTGACCGCGGTAGCGAGCCTGGGCTCGCGTAGCCTCGCGGTCACCCATGAGTCGAGTGACCGCGGTAGCCAGTTTCGGCTCGCGTAGCCTGGCCCCATGTCGGTCATCGGCGTCGGCGTCGACGCCATCGAAGTCCAGCGGGTGCGCGTCGCCGTGGCACGCACACCCAGGCTGGTGGCGCGGCTGTTCACCGAGCAGGAGCGCGCGGTGTGCACCTCCCGCTGCGGCGACCTCAAAACCGGGGGGCTCGCGGCGCGCTTTGCCGCCAAGGAGGCCGTGGCCAAGTCGTTGGGCACCGGCATCGCCGGATTCGGCTTCCGCGACGTCGAGGTCGTGCCGGACGTCCGCGGCAAGCCCGAGGTGTCCTTGCACGGTGGCGCGGCCGACATCGCGGCGCGCCTGGGGGTGACCAACGTGCAGCTGTCGCTGACGGTCTCGGTGGAGGTGGCGATCGCCAACGTCGTGGCCGAGGGCGCCTCTTGATGGCGTGATCGGCGGCGGTCACCCGTCCTTGCCGCGCTCGATCGCCTCGGACAGCTCCTCGGCGTCCATCTCGGAGCGCCCCTCGATCCCCAAAGCCCGGGCGCGCTCGGCGAGCTCGTCGCGGGTGGCGGCGCCCGCGCCGCTGTCGACGGTGGGGCGCACGGGCGCCTCGCGCTTGGCTCGGCGGATCTGGCGGCCCAGGCGCTGGCAGCCCTCGTGGTCGAGGGCGTCGCGCAACGGGTGCAGCAGGTCGCGCTCCTCCTCGGCGTGGTGGTGGCGCATCCGGTCGATGAGGTCGCGCATGTCGCGGTCGAAGGCGTCGTCGTCGACCGGGGTGGCCTCCAGCTGTTCCAAAAACCGGCGCGCCTCTTGGTGCTCGTCCAGCGAGTGGGCCTCGTGGTTCTCGCCGTCGGGCAACGTCCGGCGCACGGCCGGGTACAGCGCGTGCTCCTCGGCGGTGGCGTGCAGCGACAGCTCCTCAGAGATCTTGGCGGCGTAGCCCAGGCGCGCCTGGGCATCGCCGGCCGCCTCGTAGTCGTCGAACAGGCCTTCGATGATGCGGTGGTCGTTGATGATCAGCGTGACGCCGTCCATCGCGTCGATGCGGTGGTCAGTCTCCGGGTTGTGTGAAGCCACGCGTCCCTCCTCGACGGCCCCTAAGCCTGCCCACACGCCACGGCGGCGACACGCGCCGGCCCAGACGTCCCTCGACGGCGTCGCGCCGAGTTCGCTACCGTGCCAACCCGCGTGGCGAAGACGCAAGCGAGACCAGCGATGCGGCGACTGTCCACCCAGCTCATCGCGACCCGGCGCGAGCCGCCGGCCGACGCCCAGGCCACCAGCCATCAGCTGATGGCCCGGGCTGGCATGTTGCAGCAGGCCGGCGCCGGGCTGTTCACCGTGGGCCCGCTGCTGCTGCGGGTGCTGGGGCGCATCCAGGCGGTGATCCGCGAGGAGCTGGACGCGATTGGCTGTCAGGAGGTGCGCTTTCCCCATCTGCAGCCGCCCGAGCCGTGGCGGCGCAGTGGCCGGTGGGCCCACATGACCGAGGTCGACCCGGTCATGCTGCGCACCGTCACCCGCGGCGGCGCCGAGCTCGGCCTGGGCCCGACCCAGGAGGAGCAGGCGACGCTGTTCGCCGCCGAGCAGATCAGCTCACACCGCCAGCTGCCCCAGACGATCTATCAGATCACCACGAAGTTCCGCGACGAGCCCAGGCCGCGCTCGGGGTTGCTGCGCACCCGCGAGTTCACCATGAAAGACGCCTACTCCTTCGACGTCGACGAGCCGGCCGCGCGCGCCACCTACCACCGCTTGGCCGAGTGCTACGAGCGGATCTTCGAACGGGTGGGCTTGGACGTGCTGCGCGCCGACGCCGACGTCGGGGCGATGGGCGGCAAGCTGTCGGCGGAGTTCTTGGCGCCGGCGACCATCGGCGAGGACTTCGTGGCCATCAGCGACGCGGGGAGCTTTCGCGCCAACGCCGAGGTCGCCCGCGCCGAGCTGGCCCCCCCGGAGACCCCCCCCGAGAAGGCCATGACCCGCGTGGAGACGCCCGGCGCGACGACCATGGAGGTGCTGCAGGGCTATGTGCCCGACGTGCCCACCGAGCGCATGATCAAGACCCTGCTGTACCAGGCCACCACCGCTGGCGGCGCTGGCCAGCTCGTCGCGGCGCTGGTGCGTGGCGATCGCTCGATCGACGAGGGAAAGCTCGCCGGGGCGCTGGGCGCATCCGAGCTGGCCATGGCCGATGCGGCCACGATCCGCGAGGTCACCGGCGCCGAGGCCGGCTACGCGGGGCCGGTTGGCCTGCCCGCGAGCGTCCGCGTCGTCGGGGATCACGCCATCGCCGACGTCGCCGGCTTCGTGTGCGGCGGCAACGCCACCGACACGCACTATCGCGACGTGTGGTGGGGTCGCGACGCGCCGCTGCCCGAGCTCGCCGACCTTGACCGCGTGACCGACGGGGACCGGGCGCCCGACGGCGGCACGATCACGCTGAGCCGGGCGATCGAGGCCGGCCACGTGTTCTTGCTGGGCACTCGCTATACCGCCCCGGAGGCGCTGGACTTCGCGGTGACCGGCGAGGACGGCGTCGCTCGACCGGTGTGGATGGGCTGTTTCGGCATCGGTGTCGAGCGCCTCGCCGCGGCGCTGGTCGAGCAGCACCACGACGACGCCGGGATCGCCTGGCCCACGGCCGTGGCACCCCACACGGCCGCCGTCGTGCCCGTGCGCGTCGACGACGAGACACAGCGCTGCCTGGCTGAGCGCGTGGCCGGCGAGCTCGACGACGCCGGCGTGGACGTCGCCTTGGACGATCGCGAGGCGCGCCCCGGCGTGAAGTTCGCTGACTTGGAGCTGATCGGCATCCCGTGGCGGATCACCGTCGGCCGTGATGCCGCCGACGGGCGTGTCGAGCTCGTCGAGCGCGCTGGCCACGAGGCCGAGGTCGTCGACGCGGACACGGCCGGCTACGATCCGTGGCCGTTCGCCTGGCCCGTGTGGGTCCTGCCAGCCCGAGGCTGGCTGGGCTCGCTGCGAGGCCGGTTGGGCCCGTCGGACTGCTGTGAGAGGCGCCTACTGGGGGCGAGACGATCGATGATCCCGTTGTTCGCACCCTGGCAGATCCGGGCAATGGACGAGCGCGCCGTCGCCCGCGGGGTGCCGGAGGCGGCCCTGATGGAGCGGGCCGCAGGGCACCTCGCCGCGAGCGTCCGACGGCTGACGCAGCGCACCTACGGGCTGCGGGTGGCGATCCTGGCGGGCAGGGGCAACAACGGCGGCGACGGTTTCGCGCTCGCCGATCGCCTGGCCGATCTGGGGGCCCACCCGGTGGTGTGCAGCGTGCACGACCCGGGCCGGCTGACGGGCCTGCCCGCCGAGATGCTGGCGCGGTGGCGCCGCCGCGGCGGCCCGGTGACCACCGACTCGGAGCGCGCGCTGGCCGGGGCCGACATCGCGGTGGACTGCCTGCTGGGCACGGGGGCGACCGGGGCGCCCCGCGAGCCGGAGGCCGGCGCGGTGGACGCGCTGATGCGCTTCGAGGGCCCCGTCGTCGCGTGCGACGCGCCCACTGGCGTGGACGCCGCGTCCGGGGCGGTGGCCGACCGCGCCGTGCGGGCCACGCGCACCGTGACGCTGGGCGCGCACAAGGTCGGGTTGTGGGTGCCTCCGGCCCGTGAGCACGCCGGCGAGGTCGTGCTGGGCGAGCTGGACATCGTCGACGTGGGTGATGAGCCGGTGGCGTGGGTGTTGGAGCCGGCGGAGGCTACCGCTCGCTGTCCCGAGCCCGAGCCGCAGAGCCACAAGAAGGCCCGCGGGGTGGTGACGATCGTGGCGGGCTCGCCGGGCATGAGTGGCGCCGCGGCCTTGGTGGCTCGCGGGGCGCAGGCCGGCGGCGCGGGCCTGGTGCGCATCTGCACGCCCGCGGCGGTGCGCGACGTCGTGGCGGGGCTGGTGCCCGAGGCGGTGACGGTGGCGCTGCCCAACCACGCCGGTGAGGCCGCCGCGGCCGTCGAGGCGGCGTGCGCCGACACGGACGCGCTGGCGATCGGGCCCGGCCTGGGCGCCGTCGAGGGCGCTCGTCGGCTGGTGGGCGAGGTGGTGACCCGCATCGCGGCGCCCACCGTCGTGGACGCGGATGGCCTCAACGCGCTGGCGGCCGATCCCGAGCGCCGAGACGGGCAGCCGGCGTCTGACCCTGGCCAGCGCTCACGCCATCGAGTGGGACGCCGTGGTCGTGGCCAAGGGGCCGGCCACCGTGGTCGCTTCGCCGGATCGGCGCACGTGGATCACCCCGACCGGCAGCGGCGAGCTGGCCACCGGTGGCACCGGCGATGTGCTCACCGGCATGGTGACCGCCGCGCTGGCCGCCGACGGCGGCTCGGAGTCGATCGCCGCGGCAACGTGGGTCCACGGCCGGGCGGGCCAGGTGGCCGCCCGGCGCCAGCACCCGCGAACCGTGACGGCCACCGACGTCGTCGAGGCCGTCGGGGGCGCCCTCCGCGATCCAGGCACCAGCCCATGAGCGGCTCAAGCAGCGCCAGCGGTAGCCGCCTGGGTCAGCACGGCGTGGAGGCCGGGGCGCACACGCGCGTTGTTTCCGGTGACTCGATCGGGCGGGCCAGCCGCGATCGCGCCGCTGGGTCCAGCAGCCGGTTGGGCCCGCCGCGGCACCGGCCCACCTGGGCCGAGATCGACTTGAACGCGATCGCCGGCAACGTCGCCGCGTTGCGCGCCGGCGCCGGCGGCGCCGATCTGATGGCGGTGGTCAAGGCCGACGGCTACGGCCACGGCATGATCCCGGCGGCGCAGGCGGCGCTGGCCGGTGGGGCCGACTGGCTCGCCGTGGCCCTGGTCGAAGAGGGCGAGGCGCTACGCGCGGCGGGGATCACGGTGCCGGTGTTGGTCATGACCGAGCCGCCCTCGACGGCGATCGCGGCGATGATCGACGCCGATCTGACCCCGACGGTGTACAGCGGCGCCTTCGTCGACGCCCTGGCGGGCTACGCCCGCGACATCGGCCGTCCCGTGTCCGTGCACTGCAAGCTCGACACCGGCATGCGGCGGGTGGGCGTGCCCGACGCCGAGTGGGAGAGCGCGCTGACGCGCCTGCGCGATGAGCCGGCGCTGCGCCTGGCGGGCCTGTGGAGCCACTTCGCCGTGGCCGACGAGCCCGACCATCCCTTCATTGCCGAGCAGCACGAGCGTTTCGCGCGGGGGTTGGCGCTCGCCGGCGAGCTCGGCGCGACCCCCGATGTGGTCCACCTGGCCAACTCGGCGGCAACGCTGAGCTTGCCCGACACGCACTATGACGTGGTGCGCCCCGGCCTGTCCGTGTATGGCCTGGAGCCGGCGCCTGGCCTGGCGGCCGGACGGGGGCTGCGCCCGGCGATGCGCTGGTGCTCGCGGCTGGGGCTCGTCAAACGGCTGGCCGCCGGGGAGGCGGTCAGCTATGGTGTGCGCTGTCCAACACCGGCGAAGTCGTGTGCCGCGGACAGCGCGTGCCGATCGTTGGGACGGTGTGCATGGACCAGTTCATAGTGGATCTGGGCGAGGCGGACGCGGAGGCCGGTGACGAGGTCGTGCTGCTGGGGGACCAGGGCGCGGCGGCGGTCACGGCCGACGACTGGGCGGCGTGGCTGGCCACGATCAACTACGAGGTGGTCTGCGGCGTGGGGCGGCGCGTGCCGCGGGTGTACGTCGGCGGCGAGCGCGCCCGGTGAGCACCGCGGCGCCCAACGGCGCGACGGCCGCCTCGTTCGCGATCGGCTGCGGGCTCGGGTGGCTCGCCGAGCGGCGCCTGGCCGATCCGGGTCGCAGCGGGCCGTTGACGCCGCCGCCGATGCCCGCGGCCGACCGGGAGCTGACGGTGGCCGCCGACGACGGCACGAGCCTGCACGTGGAGGTCCGCGGGCCGTGGGACGCGACGGGGCCGGCTGACACAGCGGCGGCGCCGACCTTGGTGCTCGTCCACGGGTGGACGATGCAGCGGGGCGTGTGGCGCCATCAGCTGGCTGCGCTGGCTCGCCGCTGGCGCGTGGTCGCCTACGATCAGCGCGGCCACGGCCGCTCGGCGATGCCGGCCAACGCGGACTGGTCGGCACCGACCCTGGGCGGCGACCTGCGCCGGGTGTGTGACGCCACCGTGCCCACCGGCGAGCGCTGCGTGATCGCGGGCCACTCGATGGGCGCGATGGCCCTACTGGCGCTGGCCCAGACCGAGCCGGGGTGGGCTCGCGAGCGCGTGGCGGGCAGTGTGCTGGCCTCGACGGGGGCCAGTGAGCTGTGGCGGCGCAGCGCCCTGTGTCGCGACAAGGCCATCCTGGCGGCGTTGGGACGGCCGCTGGTGCCGTGGTTGTTGGGCCCGTGGGGGCCGGTTGGCCTGCGGGCGGACCTGATGTATTACATCACCCGTGCGGTCGCGTTGACCGCGGGCGCGGAACCGCGGGCCGTCGCCGAGGTCGAGCGGATGGTGTTGGAGTGCCCGGCTCGCACACGGGCGCGGGTGGCGGCGATGCTGGTCGCCTTGGACGTCTCCGGTGGCATTCCCCTCGTGCCCGGCCCCGTCGAGGTGCTGGTGGGCGAGCACGACCGGCTGACGCCGCCACACCAGGCTCACCGCCTGGTCTCCGAGCGCGACGACGCCGAGCTGGTGGTGCTGGACGACACCGGGCACATGGCGCCGTTGGAGGCCCCCGAGACCCTGAACGCCCGTTTGGATGCCTTCGCGCGGGCGGTGATGGGCTCGCGCGCGACCGGCCCGGTCGCCCCGCGGGGCTCTCAAGGTCTGGGCCAGGGGCGCGAGGCCGCCGGGGGCTGACCGTGGCGCTGGGCGTGGGGGGGCTGCGCGTGGGCGTGTGGACCCACTCGGAGGGGCACACGGGCACCACGGTGGTGCTGCCGCCGACCGGCACGGTGGGGGGGATGGCGGTGCGGGGGGCCTCGCCTGGCACCCGCGAAGCGGCGGCGCTAGGGCCAACCGGCAAGGTCGCCGAGTGTCATGCGGCGGTGCTGTCGGGAGGCAGCGCCTTCGGGCTGGCCACCGGTGACGGCGTGGCGCGCTGGCTGGCCGCGCGCGGCGTGGGCTATGAGGTCACCCCGGGGGTGCGGGTGCCGATCGTGGGCGGAGCGATCGTATTCGACCTGCGTGATGCGGTGACGGACGCGCCGGGGGCGGTGGCCGGTCGTGGCGCCTGCGAGGCAGCGACGTCGGCCGAGCCCCCCACCGGGCAAGTGGGGGTGGGAGCGGGGTGTGTGGTGGGCAAGACGGCCGGGGCGGCCTTCGGCGTGCCGGCCGGCCAGGGGGTGGCGATCGCGCGCGGCGCGGGCCTCAGCGTGGGGGCGTTGGTGGGCGTCAACGCCTTCGGCGACGTCCTTGACGAGCGCGGCGCGGTGCTGGCCGGCTCGACCGCGCCGGCCGACCAACCGCGGTTTCCCTACGTTTCGCCGTCCCACCGGGCGCCACCGCCCACGCGCCACGGCCCGGTCGGAACTGGCGACGAGGGCCCGGCGGGGCCGGCGGCCAACACCGTGATCGGCTGTGTGGTCACTGACGCGCGATTGGACAAGCCCCAGGCCTGCCGCACCGCCGATTTGGCCCACGGCGGCGTGACCCGCGCCGTCGAGCCCGCCCACACCAGCTTCGACGGCGACGCGCTGTTCTGCCTGGCCACCGGCGCAGTCGAGCCGGCGCATCCGGATCTGGTGACCCATCTGGCCGTGCACACGGTGGCCGAGGCGATTCGCCAGGCGGTCCGGGCGGGGTGAGCCGGTGGCCTGACGTGCGAAAGGCCGCCGCGGGGCGCTGATGGGGCGCATGAGCAGCTCAGTCCAGGCGCAGGCTGTGGTCGATCACGTCGCGGGCCACCGCCACGGTGGAGCGGCGGTAGTGGCGGGCGTGGGCCCGCAGCCGACCGGTGGCCTCGTCCACGGAGATGGCCAGCTGCGCGCTGACCACGCCCGCGCCTTGCTCGACCACGGCGCGCTCGCGGGACAGCTCGCCGCACAGCCCGCCGAAAGTGGCCGGCGACGTGGTGGCGGGAAGCTGGATGAGCTCACACAAGATCGTCGCCGTGAGGACCCTGGCGGCGGCCAGCGCCGTGGAGGCCAGCCCCCCGGCCCGGTCACGGTAAGCATCGAGCGTGGCAACGGGGGCGCCGTCGAGCTGCAGCGGGAAGCTGAACAAGGCGGCAAAGTCGGCGGCGCGTGCCGACTCGGTCAGCCACGGCCAGCGACTGGGTCCGTTGGCGGCCATATCGGGCTCGTGGACGGGCTGGCCCGACGCGGCGGCATCGATGCTTGGCCCCTGTCCGACGGTGTGCTGCAGATCGGCCAGGTGGTGGATGGTCGCGTCGGTGGCCAACACCGCCCGCAGGCCGGTGTCCAACGTGGGCTCGCGCGACACCAGCGTCACCGCCGCGCCGGTTACCGCCAGCACCTCGACGGCCTCCCGGCAGAGGCGCTGCAGACACTGGACGGGCTCGGTCAGCTCCGCGCAGGCCGTGAGGGCGGCGTCCAGGCCAGCGGCCGGATCGTCGCCCACAGAAGGTGGCTCACCGATCCGAGGCCCCTTTCCAGCAATCCCTTGCCCCGGTCGGCCGCGTGGGCAACCGCCTTGGCCCGCTCAGCCGTCCTCGAGCTCGGCGCCCTCCCGCAGGCGCGCCAGGCCGCGTGCCAATAGGGACTTGACCGTGCCCAGCGGGCAGTCCATGGCCTCGGCGATCTCTGCATGCGACAGGTCTTGCCAGTAGCGCAGCACGATCGCGGTGGCTTGGCGCGACGGCAGTTGACGGATCAGCCAGCGCGCATGCTGGGCGTCGATCGTTTGCTCGCTCGGCGACGGGGCCCCTGCCGGCCACTGCGGGCCGTGCCGGATGTGGGCGCGGCGCGAGCGCGCCTGGCGACGAAAGTGGCTGTTGACGTAGTTGATCACGACCCGGCGGACGTAGCCGGGCACATGCTCCACCTGGCCGCGCTGCCACTGCTGGTAGGTCCGCGCGAAGGCCTCGGCTGCGGCGTCCCCGGCGAGCTCGACATCGCCGCACAGCAGATAGGCCAGGCGCACCACCTCGTCGTGGTGGGCCTCGAACAGCGCGGCGAACTCTGCCCGGTCGCCGGGCTCGTCGCTGCCCCCAGCCTCGGATGCCTGGGACTGTGGCATGTCCCCCCCGGTCTCGACCCGCCGCGCCGGGTCCAGCGTGTGGCGCCATCTCCGGGAGGCCTTTCATCGTGCGGTGTCGGGTTGTGGAGCAGCCTCGTGGCCCCGGCCCGTCGCCTCGGGTCAACGAGGCACGCATGGGCGTAAGCGGGTGCAGCGACCTCGTCTTGCCACATGCGGCAGTCGTTTTACCGACGCGCTTCCCCCCGGCTGTGGTTGCACCGATTCGTCGGGTTTTTCGCTGACGTTGCGAGTCGAGGGCGCGGCGGGCCGGCGCAACGCGGCTCGTATGCCGTGGCGGCGTCGGCTGGCCGCCCCCGCCGCCTGCCTCGGCTCGCAAGCGGCTGCCCTAAACTGGTCAGCCGGCGCGGTGAGCCCCGCGACCGGCCACCACATTCCCGATCGCGTGCCCGTCGTCGCTGCACGACGGCCGCTGAGGCCCGTCGACCATGACCGCGCGCCTGACCCTGCGCACCAGCGGCCCACGGGACACGCGGGCGCTGGCGGCCGCCCTGGCCGAGGCGTTCGAGTCGGGCGATGTCGTGTCGCTGACCGGTGAGCTCGGCGCCGGCAAGACGTGCTTCGTGCAGGGCGCGGCGCGCGGCCTCGGGGTGAGCACCCGCGTGACCAGCCCGTCGTTTCTGCTGCGGCGCGACTACGAGGGCCGAGTGGGGGTGGTGCACCTGGACGTCTATCGCCTCGACGACCTCGGCCCCGCTGTTGCCGGCGGCTCACCTGGAGGTCGAGCTGCGCGCGCCCGACTTGGCCGACGGTGATCACCGCCGGGTGACGCTGATCGCCCATGGCGACGGGTGGCGCCGCCGCCTCGACGGCGTCGCCGCGCGCCTGTCCGAATGGGCGGTCGCGGCGGCCTCCGGAGGCTGACCGGTGCTGCTGTTGGGCCTGGAGACCTCGACGTCGCCGGCGAGCGTCGCCCTGGCTGACGAGCGCGGGGTGGTCGCAGGCGCGCACTTGGGGCGGGCTGGCGCGCACGGACGCTTTGTGGCTGCGGCCATGGCCTTCTGCTGGCATCACGCCGGCGTCGACGCCAGCGATCTGACGGGGGTGGCGGTGTCGCTGGGACCGGGTCGGTTCACGGGCATGCGGGTGGGCGTGGCCACCGCCCAGGCGCTGGCCCACAGCCGGGCTGTCCCCGTGGTCGGCCTGGCCTCGCTGGACCTGATCGCCTTTTGCGCCCGCTATGCGCGGCGCCCGATCTGTGCGGTCATCGACGCGCGCCGCGGCGAGCTGGCGTGGGCCTTTTACCAGCCGGGCGCGGGTGGCAGCCGGCGCCGCAGCGAGTTCCGCCTGGGCCCGCCTGAGCGACTGGCCGGCGAGATCGAGGCCGAGCGCGAGGAGGTCCTGGCGGTGGGTGACGGCGCCGTGGCCCACCGTGGGCTGTTGGCCGCTGCCGGCGGCGAGGTGGGCGATGCCGCCGCCGAGCCGTCAGCCACCGCCTTGGTCTCGTTGGCCCGCGAGCGCTTTCAGCGCGAGGAGACCCAGCGTCCCGAGGACCTGACCCCGATCTATCTGCGCCGCCCGGATGCGCGCATTGCCTGGGACGGGCGCGGCGCGCTCTTCGGCGGCACCGGGCAGGGCGGCGCGCCCGGCGTGGCGGCGAATCCCACCAGGAAAGGCCCGTTGTGACCCTGGGCCACCGCCGCGGGCCCGCGACCATGGCGGGGGCGTGGCCGCCGTGCGATGTGGGTCTGCAGCCCATGGGTGCGCGCCACCTGCGCGGCGTGGCCGCCGTCGAGCGGGCCACGTCGCCGCGGCCGTGGCCACCGGCGACGTTTCGGCGCGAGCTCGAGGATCCGGCCACGCGGCGCTACGTCGTGGCGTGTCTGGCGTGGCCGCGCCGGCGCCCGATCGGCAAGGTGGTTGGCTTTGCCGGCATGCAGGCGCGACCGGAGGCGACCCACGTGACCAACATCGCCGTGGCCCCGGCCCAGCAGCGCCGCGGCGTCGGCGCGGCGCTGCTGGCCTGGCTGCTGGCAACCGCTGCCGAGCTCGGCCATGAGGCCGTCACCTTGGAGGTGCGCGCCGGCAACGCCGCGGCTCGTCGGCTCTACGCGCGCGCCGGGTTTCAGGAGGTCGGCATGCGCCCGGGCTACTATCGACAGCCCGAGGAGGACGCGGTGATCATGTGGCTGGCGCTTGCCGGGGCGGCCCGTCCGGGCGGAGCGCGCTGATGCTGCTGCTGGGTGTGGAGACCTCCTGTGACGAGACGACGGCGGCGATCGTCGCCGACGGCAGGGAGGGGCGCTCGAACGTGATCGGCTCGCAGGTCGAGCGCCACCGCCCCTACGGCGGCGTCGTGCCCGAGATCGCCGCGCGGGCCCATCTCGAGCTGCTGGTGCCCACCATCGACCGCGCTTTGATCGAGGCCGGTGCCGCCTATCGCGACCTCGACGGCGTCGCGGTGACCGCTGGCCCGGGGCTGGTGGGAGCGCTGCTGGTTGGCGTGGCTGGCGCCAAGGGAGTGGCGCTGGCCCACGACAGGCCGCTGATCGGCGTCAACCACCTCGAGGGTCACGTGTGCGCCGCCCAGCTGGAGGGCGCGGCGCTGCCCGTGCCCCTGGTGGCCCTGGTCGTCTCCGGCGGCCACACCTCGGTGGTGCATTTGGACGCTGGCGGCGTGTGGCACGAGCTGGGCTCGACTATCGACGACGCCGCCGGTGAGGCCTATGACAAGGTCGCACGGTTTCTGGGCCTGGCCTACCCCGGCGGGCCCGAGATCGACCGGTTGGCCACAGACGGCGACCCGACCGCGATCGCGTTCCCCCGCGCGCTGGCCGAGGAGGGCTACGACTTCTCGTTGTCGGGGTTGAAGACGGCGGTGGTGCGCGAGCTGCGCCGGCGCGAGGCGGCCGGCGAGCCGGTCAGCGTGGCCGACGTCGCCGCGTCGTTCCAGGAGGCGGTCGTCGACGTGCAGGTCGCCAAGACCATGGCCGCCGCCCAGGCCTGTGACGTCGGCGACGTGCTGGTGGTCGGCGGCGTGGCGGCGAACTCCCGGTTGCGGGCGGCCATGGACCGCGCCTGCCAGCAACACGGGCGTCGCCTGCACGTGCCCAGCCCGGCGCTGTGCACCGACAACGCCGCCATGATCGCCGCCGCCGGCGCCAACCGCCTCGCCGCCGGCCAGGCGAGCAGCCTGGAGCTGGACGCCCAGCCCGGCCTGTCGGTGGACGGGCTGACGGTGCCCCTGCCGGGATGGGAGCCTGCGGGGTGAACCGCCGGTGCGCGCAACGACGGGGGAGGCCATGACGGCTACCGAGCCAGGGGTCGCGACCCGCCCCGGGCCTGAGGCCGGCGCGGAGCTCGAGCGGGCCCTGACCGTCGACAGCCAGGGGCGGCCCGACTTCGCTCGCCAGCTGGCCCACCAGTTCCCGCTGGACGCGATCGACCGCAGCGACTACGCCCGGTTGCGGGTCTGGCCACCCCGCCAGCCCGCGGCGGCGATTCTGCACGCCGCGGGTGGCACGTTGATGCCGGCGGGCGACCCGGCGGCCGCCGAGGCGCTGGCGGCGGCTGTCGAGCAGTCCGGATGGCGGGTGCTGGTGGGTCCGGCCGAGCTCGGCGAGGGCATTCTCGAATGGCTGGGCCGCGGCCTGTTCCGGCGGCGGGTGGCGTCACGCCAGCAGCGCTTCATGGTCGCCACCGAGCCCGTCGACGTCCCGCCGCTGGGCGGGCTCAGGTTGGCGCGCCACGACGATCTCGAGGCGCTGACCGACATGGCCTGCCAGCTCCACGTCGAGGATCGCATGGGCCCGCCGATCTCCCGGTCGGGCCGGGCCTCGGTGCGCGCGCGGCTGCGCCACAGCATCTCGCGGCAGAGCACCTGGGTGGTGGAGAGCCGGGGCCAGGCGGTGGCCAAGGTGGACTTGGCATTGTGCTCGCCGCGGCGCGGGGCGCAGATCGCCGGAGTGTACGTGTGCCCGGCGTGGCGCGCCCAGGGTCTGGCCGCGGCGGCGGTAGCAGCGATCACCGCGCGGCTGCTGGCCGACGGGCTGCTGGGCGTGACGCTGCACGTGCGCGCCGACAACGAGCGGGCGCGCGGTGCGTACGAGCGCGCGGGTTTCGTCGATCGGGGCGCCTGGACCCTGGCCATCCACTGACGCCCACCGGGGGCTGGTCGCCACCGGCTGGTCGCCACCGAGGGGATTGCCTTAGCTGTCGACCAGCACGCCTTCGTCCTTGAGGCGCACCACGAGCTCTTCGGGCTCGGTGCCATAGACCACCGACAAGGCCCGAAGGTCCTCGTCGCGGATCGTCAGGACGCTGCCGTTGTAGTCGCCACGCTGCAGTTGGATGGTGTGGGCGAAGCGCGAGACGGGGGCGAGCTCGGGGTTGAGGTCACCGCGGTCGAGCGCGCGCAGATCCAGCTTGATGCGGCGCGCCTCCACGGGCGCCCCGGCTCGGCGCGGGCCGGTGTCGCCGGGCAGGAGCTCGGAGACGGGCACCCCGTAGAACTCACCGAGCTCTGCGAGTTTGGCCACCGACACGGCGCGGTCTCCCCGCTCGTACGAGCCGACGACGACGGCCTTCCAATGGCCCTGGGAGCGCTCTTCGACCTCTTGCAGCGTCAGGCCCTGCTGCTGGCGGATGGCGCGCAGCTGCGTACCGAGGCGGCGTTGGTAATCGCTCATGTCCGCACAGTCCCCTGGGGGCGGCCTGTGGCCCCCTGTCACCTCAGCAGCCGGTCGAGAAGGGGCGCCGACTATACCAGCTTCACGACTCAGCGTTATGGCGACGACGGGTCGTGGCCCCTCGCGATCAGGCTGCCGGCAGATCTGCGCAAAAGCATGAGCGCATCCCGCTCAGGAATACCGGCCGTGATGGCCGCCGTGTTGCCACACCTGTGGGCCGTTGGTATCGTGCAAATGGCACTCGAAGGCAGAGAGTGCAAGCGGGGTCTCGCCCCGCGAGCGTTCCCCGACCGCCTGGCGCCCCAACTGCCGGCGCGTGACGAAGGAGGAGGCATGGCCACAAAGACCAAGGTTGCGCTCAAGCCGCTCGATGAGCGAGTCGTGGTGCAGACCGTCGAAGCCGAGGAGACCACCAGTACCGGGCTCGTCATACCCGACACCGCTCAGGAGAAGCCCCAGCAGGGCGAGGTGCTGGCCGTGGGGCCGGGTCGCCTCACCGAGTCCGGTGAGCGCCTCCCGCTGGACGTCAAGGAGGGCGACACCGTCGTCTATTCCAAGTACGGCGGCACCGAGATCAAGCTGGGCGGCGAGGAGTACCTCATCCTGTCCGGCCGCGACATCCTCGCGGTGGTCGAGAACTAGCCCGCTTGACACCGTGTTTCGACACGTCATCGCACGACCCGCCCGCATCCACACCGCAGACACCGCCTGACACCAACCCGAGGAGGGTTCGCCTATGCCCAAGCAGTTGAGCTACCGAGAAGACGCCCGCCGCAAGCTCGAGTCCGGTGTGAACCAGCTCGCCGACGCGGTCAAGGTCACCCTGGGGCCCAAGGGCCGCAACGTGGTGCTGCAGAAGCAGTGGGGCTCGCCCACCATCACCAAGGACGGCGTGACGGTCGCCCGCGACATCGAGCTGGAGGACGGCTACGAGAACATGGGCGCCCAGCTCGCCAAAGAGGTGGCGACCAAGACCAACGACAGCGCTGGTGACGGCACCACGACCGCCACGGTGCTGGCCCAGGCGATGGTCCACGAGGGCCTGCGCAACGTGGCCGCCGGCGCCAATCCCATGATGCTCAAGCGCGGCATCGATGCGGCCGTCGAGCGCGTCGTGGAGGAGATCGTCGGCCAGGCCCGCGAGATCGAGACCCAAGACGAGATCGCCCACGTCGCCACCATCTCGGCCAACGGCGAGGAAGAGGTCGGCCAGACCATCGCCGAAGCGATGGACAAGGTCGGCAAGGACGGCGTGATCACCGTCGAGGAGGGCCAGACCTTTGGCATCGAGCTCGACTTCGTCGAGGGGATGCAGTTCGACAAGGGCTACGTCTCGCCCTACATGGTCACCGACACCGACCGCATGGAGGTGTCGTTCGACGATCCCTACATCCTGATCGTCAACCAGAAGATCTCGGCGGTCCAGGACCTGCTGCCGGTCCTTGAGAAGGTCATGCAGGCCAACAAGCCGCTGCTGATCATCGCCGAGGACGTCGAGGGCGAGGCCCTGGCCACGCTCGTGGTCAACAAGATCCGCGGCACGTTCCACTGCGCAGCGGTCAAGGCGCCCGGCTTCGGTGATCGCCGCAAGGCGATGCTGCAGGACATCGCCACGCTGACCGGTGGCCAGGTCGTCACCGAGGAGGTCGGTCTCAAGCTGGAGAACACGACCCTGGACATGCTGGGCAAGGCTCGCAAGGTCACCGTGACCAAGGACGAGACCACCATCGTCGAGGGCGCCGGCAACGAGTCCGACATCAAGGCCCGCATCGACCAGCTCAAGACCGAGATCGACCAGACGGACTCGGATTGGGACCGCGAGAAGCTGCAGGAGCGGCTGGCCAAGCTCTCCGGCGGCGTGGCGGTGGTCAGGGTCGGCGCGGCCACCGAGGTCGAGCTCAAGGAGCGCAAGCACCGCATCGAGGACGCCCTGTCGGCTACCCGCGCGGCCGTCGAGGAGGGCATCGTCGGCGGCGGCGGGATCTCGCTGCTGCAGGGCGCCACGGCGCTGGACAAGCTCGACCTCGACGGCGATGAGGCCACCGGGGCCCAGCTGGTGCGCTACGCCTTGAGCGCTCCGTTGTACTGGATCGCCCACAACGCCGGCCTCGAGGGCTCGGTGGTCGTCGAGAAGGCCAAGGGTCTACAGACCGGCCACGGCCTGAACGCCATGACCGGCGAGTTCGAGGACATGATCGAGTCGGGCATCATCGACCCGGCCAAGGTGGCGCGCTCGGCACTGCAGAACGCCGCCAGCATCGCCGGGATGCTGCTGACCACCGAAACGCTCATCGCCGACAAGCCCGAGGAGAACGGCGGTGGTGGCGGTGGCCACGATCACGGCATGGAAGGCATGGGCGGCATGGGCGGCATGGGCGGCATGATGTAACGCTGCGGCGGCATGATGTAACGCCCGCCTAACGCCGAGGAGCTCGCCGTGCCCGCCTTCCCCAGCCGCGAGTGGATGGTCGAGCTGTGCCAGCGCGTGGCCACCCACCCACAGGCCGACTCCTTGGCCGCGGCACTAAAGGGCGTGTACGCCTTCGTCGTTCAGCCCGCCGGGCCGGTGGCCCAGCGGCGACGCTACGATCTGCTGATTCGCCCGGCGGGGTCTGAAGAGGTCGGCGCCTGCGCCGAGCTGCTCGACGACCCCGGCAAGCCGGCGCGGCTGGTGCTGACGGCCCGTTTCGACCGGTGGTGGCAGCTGATCAACGGCGAGCTCGACCCCCGGTTGGCGATCGTGCTGGGCCGCCTGAAGGTCTCGGGCGATCTCGCCCGCGTGAGCGGCCAGCTATCCAGCGTCAGGCCGCTGCTGGATGCGCTCGCCGAGGTGGACACGCACTGGCCGGGCTGAGCCGCCCACGCGGCGCGTCGCGGCGCGCTCGTCGGCCGCGGATCGCACTTGATGGCCGCCAGTGGGTGCGGTCTCGCTGGGCCGCATCGGCCGATAACCTGCGACAGCGCATCGACGGGCCGCGGATAGCCCGATTGGCCGAGCACCTGAAAGGCATGCCATGAGAGTCGCGGTTATTGGGGTGGGCCATGTGGGGTTGGTGACGTTGGCGTGTTTGGCGGCTGATGGGCATGTGGTGGTGGGCCTGGACGATGATTCGGGGCGGGTGGGGGATTTGCGGGCGGGGCGGATGCCGTTTTTTGAGGTGGGGTTGGCCGAGTTGGTGGCCGAGCAGGTCGAGGCGGGGCGGGCGGGGTTTACGCAGGATCCCGCCGCGGCGATCGCTGGCGCCGAGGTGGTGTTCATCTGTGTGGGCACGCCGTCACGGGGTGATGGCAGCCCGGATCTGTCGGCGGTGCAGCGGGCGGCGGCGACGGTGGCCACCCATGCCACGCGGCCGGTGGTGGTCGCTGAGAAGTCGACGGTTCCGGTGCGCACCGGCGAACGCATCAAGCACGCGTTGAGTTTGCAGGCCCACGCGCGAGGGGCGGTGGGCGGCCACGAGGTGGCCTCCAATCCGGAGTTTTTGCGGGAGGGGCGAGCCGTGGCTGACGCCTGGGCGCCGGATCGGGTGGTGGTGGGCGCTGACAGTCCGGGCGCCCATGAGGTCATGGGCCGGTTGTATGGGCCGCTGCTGGCCCGCCACGGGTGTGCGTACGTGGCCACGGACGTAGCCACTGCGGAGCTGATCAAGCACGCCTCGAATGCGTTTTTGGCGACCAAGATCAGTTTCATTAACGCCGTGGCGCGGGTGTGTGAGCGCGCGGGGGCGGATGTGGCCACCGTGGCCGAGGCCATGGGCCACGATCCGCGCATCGGGCGGGCGTTCTTGGATGCCGGCATCGGCTATGGCGGCTCGTGTTTTCCCAAGGACGTGCAGGCGTTTGCTCACATCGCCGCCGACTTGGGCTATGACTTCGGGGTGCTGCGCGAGACTGAGCGCGTCAACGCCGAGGCGCGCCGCTGGCCCATCGTGCAGCTGCGCCGGCTATTATGGAACTTGGCCGACAAGACCGTGGCGGTGCTGGGCGTGGCGTTCAAGCCCGGAACCGACGACGTGCGCGCCGCCCCCGCCCTGGACGTCATCGCCGAGCTGGTCGCCGAGGGCACCACGGTGCGCGCCCACGACCCGGTGGCTGTCGACGCGCTGGCTGATCGCTTTCCCGAGGTGGTCCGCTGCGACAAGGCCGAGGCGGCCCTGGCCGGCGCCCACGCGGTGGTGGTGGCCACCGAATGGGACGAATACCGCGCCATTCGTCCCCACCGGCTGGCCGAGCTGTTGGAATATCCCATCGTCGTCGACGGCCGCGGCGTGTGGGACACCAGCGCGCTGCGCCACGCCGGCTTTCACGTCGCCCGCGTCGGCGCCCCCCTCGAGCCCGTCCCCGGCGCCTGACCCCACCCCACAACCCCACCCACCCCGGCCAACTTCGATGGCTTGACGCACCGGTCATCACCTGGTGCGCTACTTACAGTGGTCGAGCGATGCGGGCCGTTCTCCGCGCCGCGCCGCGGACTCGTCACGTCAGGGAGGCCACCGGTGCATGAATCAGGATCGCAGCATCCGCGCAAGGGCCGGCGTCGCCTGCGTCGCGCGCTGACCGCGGTCTCGGCGCTGCTGGTGGTGGCCGGGGTGGGTGTCATCGCGTATCCGTTCTTGACCGACGTCTACACCGCGCAGGTGCGCCAGCCCGACCTGGAGCAGGACTTCCAGGCTTTGGAGCGCGAGCTCGACGACTCCGCCCGCCAGCCAGCTTACGCCGCCCAGGCCAAGGATCTGGCCCCCGACGACCCGTTGACCCGGATGGTCATCCCGAAGCTGGATGTCAATACCCTGGTGGTCGCCGGGACCACCGCCGAGGCGCTGCGGGCCGGGGCGGGCCATTACCCCGACACTCCGCTGCCCGGCCAGGAGGGCAACGTTGGCATCGCCGGCCACCGCACCACCTACGGCAAGCCGCTGAGCCACGCCGAGCAGCTGACCGTGGGCGACGAGGTGCGCCTGGAGACGCCCGTGGCGACCTACACCTACGAGGTGATCCCCCCGCCGCAAGACGCCCCGTCAGCTTGTGACCAGGCAGCGTGCTGGATCACCCGCCCCGATGACTGGAGCGTGGTCGAGGACCTCGACGGCCACTACCTGACGCTGACCACCTGCCATCCGCGGGGCTCGGACTCCCAGCGCCTCATCGTCCGCGCACGGCTGGCCGAGACCGAAAAAGTCGCCGAACGGTGACGACGCCGCCCGGCGGCGAGGGGACTCACCGGCCGGGGAGCCCGGCGGTGAAGTGGGCGGCGGCGGCCTCGTCCAGGCCGACCAGGCGGATTTCGCTGACCGATCCGCGGTCGCCGCCGAGCCAGTCGGCGCACGCCGCGGCGATCACGCGGCCGGCCTCCTCGGGCGGATAGCCAAACACCCCCGCCGAGATCGCCGGCAGGGCCACCGAGGTCGCGCCGACGTCGCGGGTCGCGTCCAGCGCGGCGGTCACCGCCTGGGTCAACAGCCCGGCGTTGTCCTGGCCCTGGCGATAGCGCGGGCCGACGACGTGGACCACGTGGGCGGCGGGCATGCGCCCGGCGGTGGTGACGGCCGCTTGGCCGGGCCCCAGGGGGCCGTGCTCGGCTGTCCACTGGTCGGACTCGCGCTGCACCTCGGGGCCGCCGGCGGCCGCCAGCGCCTTGGCCACGCCGCCGCCGTGAGCCAGCTGCTCGTTGGCGGCGTTGACCACGGCATCGACCGGTTGGGCGGTGAGATCGCCGGCCACCACCCGCAGCGTGGCGCCGTCCACGGCGGCCGTGGCAATCTCGGTTCCCGTTGTCTGCGCCATCGGCTGGCACCTCCTGGCCCGCGTCGCGCATCCGGCGAGGCCGGCGCGCGCGGCACTCTAGCCTGTCGGCGTTGGCGTCACGCTGGCCGCTAGGCTGGCACTGACTGACGAGCCGTGCGTGCTCGGGGCCTCGGCGACCCGGGAGGCAAGCGGTGAGCGAGATCGAGATCGGCATCGGCAAGGGTGGCCGGCAGGCCTACGCCCTCGACGACATCGGGATCGTGCCGTCGCGACGCACCCGCGACCCCGAAGACGTCGACATCGGCTGGCAGATCGACGCCTACCCCTTCGAGCTGCCGATTTTGGGCTCGGCCATGGACGGGGTGGTCAGCCCCCGCACCGCCATCCAGCTCGCCGAGCTCGGCGGGTGCGGGGTGCTCAACCTCGAAGGGTTGTGGACGCGCTACGAGGATCCCGAGCCCCTGCTGGCCGAGATCGCCGAGCTTGACGCGTCGGTGGCCACCGCTCGCATGCAGGAGATCTACAAGGAGCCGGTCAAAGAGGAGCTAATCGGCCGGCGCGTGGCCGAGCTCAAGGACGCCGGCATCACCGCCGCGGCCAGCCTCACCCCCCAACGGGTCGAGCGCTGCCACCGCACGGCGCTGGAGGCCGGCCTGGACATCCTGGTGATCCAGGGCACGGTGGTATCGGCCGAGCACGTCTCCAGCCGCGAGGAGACGCTGAACCTCAAGGACTTCATCGCGCGCTACGACATCCCGGTGGTGGTGGGCGGTTGCGCCAGCCACTCAATGGCGCTGCATTTGATGCGCACTGGCGCTGCGGGGGTCCTGGTGGGGGTGGGCCCCGGCAACGCCTGCACGTCGCGTGGCGTGCTGGGCATCGGCGTGCCCCAGGCCACCGCCATCGCCGACGCCGCCGGCGCCCGCAGCCGCCACCTCGAGGAGACTGGGCGCTATGTCCACGTGATCGCCGACGGGGGCATGCGCACCGGGGGTGACCTCGCCAAGGCGATCGCCTGCGGCGCGGATGCGGTCATGCTCGGCTCGCCGCTGGCGCGCGCCACCGAGGCGCCGGGCCGGGGCTGTCACTGGGGCATGGCCACGTTCCATCCCGAGCTGCCCCGCGGCGCCCGCGTGACGGTCAACCAGATCGGCTCGCTGCGTGAGATCCTTACCGGGCCGGCCGCCGAGAACGACGGGACGCTGAATCTCGCCGGGGCGCTGCGCACCGCGCTAGCCACCACCGGCCACGCCACCCTCAAAGAGCTCCAGCGCGCCGAGGTGATGGTCGCTTGGGGCCTGCAGACGGAAGGCAAGCACTACCAACAGGCCCAGGGCATCGGCATGGGCCGCCACTGAGGGTGAAACGCCGGGGCGCGGTCAGCTCGGCTCGCCCTCGCCGTCGTCGTCGGCCAGCAGGCCGCGCAACGGCGGCAGGCGCGCCGAGCGCAGCAGCTCCGCGACGCGCTCGGAGCTCCAGCCCTGCTGCTCCAGCAGCACGCGGACGATCTTGGCGGTGCCCAGGTGCATGCCACACACCGGGCAGAAGCTGATGGTGCGCCCGTCGCCGTCGGGTAGCTCCACGCCGCAGAACGGACAGCCGCTGGAGTGTGGCAGGGGGGCGGGAAGCGCCGGCACGCCCGCGTCGCCCAGGCCGTCCAGGTACCCCTGGGCGTAGGGCCAGTCGATGTAGTCGTCGGGGTGGGGATCGAAGGGCGGTTCGTGCACCGGCGAGGTCCCCGAGTCCAGCAGCGCCTGCAGGTTCTCCTCGAGCATGTCCCAGCCGTAGTAATGCTCCTCAGCGCAGTCGGTGCAGAACACGCTGATTCCCTTGTAGCCCTCGGGCGCGAACGTGTGGCGGAACGCGGCGAGGTCGTCGAGGTCGCGGCGGACGCTGGCCGCCTCGTCGCGGTCAAGAGGCCGGGCCAGCTCGTCGTTGCCCTCGTCGTCGAAGTCGTTGGGCTCGTCGCTCATGCGAAAGCATTGCTCACTGCGTCGGGCGCGGGCCGCGTCGGGATCCGACCCTGGCGCCCCGCAGGGTAGCGATCAGCCGTCGGTCGAGCCCGTCCACTGCTTGCCGACGATCACGTGGAGCTCGACGTCCTGGCTCAAGCGACCGTCGTTGGGCTGTAGGTTCCCAAAGCGGGCGTCGCGCTGGACCAGGGCCGCCGCCTCGTCGGCGAAGCCGTCGGTGACCAACACCG
>PXPH01000013.1:55226-59539 GCA_003021615.1 Actinobacteria bacterium QS_8_72_14
TGTCTCGTCGGGTGCTGGGCCGTCGCCGGGCTGGTCGTCGGCGTCGCCCGCCGGTGAGGTCGCGTCCACGGCCCCATCGCTTCCCGGTTGGCCCCCGGCGTCGGAATCCGGAAGCGGCTGGACGGGATTGTCCAGCAGCTGGGCGGCCAGCGCGCCGACCGCGACGCCGGCGCCGACCAGCACCACCAGCGCTGCCAGCAGGATCAGGCCGCTGCGCAGCCGTGACCGTGTGCCCAGCCGCGGGACGTCCTCGCCCTCGGTGTAGGCCAGCACGCGGCTGGCCTCGTTGCTCGAGGGCAGCTCCCCGGTGTCCTCGCCAGCCCGACGCTGGGCGCTCTGCGAGGTCGCCTCTGCCTCGCCGGGCGGCGCGCCGCCGGCGTCCTGCGTTCCGCCGGCGTCAGCCGCAGGCGCAGAGCCCTGGTCTGGCGCCTCGCTGGACAGCTCGTCGCCGGTGAGCACCCAGGGCCCGCCCGCCTGGTCAGCCTCGGGGCGTCCGGGCGCCGAGTTGTCGGGCCTTGGGCGTGGGCCGGCCGCGTTGGCCTCGGTTGGTGCCAGGTGGGGGGGGTGGCCTCCGGGCTCCTGTGGCGGCTCGGTGGCCAGGTCCGAGCCGGAAGCTGCCGGCGCCGCGCGGTCGCCGGGAAACGGCCCGGGGAAACGATCCGCCGCGGCCGGGTCGAAGTCCTCCAGGGGGTCGTCGTCGAAGTCGGCAAGCCATCCCGGCTGGATCGTTGGCTCCCGCGAGGGCGAGGCGACGCTGCCCTCGGGCGGGGCGATTGAGGGCTCACCCTGGCCCGGCGAGTCGTTCGAGGCGTTGTGCGCACTGGGCTGATGGTTCTGCTCGGCCTGATCGGCTTCGTCGGCCTCGCCGGGCCGCGAGGCGGTGTTGGGCTCCTCGCCGGGCTGCGAGGCGGTGGCGGGCTCCTCGCCGGGCCGCGAGGCGGTGGCGGGCTCCTCGCCGGGCCGCGAGGCGGTGGCGGGTTCCTCGCCGGATCCCGGCGGCTGCCACGTGGCCAGCTCGTGATCGATGGCCACCCCCACGTGGCGGCCCACGGCCCACGTCCAGGCGGCGGCCAGCGCTGGACCGTAGCAGCGCACGGCGTCGCCGGCCTCGATGTCGGTTACCGCCTCGGGGGGGATGCCCACCGCGGCGGCGACCTCCTCGGGCGTTGCCCCGCGCTGCTCGCGGGCGGCCTGAATGCGCGCTCCGGTGCCGTGGTCCATCGTCGTCGCACTCTTCGCCGGTTCCTCGGTAGGGTAGCCCTTGCGGCTACGAGGTCGTCAGGCATCTGCTGTTGCCAGGAGGCGCGCGTGTCGTCGCTACCCACGCGGGAGCCGGTGCTCGTCGTGGATTTCGGGGCCCAGTACGCTCAGCTCATCGCACGGCGCGTGCGGGAGTGCCATGTCTACAGCGAGATCGTGTCGCCCGATCTCGATGCCGGGGCGCTGTTGGCCCGCAACCCGGCGGCCATCATCCTCTCAGGCGGACCCGCTTCGGTCTATGCCGACAACGCCCCCGGCCTGGACCCGGCCGTGTGGGAAGCCGGCGTGCCGATCCTGGGCATCTGCTATGGCCAGCAGCTGATGGTGTCCCAGCTCGGCGGTGAGGTGACGCGCACCGGCACCGCCGAGTTCGGCCGCACCGAGGTCACCATCGACCCCCATAGCGTGCTCCTGGGCGGCCTCGGCGAGCAGCAGACGGTGTGGATGAGCCACAACGACGCGGTGACCCGGGCCCCTGAGGGGTGTCGCACGATCGCGGCTACCGACGGCTCGCCGGTGGCCGCGCTGGAGGATCCCGGCCGCGAGCTGTACGGCGTGCAGTTCCATCCCGAGGTGAGCCACACGCCGCTGGGCCGGCGGGTGTTGGAGGCGTTCCTGGCGCGCACCGGCGCGCGGCGCGCGTGGACATCGCACTCGGTCATCGCCTCCTCGGTGGCCGCCATCCGCGAGCAGGTGGGTGGCGCCACTGTCCTGTGCGGGCTGTCAGGCGGGGTGGACTCGGCTGTGGCCGCGGCGCTGGTCCACGAGGCGGTGGGTGAGCAGCTCGTGTGCGTGTTGGTCGACACGGGGCTGTTGCGTGAAGGCGAGGTCGCCGAGGTGCAGGCGGCCTTCGGCAGGCACTCCCAGGCGCGCCTGGTGACGGTCGACGCCCGCCAGCGCTTTCTGGGCCGACTGGCGGGGGTCACCGACCCCGAGGAGAAGCGTCGGCACATCGGCGCGGAGTTCATCCGGGTGTTCGAGGAGGCCGCGGCCGCCCACGCCGCCGACGCGAAGTTCCTGGTCCAGGGCACCCTGTATCCCGACGTCATCGAGTCGGGCGGCGACAACGGCGCCGCCACGATCAAGAGCCACCACAACGTCGCAGGATTGCCCGCCGACGTCGACTTCGAGCTCGTCGAGCCGCTGCGGTGGCTGTTCAAGGACGAGGTGCGCCGAGTGGGCGAGGACCTTGGCCTGCCCCCCGAGCTGGTGTGGCGTCAACCCTTCCCCGGTCCCGGTCTGGCGGTGCGCATCATCGGCGAGGTCACCGAGGAGCGCCTCGACCTGCTGCGCCGCGCCGACGGGATCGTGCGCGACGAGCTGCGCCGGGCGGGCCTGGAGGGGCCGCCGGTGGCCGGCGGCGACGCGGACGGCGGCGACGCGCAGCGCTTGTGGCAGGCCTTCGCGGTGCTGCCGGCGATCCGGTCGGTGGGCGTGGCCGGCGACGAGCGCACCTATGGCTACCCGCTGATCGTGCGCGCGGTCACCAGCCAGGACGCCATGACCGCCGACTTCGCCCGCCTCGACTGGGACGTCCTGGCCGCCATCGCCAACCGCGTCATCAACGCCGTGGCGGGCATCAATCGCGTGACCTATGACGTGACCAGCAAGCCACCGGGCACCATCGAGTGGGAATAGCCACTGGAAGTCGCGCGGCGGCCGTGGCCCAGCCACGGCCGCCGGCGCCCGCAGCGTCCCCAGGGGCGGGGGCGTCGTCGGCGAGGGCGGTGGGGGCGGCTACCGTTGGTCGCCATGGACACCACCGCCCTGGAGTCGGCCTACACCCACCTCCTCGATCTCGCCCGTGGTGGGGGCTTTGCCGCCCCCGCCGACGACGATGCCTGGACAGCGTCGCGGCTGCTGGCCCGGGTGGTCGTCGGCGACCGGCTGCTGGCGGCCACCACCGCCGAGGTGGCCGCTGGGGGCGCAGCGGCCTACAGCGATGCGCCGGCCGACCGCACCGCGCTGCTCGACGAGGTGGCCCGGGCTCACGACGGCCTCGAGGAGCTGATCGCCGAGCTCCGCCGTGGCGGGCTGGTGCTGGTGCGGCTGGTGCGGGCCCTCGACGACGACGTTGCCGCCCGGGTGGTGTCGACCCACCTGGTCGACGGCGGCGTCACCCGGGTGAATGCGCCCATGCCGTGGTCGGGGGTGCTCAACACCCACGCCGAGGTGCATCTGCCCGAGCACGCCGCCCGGCTCGAGGCGCTGCAGGGCGGCGGTTGACCCGGCCCATCGCCCGCGACGCGCCGGCGGGGGTACGGTGGCACCACGATGGCCATCAAGCCTACGCGGATGCAGGTCACCCTTGATCCGCAACAGCACCGCCGCGCGGCCGCCAAGGCCGAGGCGTTGGGCGTATCGCTGGGCGAGTACCTGCGCCGTGTCGTCGCCGCCGACCTCGCCGAGACGTCCGACGAGCGCGGCGACATCAGCGAGATCTTCGGCATCGGCGACTCCGGCGGCTCGGACATCGCCCGCCACAAAGACCGGGACCTCGGCGACGCCATCGCCGCCGACGCCGGCACGGCCCGCGGCGAGGAGCCGTGATCCTGTTCGTCGACACCTCGGTGTGGTACGCCGCGCTCGACCGCGCTGACGTGAGCCACGAGCGGGCGGTGGGGCTGCTCGGCGATGAGCCACGGCTGGCATCCACCGACTTCGTGCTGGTGGAGACGTGGCGGCTGGCCGCGCACCGTCTCGGCTTCGACGTCGCCGAGCGCTTCTGGGACAGCCTGCGCCGGGGGCGGACGCTGCTCGAACCGGTGGGGCCGGCCGATCGGGAAACGGCCTGGTTCATCGGCCGTCGCTATCCCGACCAGCGCTTTTCCCTGGTGGACCGCACCAGCTTCGCGGTCATGGAACGCCTCGGCTTGGAGCGGGTCGCGGCGTTCGACGACGACTTCGCGGTCTACCGTTTGGGGGCGCAGCGGCCCACAGCGATGCGCCGGCCGACCGCACCGCGCTGCTCGACGAGGTGGCCCGGGCTCACGACGGCCTCGGGGAGCTGATCGCCGAGCTCCGCCGTGGCGGGCTGGTGCTGGTGCGGCTGG
>PXPH01000014.1 GCA_003021615.1 Actinobacteria bacterium QS_8_72_14
CGTCGGTGGCGTCGTCGACCTGCTGGTGGGTCTTGTCGACACCCTGGGGGATGCGATCGTGCGGTGGCCTCGAGGCGTCCTCGCTGTGCCCGTCGTCGGTGCGGGGCGCCAGATCCAGGATCTCTGTGGCTGTGCCGGCCGCGGTGCCCAGGTTCGGTTGGCGCTCGCCCAGGGCGGGCCTGGGGCAGGGACACCCGGCCAAGGAGCGCTGCGGTGTGGAGAGCCTCCACAGCTGGCCGGCCTGACTGGTGGGTTGACAGCAGCGCCCCAGGATGTCGGTGACCCGGGCGTCGACGTCGTTGAGCGTGGCGGCGAGCCCGGCCAAGGCCCGGGTGGCTTCGCCCTCGTGGGTCTGTTGGCGCACGTCGGCGACGGTCGTCTGATGGCCGTCCGCGAACCGCGCCAGCGGCATGAGCACCGCGGGCTCGCCGGACTCGCGGTAAACCGACAGCAGCGTCGCGGCGCTGTCGCGCACCAGTGAATCGGCCTTGTGAGCCGAGGTGGCCAGGCTCTCGGGGCGGTCGCGTTCGGCGGCGCGCACCACGTCGGTGATCTTGGTGGCGGCCACGTCGAGCTTTTCGGCGGCGATGTCGCTGGGTGCCGAGGCCCGGGACAGCTGGGCCTGCTGGTAGGCGTCCTTGATGGCGTACAGCGGGTCGCCGGGCAGCGACAGACTCGCGCCCACGAAGATGCCGGCCAGCAGCAGCCCCACCGTGACCGTGCCCGAGGCCACCGCCGACCGGGTGGCAAAGCGCCACGCGGCCGCGAGGTCGCCCCACACCGTGGCCATGCGGGCGCGCCACGTTGGCGGGGGCTCGTCGGCGGCCTCGTCGGCGGCCACAGCCAGCACCCGCTGGCGCAGCGCGTCGGGAAAGCGCGGCGACGGCTGGGCCGACGACGCCGCCAACGCGCGCCCCAGGCAGGCGAGCTCGGCCGTCTCGCCGTCGGCCCCCCCGTGGCCGGGGCTGGCCTCAGCGTCCTGCGGCGGGCCTTGGGCCAACAGGCGCTGTAGCGTCTCTGCCTCGTGTCGCGTCATCTCGTTACTCAACGAATCAGCGCACGGATGGATACGCGGTGTGGCGACCAGGCCGGCGCGGTGTGCGTCTGGCGACGTCCGGGCAAAAAGAGGCCGGCGCAGGCGGTCACAACCCCACCCCCTCGGGCAGCTTCTGCTCCAGGGCCTTCAAGGCGCGGTACTGCAGCGCCTTGATGGCGCCGTCGGTCTTGCCCATGATCGCCGCGGTCTCACTGACGTTCATGTGCTGTAAAAAGCGCAGGTACAGAACCTCGGCCTGCTCGCCCTTGAGCTGGCGCAAGGCGGCGTGGACGGCGTGGCTGGCCTCCCGACTCAGCGTGGCGCCCTCGGGCTCGTCGCGCGACGGCGACGAGCCCGGGCTGTCGAACACCTCCTCGACGGGGGCCTCTAGGCGAAAGCGGGCGCTCTTGAAGTGATCGTGGACGCGGTTGCGCGCGATCGTCATCAGCCACGCACCGAAGTCCACCCCCTGCCAGCGGAAGGTGTTGACGCGCCGCAGCGCGCGAACGAACACGTCGCCGGTGAGGTCCTCGGCTGTTTGGCGTTGTCCGACGCGGTGGTAGACGTAGGCGAAGATCGAGTTGACGTAGCGGTCGTACAGGCCGGCAAAGGCCTGCTGGTCGCCGTCTTGGGCCCGAGCGACCAGGTCGACGACCTCGGGGTCGCCGACCACCCGCTCGTCGCCGACCACCCGCTCGTCGCTGCTGACGTTCACAGCCCGCACCCGTTCGCCTTGAAACCGGCTTTCTTGTCCGTGGGCCCCGAGCGGCCAAAGACTCGAGGGCCTCGCTGCTCGTTAGCTGATCACCAACTGCACCACCAGCGCGCCCACGATCGCCACCAACAACCCCGCCAGCGTGACCATCGTGGCCGGTCGCATGCACGCTCCTCGCCCGTCGGTGCCCTGCGCTGCTCGGCCTCATCCAGCCGCATGCCCCGCTCGGAGGGGAGAACGGAGCGGCCCGCAGGGGCATCCTGCGATCCCGACACTCACAGTGTGCCGCACTTGGCGGCGTGTCACTGGAACAATCAGCGTCCGATTGTGGACCACTCAGACAAAGGCGGCGAACGATTTTGCCACGCCCAGCGGGCATGGCGACAGTGGGCGCCGCATCGTCGGCGGCGACCGCGTCGGCTATGACTCCTTTGTCATGCTTGGGCGGATTTGTGTTGGCGCGTGAGCCCGCTTTTTTGGCGCCGCTCGGGTGCGGGCTCGCGCGCCAGTAGACTGCCGGGGCCCTTTTTCGTCCCCGATGGGGTCGGTTGGTCAGCGACCACGGCCTCCGCGGACCCGACGCGAAGCGATGCCGGCCGACTCGTCCGATCCAGCCCGCCACGCCGTCGGCGAGGTGTTGCACGGGCCCATGCACGCGGCGCTGGACGCGCGCACGGTCCGCGCGGTCGCCGCCGTGGCGGCGATCGGCGTGTCCGCCGGACGCTACCCCAAGGCCGTGCCCGCCCTCGACGCGAACGAGGACGCGGTGACCGGCCTTGCCGGCCCCGGCGGGACGGTCGTGGCCGTCGCCGACGGTCACTTGGGCGCGGACGCCGCCGGCGCCGCGGTCGAGGCCGTGGCACGCCGAGCCCGCCGGCTAATCACCGGCCGGCCCGTCGACGGGCGACGTGCCGTGACCGCCGTCGTCAACGAGGCCCTCGACGCGGTGGCCGAGGCGCGCCGGGTCGCGACCGGGCGTCGCCGCGATACGGCCACCGCCCTGAGCGTGGTGGTCGTCGCCGGCGGCACCGCCTGGACGGTGACCTTCGGCGACACCGCGGTGGTCCGGGTGCGCCGAGGGCGCCCTCGGGTGCTCAGCCGGCCGGGGCCGTTTTTGGCGGACACTGCGGCGACGCCCAAGGCGCGCCGCCAGCGGCTGCGCCCGGGCGATCACCTGGTGGTCATCTCCGATGGCGTGGCCGACCACCTGGGCCGCGAGTGGCCGGCAGCGGTGGCGCGCCGGGTGGCCGCTGGGGCGACGCCGGATGGCGTCGTCGACGCGGTGCTGTTGGGGGCCATGGACGGCGCGGCCGGCGATCACCTGTCGTGTGCGGTGGTGCGCTGCGACCCTGGCTGAGCGTCTATACTATTGTTGGGTTGCGCTGTGTGCGTGGGACGGGCAGCTTGCACTCGGGCGCGACACGAGGGCGACGGCACCGGTGGGCCCCCCTCACGTACCGGTGGGCACCCCTCACGTTGAGGCCAACTTGTGAACGATCCTGCCAACGTCGGACTGCGGTTGCGCTCGGCCCGCGAGGCCCGGGGCGAGAGCCTGTCGGAGGCCGCCGAGGCTAGCGGCGTCAGCGTGGCCTCGCTGGCGGTGTTGGAGCGCGGCGACCCGGGCCAGCTCGCCGGCCAACCCCGGCTGCTGGGCCTGCTGCGCGTCTACGCCCGCTTTCTGGGCATCGACGCCGAATCCCTGTTGGTGGAGGTGACCGCCACCGCCGACAGGCGCAGTACGGCTAGCTCGGTCCCGCCCCAGCCGGCCCCGATGCCGCTGGCTGAGCATCCCTGGCGGCGTCAGCGACGTCGCCGGGTTGTCGCGGCGGTGATCGGGCTCGTGGTGCTGCTCAGCGGCGCCGTGACGACCGCTGCGGTCTGGGACGGTGTCGCCGGGGACGTCCAGGCCTTCCGGGCGTTGACCGGCATGGCTGCGACCGCCCTGTCACCGTCGCCGGCGGTGTCCGACGGCGACTCGTCGACGGGTGCGGTCGAGGCGGCCGCGCCGGCGTCCGACCCGCAGCCGGCCGACACCAGCTCGCCAAAAACGCCAGCGCCGCGGTCACCCGAGCCAAGGGGCTCGTCTGTGGCCGCGGCGTCGTCGACCTCGCAGCAGACCTCCGGGCGCCAGACGCTGCCGGGGCGGTCACCGAGCGAGACCCGCGTGCAGCTGCTGGACGGCACCGGCGGCGCGGTGCCGGTCGAGCGGGCCAGGCAGGCCTTGAACGAGTGGGGCTACGACCTCGTGGCGGTCGAGCCCCTCAGCGAGGCGGTGGGGGCCAGCACGGTGTACCACACGGAGGGCTGGGAGGCCGAGGCCCGCAGCCTGCGCCGGCGGGATCCACGCTTTGCCAACGTCAAGCCCGATCCGGGCTTTTCCGCCGACGCCGACCTGCACGTGGTCATGGGCGCGCAGTGGGCCACGGAGGCCAGCGCCGCGGGGTCGTGAGCCACACGCGCCGCTCACATAACGCGAGCCGGCTGGGGACCCTGATCCGCCGGGCCAGCCGGTGGCAGAAGCTGACGGCCGGCCTGTTGGGGCTGGTGGCGCTGCACGGGGTGTACGTGCTGTTCGTGCCGGGGGTGGCCATCAACTCCGAGGAGCTGGCCTGCCCGCCGGCGGTCGTGGCAGCGGTGGCTGGCTCGGGTGGGCTGCCCACCGCCGCCGACCCCGGCGCCGCCGCCGCCCACGACGCGGCATGTGCCCGTCAGGGCCGCTGGTGGGTCGCCGCCGCGGGTGGCCAGACCCTCATCGCCGGCGCGTGGGCGCTGGCCGTGCTGGAGTGGGGGCGGGTGGCACGGCGGGCCCGGCCGTTGCCGCCCGCCTTCGAAGCGCTTGCCGGTGAGGGCTGGCCGTTCGACGTCGCCTCGCCGGTGTAGCCATAGCCGTACCCGTACCCGTAGGAGGTGCCGCTGCGGGCGTCGGCGCGGTTGAACACATACCCCAGCACCGGGGTTCCCACGAACTCTAGGCGCTCGCGCATCTCCTCGAGGGTCTTGAGCGGCGTGCCCTTGGTCACGACCACGACGATGCCGTCGACGTGGCCGGCGATGGCCGAGGTGTCGGCCACCGTCAGCAGCGGTGGCGTGTCCAGCACCACGAGATCGGCGTGCTCGGTGACGCGCGCCAGCGACTTGCGAAAGCCCGGAGTGCGAAAGAACCCGGCCGCATTCGCCGGGCGGGTGCCGCAGGGCACCAGCGGCAAGGGTCCGCGCCCGGCGACGTCGACCGAGGCGACGCAGCCCTCGAGGGGCATGTCGTCGTCGGCGAGGTCGGTCAACCCCGGCGTTGAAGAGACGCCGGCCAGGGCCGTGAGCCCCTGCACGCGCTCGTCGGCGTCGCACAGCGCCACGCGCTGGCCGCCGCGGGCCGCCGCGATCGCCAAGTTGAAGGCCGTGAGCGTCTTGCCGTTGCCGGGCCCGGCGCTGGTGACGATCACGCTGCGCCCCTCGACTTGGGCCAGCGCGTGCTCCAGCGATGACATGAGGAACTGATAGGCCTCACCGGCGGGCGAGTGCGGCGCGCTGCGGGCCGGGTCGAGGCCGGTAGCCCCCACGCTCTTGAAGTCGGGGACCTGGGCCAGCAGCGGGGCGCGCAGCACCGGCGCCGCGTCCTGACGGCGGTCGGCCGACTGGGACTGCTCGGCGCGCCACCACGCCAGCGCCGACGACGCCAGCAAGCCCAGCACGGCGGCGACGGCCGAGTTGCGCCCCGGCCGGGGCTGGGCGGGCGTCTCGGGGGGGCGCGCCTGAGTGAAGCGCTCCACCCCGGAGCCAAACAGGGCGGCGTCGACCTTGATCTGGTCGACTCGCCCCTGAAAGGACATCAGCTGGTTGACGGCAGCGTCGCGCTCGGCCTGTGCCCGGGCGTTTTCGGGATCGCTTTGCAAGCGCGCCTCGGCCTGCTGGATGATCTGGCGCTGCTGGGTGATGGACTCCTCGAGCTCGGCGGTGGCCTCGTCCGCGCGTCGCTGGACGGCCTGCGAGCGCAGGTCCTGATACGCCCGGGCCACGGCGTTGGTCAGCTCCGCGGCGGCCTCCGGCGTGGGAGCGCGACCCAGCACGGTCAGCACGTCGACATTGGTCGAGGGACGCACCTCCACGCGCTCTTGGATCTCCTCCCAGGTCAGGCGGCCGTCGAGGCGCTCGGCGGCGCGCTGGTACACCTTCGGCGAGTCGGCCGAGGCGGCCTGGTTGCGCACGAACCGCTCGCCGCTGCTGTTGCTGCCGGTGTCGTCGCCGAACAGCCCCGAGCTCTCGGGATCGGTCAGCAGCATGCGCGCCTCGGCCTCATAGACCGTGGCCTGCAAAAACGACGCGGCGAACCCCGCCAGGGCGGCCAGGACCGTGGCGGCGGCGACCCACCAGCGGTAGCGCCACACCGACTCCAGCAGTCCCGGCCCGAGCTGGTCTTGCGGCTCGGGCGCCGGGGCGGCGGCAGGCTCCACGCGGTTGCTCCTTGCCCTTTGGGTCCCCGAAGCTCAGTCAGCGCTCACCGCACGGCTCGCAGGCCCGACCACCGTCCGTAACCGCAGACGGACGCTGCGCCGTCTGGCGAGGACGCAGACAACGTGCCGGCTCGCAGCGGCGCGTCCATGGACTCACCCAGAGGCCTACCCAGTGGACGTCGGACCCCGATACCCGGGCTCAGCCCTGCTGGATCGGCCGGATCAGCCCTGCTGGATCGGCGCGGGATCAGTCCTGCTGGGTGGCTTGGCGGCGCCGAGCGACGAGCAGCGCGCCGCCGCCGGCGACCAGCAGCCCGATCCCGGCCGCGGCGCCCACTCCCGAGCCCATGCCGGTCCGTGCCAACGGGGGCTGCCCATCGGACGGGGGATCCGCGCGTGGGGCATCCTCGCGTGGGGCATCGGATTGGATCTGCAGCCGGATGTCGACCGAGCGCTGCGTGCCGTCCTGGCCAGTGCCGCTCAGCCGCACGGTGTGTTGCCCCGGGCTGACGTCGGAGGGGATCTGCACTTGCGTGGTGAAGGTCCCATTGGCGTCGGCCCGGACGGTCGTGAGCTGCTGCCCGTGGGAGAACAGCGTGATCTGCACCACGGAGTTGGCCTGCCATCCCGATCCCGAGATGGTCAGCGTGCCACCCGGGGACACCGTGGTCGAGTCGACGGCGCCGCTGGGCCCCGAGGGTGGATACTGCGCCGCGGCGGGCGCAGCGGTCATTGCCAGGACCGTGATCGCGGCCATGCACACGGCCAGTCGGCGCCGGGTCATCCCCGCCCCTCCTTCGAAGTTGCGTCACGTAAGGCACCGACGATGCCAGGCTCAGCGTCATCAGTACATACCAATAAATTATTATGCCCGATATGGCCCGCTGGAAGCAACCACCAGGCGCCTGTCCGCTCGGCCACGTCGCGCCGGCGGCCGCCGGCCGACCATGACGGCGTCACGACACGAGCTCGGCGAGGGGGCGGTTGAGAGCCCGGCGGGCGCGTTCGACGACGTCGCGTTCGGAGTCGGCGACCACCTCGGCGGCCAGCACGCGGCGATCGCCGATGCGGCCTTCGAATCCGGCGACACCACTCCGCGAGACGGTCAGCGCCGAGCCCGGCGCGCCCTCCAACCGAAAACCCTCGGGGGGCTGGACCCGCACCGAGATCGAGCTGTCCATGAGATGGGGCTGGTCCTCGACGGTGAGCTGGTAGCGCCCGGCTGATCCGCCTGCCGGCGGCTGCCACGCCTGGGGTAGCTCCCAGCGCCACGTCAGCGTCGTGGCCTCGCCGCTGGCCAGCCGCGTCACCGTCGAGGCCACGGTGCGGCCCAGCTCGCCTTGGACGCTGATCGGCTGCGGCTCGCCGTCGCGGCGAAACGCCGACACGCGGCACTGCGCGGCGCAGTACACGCTCCAGATCGTGCGGTTGTCGCCGGGGGCGTCGAGGTTGGTGCCCAGCACGGGCTCGGCGAACCCGTCAGTGGGCGCGTGATTGGCCACCCGCATCGTCAGCGTGGCCCGCGCCGAGCCGTCGTCGCGCAGCCGCACCGTGTACTCCAGGCGCCGCTCGTAGAAGGGGTCGCCCTTGTGCCCGGCGGCGTTGTTGGCGATCACCGCGAGATAGTCGCCGGCCGGGTCGCCCAGCGTCCCGGCAACTCCCGCGGCGGCCAGCGCCGCCTGCTCGCCCTCGTCGGCGGCGTGGACGCGCAGATGGCCGTCGCGCACGGCCTCGCCCAGCACCGCCACCGCTCGTCGCGGGTCGCCGGCGCCGTCTAGGAACGCCTCCAGCGTTGACTTGGCCACCTCGCCCAGCAGCTGCTTGCGATCGGGGCGATCGCCTAACAGCGCGTACTGCTGGCGGGTGACGAAGTCCACGACCTCGTCGGCGGCCAGCTCGCCCGCCCCCGGCACCATCACCGGCCCGGTCAGCTGCACCAGGGCCTCGAACAACACGGGGTCGACCAGGATGGTGCCGTGGACCTCGCGTCCCTCGACGGCGGCGTACAGGCGCTCCAGGGCCTTGGCGGCGGTGGGCACGTGGGGCGTCATGTTGATGTTGGAGCCGTGGGTGCCGGCGTCGTAGCGGGCGTAGCGCGCCGCGAAGTCCGGCGAGGGCGCCGGCAACGCCTCGGGCGCGTTGCGCGTCAGCGTGCCCACGCTGCGAAAGTCGGCCAGCTCCACGGCGCCGTCGTCGACGGTCATCACGCTGATCGCGCCGATCAACCCGCCGGTGCCACGCAGCTCGGCGAGATTCTGGGCGCCGACCAGGTAGCGCCGGGGCTGCTGGGTTCCCAAAAAGCCGGGCAGCTCCTTGGCCAGCCCGGTGGCTGCCCTGACCGCGTCGTGGACGGTGGCCAGGCGCGCCACCAACCGAGCGCGGGCTGTGGACAAGGGGGCCACCAGCCCACGGGAGGGCGTGTCGGCGGCCCTGGCGCGGGCGTTGGCCACAGCGCGCTGGGTGTCGGTTAGCGGCTGACGCATCCGGCCCAAGGCGTCGACCGGCAGGCGCCCGTCGCGCGGGGCGAACGTCGCCAGCCCGTCGGGGAGGGCGGCCACCTCGGCCAGCAGGTCGCCGCCGGCCCGGCTGGCATCGGCGCCGGCGATGGCCAGGTCTCGCGCGGCGGCCACGTTGCGGCCCACGACCGGCACGGCGCGCGCGGGCCACACGGCCACCGAGTCCAGCCGCTGCGCGCCGCGCTGCAGCGAGGCGTGAGCGGTGGCCAGTGCGTCGACGGAGCTTTGGAGGTCTCGGTCGGCCACCGCGTCGGCGGCGCGCTGTAGCGCCGCGCGCCCGGCTTGGAGGTCGTTGCGGGCGCGCACCAGCGACCAGCCGGTCATGCCGGCTACGGCAGCCAGCAGCACCACCACCAGGCAGGAGATCCACAGCTTGGCGCTCATGGGCTCACGCCCCGACCGCCTCGATGTCGAAGTCGCGGTGGGTCAGCAACGCCGCGTAGGCCACGCCGAGGTCGGCGAAGGCCGGCGCGGTGGCCACGCCGCGGTCGACCAGCGCGGTGGCCAGCACCACCTCGGCGCCGGCGGCCTCGACCGCCCGGTAGGCGGTGTGGATGCTGGCGCCGGTGGTGACGACGTCCTCGACCAGCAGAACCCGCGTGGCCGGGCCCAAAGCGGCGCCCTCGAGAAGCTGGTCGGTGCCGCGGCCCTTGGGCTGCTTGCGCACCACGAACCACTCGCAGCCGGTCAGCGTCGCCACCCCGTGGGCGAACTGGTCGGCGCCCATGGTCAGCCCGCCGACGGCGTCGAAGGCGAGCTGTCGCTCGCCGGCCAGCGCCACGAGCGCGCGGCAGGCCGCTGCGAGCTCGCTGCCGCGGCTCAGCGCGGCCTTGACGTCGATGAAGTCACGGCTCCACCCACCCGAGGAGAGTTCGACGGGCTCGTCCAAGCGCCGGTAGCCCCGGTGCGCGATCGTGTCGCGCAGGCGGGCGCGCAGCTGATCCAGCTCGTCGGTGGCCCTCGAAGGATCCACCGCGGCCTGACCGGGTGGGTCAGCGGCGGGTTGATCGCCGAAGCTTTTCACAGACAGGCCCCGAGGTTGTTGCGTTGCAAGCCGGCGTCGGCGTGGCTGAACGTATCACGGCAGGCGAGCACGCCCTGGCGGCCAAAGGGCGGCGGGCCCAGCGCCACTCGCCGCAGCCAGCCCGCCCAGCGCCGCTCGCCGCAGCCAGCCCGCCCAGCCCCGCTCGCCGCAGCCAGCCCGCCCAGCCCTGCCCACAGCCGGACGGATCACTGGCCCCCGGTATCCTGACCGCGATGAGCAGCCAGCCCACGGCGCCGCCGTCTGCGCCGCGGCCCGCGAGTCGGGCGACAAACCCTCGGGTTGGCTCGCCGTCAGCCCCGCCGGGCCCGCGCGCCGCGCCGTTGTTGGGCCACTTGCCGGCGTTTCGCCGCGATCGGCTGGGCTTTCTCGCCCGGATGGCGGCCGAGCACGGCGACATCGCGCGGTGGCGCGTGGGCCCCTACCGCGTGTGGCAGCTGTCGCATCCCGAGTGGGTCGGCGAGGTGCTGGTCACCCACGCTGACCGCTTTCGCAAGGGCCCGGTGCTGCGCCGCGCCCGCGCGGTGCTCGGCGAGGGGCTGCTGACCGCCGAGGGCGAGCCCCACCGCCGTCACCGCCGGCTGGTGCAGGCGGCGTTCCAACGGCGCCGGGTGGCCGGCTACGCGGCGACCATGACCACACGGGCGGTGGCCATGGCCGACCGCTGGCACCCCGCACAGCCCGTCGACGCCCACGCCGAGGCGGTGCGCGCCACCTTGGGGGTGGCCGGCGAGACCTTGCTGGGCACCGACGTCGACGCCGACGTCGACGCGATCGAGGCGGCGATCGCCGACTTGCTGTCGGCCTACCGGCTGGCCCGCCGGCGCCTCCAGGAGCGGGGCCGCGAACTCGACGACCGAACCGAGGAGCTCGAACGCCTGCTCGAACTCGGGGAGGCGGACCTGGACGCGCCGGTCGAGGTGCTCCTGCTGCTGGCCGGCCACGAGACCACGGCCAACGCGCTGGCGTTCGCCTGTCACCTGATGGCGGCTCATCCCGAGGTGGCCGCGCGGGTGCACGCCGAGGTCGACACCGTGCTGGCCGACCGGGATCCGGGCTTTGAGGATTGCGCGCGGCTGCCGGTGACTCGCGGGGTGCTGGGCGAGGCGCTGCGGCTGTTTCCGCCGTCATGGGCGATCGCGCGCCAGGCGGTGACCCCCTGGGAGACCGGCGGGCACCGCATCGTGTCGGCGAGCGCTCAGTCCTCCACCTCGACGAGCACCGTGTACTGCTGGCCGCCCGTCGAGAACTCGCTCCCGTTCGTGTACGCCTCGCCGGAGACGTCGACGGTAACCGTATCCTCACCGCGCTTCGGCGCGGGGGCGCGCCAGTGCCTCGGCGAGGGCTTCGCGTGGACAGAGGGCACCCTGGCGCTGGCGGTCATCGCACGCCGCTGGCACCTCGAGGCCGTCGCCGGCGCGCCGGTGCGCCTGGACCCGCTGATCACGTTGCGGCCCCGGCACGGGGTGTGGGTGCGGCCGCGAGCCCGGTGCCGCCCGTGAGCCGCCCGCCTGCTGGCCTCACCGTCAACTCGGCCACCGCACGGCGTGGCGGGGACGCTGGCGCCGACAGCGCCGACGACGCGCCGGGCTCGCCACCGCCAAGCGCGCGTCACGGCGCGCGTCCGCAGAGCGCCACAAGCTCTGCCATGGGGCTGGCGGGCGACGCCACGGCGACGGGTGGGGCGAACTGCTGATTGCGTTTCGGGCCCGCGAGGTAGGCGCGCATCACCGACAGGCAGTAGCGGGCCAGGTCGTCGTTGAAGCGGGGCCACTGGCCGGTGGCCACGGCCAAGTCCCACGTGTGGACCAGCACCTCGGCGGTGCCCACGCCCGCGGTGGTCTCGTCGATCGACGCGGCGCGCTCGCGGGCCGCGAGGCGCACGGCGCCGGTGACTTCCTCGAAGGCCCCCAGCGGATCGGCGCCAATCAAGTCGCGCAACGGCAGCTCCCCGGGCCCGGGCGTGTTCGGCACGCTCGTGGCCGTCAGGCAGCTCTCCATGTACCGCAGCCGGCCCAGCAGGTGGTTGAGCAGCTGCCGCGCGGTCCAGTCAGGGCAGGGTGTGGGCTTGGTGAGATCCGCGGGTCCCACGCCCTCGAGGACCCCCCTCGCGCACCCCAGGGCGCGAGTCAAGGCGTCCTCGCGCTGCATGGCGACCCCCTCCTGCATGACATCCCCCTCCTGTGTCCCCCGTAAAACGCCAATGCTGCGGCCTTCGTCCCGGTGGCGCAAACCGGACAGAAAGGGTGAGGCAGCGAATCGGGGTGCGCGCCCCCCTTTGCGGCCGTCGCCCCGCGTGTGACACTGCCACGTGACGTGTCCCGCGAAGCGGCGGAGGGCACAGCCACCGGCGAGGGGCGCCGAGGAGGGCATGGTCCGGGATTCGGCCTGTGACGTGGTGGTCGTGGGCCTTGGCTACGTGGGGTTGCCGTTGTGTGCGGCGGCCTCGCAGACCGGCCTGGCGGTGGTGGGTCTGGACGTGGACCCGGACCGGGTCAGGGCGGTCAACGCCGGCGAGGTGGTCGCGGATGATCTGTCGGCGGCGGCGATGGGCGAGCTGTTGGGTGCCGGCTTCGAGGCCACGACCGACCACGCGGTGATCGAATCGGCACAGGCGGTGGTGCTGTGTGTGCCCACGCCGCTGTCGGACGGCGGTGGGCCGGACCTGGCCAACGTGCGCGCGGCCGCGCGGGCCATCGCCCCGCGGCTTGGCCGCGGTCAGCTGGTGGTGTTGGAGTCGACGTCGTATCCGGGCACCACCGACGAGGTCCTGGCCCCGACTCTGGAGGCGGGGTCGGGGCTGCGCGCCGGGACGGACTTCCACGTGGCGTACTCACCGGAGCGCATCGACCCGGGCAACCCGGTGTGGGGGGTGGCCAACACCCCCAAGGTCGTTGGGGGGCTGACGGCCGCGTGCGGGCGGGCGGCAGCCGACCTCTACCGGCGGTTCGTCGCGCGGGTGGTGGCCACGGCGGGCCCGCGCGAGGCCGAGATGGCCAAGCTGCTGGAGAACACCTACCGCCACGTCAACATCGCCTTGGTAAACGAGATGGCGGTGTTCTGCGACGAATTGGGCGTGGACCTGTGGGCGGCGATCGCGGCGGCGGCCACCAAGCCGTTCGGCTACCAGGCGTTCTATCCCGGGCCGGGGGTGGGGGGCCACTGCATCCCCATCGACCCGAACTATCTGGGCTACAAGGTGCGCACGCTGGGCTATCCCTTCCGGTTCGTGGAGCTGGCCGGCGAGATCAACCAGCGCATGCCCGGCTACGTGTGCCAGCGCATCGCGCGGCTGCTCAACGACGCCAAGAAGCCCGTCAACGGGTCGCGGGTGCTGCTGCTAGGGGTGACCTACAAGCCCGACGTGGCCGACGAGCGCCAATCGCCAGCCATCGAGCTGGCCCGGCGCCTGGATGAGCTCGGCGCCGACCTCGCCTACCACGACCCCTTTGTGGCTGAATGGGGATGGGCGCCCACCGCCCGGCCGCTGGCCCGCGAGGCCGATCTCGACCGCGCCGTGGCCGACGCCGACTGCGTGGTGCTGCTGCAAGCCCACGCGGCCTACGACCTCGCCCGCCTCGCTGCCACCGCCGCGCTGGTGTTGGACACCCGCGGGGCCATGGACGGCGCGACCGTCGAGCGGCTCTGACGTCGGCTGCGGCGACGAGCGACGAGGCCGGTGTGATCGCTTCGACGCGGCGGCGTTTCACCGCATGAGCGTGACGCGCGCCGACGTGGTGGGAAGCCTGCTGCGGCCCCAGCAGCTGCTGGCGGCCCGCCAGCGCCGAGCGGCCGGCGAGCTTACCCCCGCCGAGTTCAAAAAGATCGAGGACCGCGCCGTGGACGCGGCGCTGGCCCTGCAGCGCGACGTCGGGTTGGAGGTGGCCACCGACGGTGAGATGCGCCGCCTGTCGTTTCAAAGCCAGGTGACCGAGGCTTTGGCCGGTTTTGGCGCGTGGGACCTCGACGCCTTTGTGTGGGGTGACTGGCGCGGCGACGCAGAGGTGGGCGACCGCCGCATCGATCGCCCCGAGCTCGCGGTGACCGAACGGCTGCGGCGGCGCCGCTCGCCGACCGTCGAGGAGTTCGTCTACGCGCGGGCACGCACCGAGGCCACGGTGAAGGTGACCCTGCCCAGCCCCAGCCTGTTCGCCAACTTCTGGGACCCGCGGGCGTCCACGGCGGCCTATCCCAGCCTCGAGGCGTTCCTCGGCGACGTCGCCGAGTTGTTGCGCGAGGAGGTCGACGAGCTGACCGCGCTGGGCTGTGCCTACGTGCAGCTGGACGCGCCCCACTACACGCTGCTGTTGGACCCTGCCTACCGCGACTTTTACGAGCAGCGGGGCTGGTCGGCCCAACGGTTCCTGGAGCTGGGCGTTGAGCTTGACAACGCCGTCGTCGGCGGCCGCCCGGCCGTCACGGTCGCGTTCCATCTGTGCCGCGGCAACCAGGCCGGGCGCTGGCTGGTGGAGGGCGACTACGAGGCGCTGGCGCCGGTGCTGTTCTCGCGGGTGGCCGCCGACCGGCTCATGCTGGAGTACGACGACGCCCGGTCGGGCTCGTTCGCGCCGCTGGCCCACGTGCCCGACGATCGCGTCGCGGTGTTGGGGCTGGTGACCACCAAGCGGGCGCGTTTGGAGAGCGTGGCCTGGTTGCGCGCGTGCCTCGACGAGGCCGCGCGGGTCTGTCCGTTGCAGCGCTTGGCGGTCTCGCCCCAGTGCGGCTTTGCCACGTCGGTGCTGGGCAGCGGCCTGGCCGAGGCTGACCAGCGCGCCAAGCTGGCCCGCGTGGTCGAGGTCGCCGGCGCCGTCTGGGGCTAAACAGCCCCCCGGGGCGCACATGAGCGAGAGCCCGGCCGAAACGGGCCGGGCCCTCGCAACGCTGGAGGGGAGAGGGCCTACTGCTGGCTTTGCACGAAGGCCTCGTACTGGCGGTCGATCTCGGCGCGCTGCTCATCGGTGAACAGCTGCCGCTCGGTCATGGCCTCCAGACGGTCCAGGAACGGCCGCGGGTCGACGTCGACGGTCTGCCACTGGACGCCGCCGGGGATCTGGGTGCCGTCGGCCAGGGTGCTGGCCCCCGAGAGGTCGTACCCGGGGTTGGAAAAGGTTTGGGCCTTGCAGTCAATGGAGGTGATGGCCTCGCTGATGATGACATCCAGGCCGCCGGGCAGCAGCTGGTCCGACAGCGTGACCCGCAGCCCGCGGACCTCGTAGCCGAACTTGCCGTCTCCGTCGTCCATGCCGGTGGGCTTGACCTCGTTGATGACCACCTCGACCAGGTCTGGCAGCTTGATGCCGGTGTTGGGCGCGGGCTGGACGGCGATGTCCTGGCCCAGGACCTCTAGGCCCACAAACCGGCTGTCGCTGGCCTCAGCGAGGTTCCCCTGGTCGTAGGGCCCCGTCTGGCAGTCGGTGGTGGTGGTCACGTCGATGACCGCGGCGCCAAGCAGGCTGCCGTCGCCGCCGTCGGTCTGCTGGACCAGCGCCGAGCCCTCGGTTGACTCCAACACCGAGGCGAGGCTGCCGCCATCGCCGCCGGCGCCGCTGGCGAGCATGTCGTTGATGGTCCCCAACAGGCCCAATTGCTTGAGCAACTGGGTGTCTTGTTGGTTGAGGACCTGGTCGGGCACGCCCTCCAGTAGCCCGCCGAAGCTGGGCCCGTCGGCCAAGCCCAGCACCTGCACGTCAGCGGTGGTGGCCTCGGCCTTTGCGGTGGCCACGAGCGGGTCGCCGACATCCTCGATGAGGTTCTCGGGGGGCACCGTGCCGAGCTGGCCGGCAGCGCGGGTCTCGGTCACCCCGGCCCGCAGCAGATTCTCGGACCCGCCGACGGTGACCCCGTCGGTGTCCTCGTCCTGCTTTAGGTTGTCGGAGCCGGGCAGCTCGACCCGCGAGGTGGGCTGGCTGATCAGCTCCTCCGTGGCCAACGAGCCGGCGCCTCCGGACGTGGGATCTTGCGGGAGCTCGCCGGTGGGATTCTGCGGGAGCTCGCCGGTGGGATCCTGCGGGAGCCCGCCGCCGCCCAGCATGGCCTGCACCCCGGTGGCCTCGGCCGACAGCGAGTTGGCCAAAAAGCCCCACAGCTTGCGGGTCACGTCCGAGGGCAGCGCCTCGGTGGGCTCGACCGTCTGGCTGTTGTCGTCGGTCGCGTCGCCTGAGGCGTCGACGACCTCGCCACAGACCGGAATGGTGGCCGTGTCATCGGTGATGCAGGCAGCGATGCGGTCGTCGGCTGGCGAGGTAGGGCCGGCGTAGGTGAAATCGGCCTCGCCGGCGCTGTCGGTCGTGGTGTTGGCCGTCAGGCTCGACTGGAAGTCGAACTGGGGCTCTGAGGCCGACGGGTTGCTGTCGCGGAAGACCTCGAAGCGCACGTTGGCATCCGCCACGGGGTCGCCGGCGCCGTCGGTGACCACCGCCGTGGCGGTGTGGTCGCTATCGAGCTGGTCGGTTTTGACTTGGTTGACGGCGAGGTCTTGCTGGAAGTCGACGTTGAGCTCCTGGGGCGGCAGCTCCGCCTGCTCCCACTGCTTGATCTGGAAGTTGGACGCCAGATCGGAGCCCAGGTTGCGGGGTCGGCGCCCCTCGACGCGCAGTTGGTCCTCGTTGGACCCATCCAGGCACGTGTCGGGGGCGGTGCCGGCGTTGTCGTTGCTGCTGTCAACGGTGCAGGCCACCACGTAGTCCCAGGCCTGTGAGTCCGGAGCCGAGTACTCGAAGGAGAAGCTCGAGTCGCTGTCGGTGGTGGTGGTGCCCTCCTCCAGCAGGGCGACGTCGCCGTTTTCCTGCTCGAAGTCGCCACGGAAGACCTGCCAGCGCACGTTGGCTTGATCGTCGGAGGGGTTGGCGGCGTTGTCGACCACGGTGCCGTTGACGGTGCGCGAATCCGCCCCGAGCTGGTTGACGATCACGTCGTCGGGGCCGCTGCCCTCCTCGAAGGTGATGTCGCAGATCGCACCGGTGTCAACCGCCTTCTGGCGCATGGTCTGTTCGAGATCGGGGGTGATAGCGGCGAAGCCACCCCCCACGTGCATGTTGCCGACGCCGCAGACGAGCTCCAACAGGTCGGCGACGCTGCCGGCGCCGCCCAGGGTCTCGTTGTTGGCGGTCAGCACGATCGGGTTGCCCTCTTCGCCGGCGTGGGGACCGAGGGTCAGCGCGTCGGCGAACCGCTCGCCACGGCTCAAGCTGATGTGCTCGATGTCAAAGTCCAGCTCGTCGCGCAGGAACAAGGCGAAGTTCACCGAGGTCTCCACGCGGTCGACGCCTGAGACGCGGTCGACGGTGATGCCCATCGCCTCGATCTCGCTCTCGACGTTGGCCGAGACGGCCTCGGTGCCGCCCGGGATGATCACCGTCTCGATGTTGAGGCTCTGCAGGCCGGCCCTGGCGTCCGGGTGCAGCGTGTTGGAGGTGGTCAGCAGCAGCGGGAACCGTGACGCGTAGCTGACCGAGCCAGCCACCAGCGCGTCGGCGAAGCGGTCCCCACGCGCCACGATCGCCGCGCGTCCGGTGTGCTCGCCGCCCTGGCGGGTGCCCACCGTCGTGCCCGAGAAGGTGGCGGCCTGGCGCGCGGTGGCGAAGCGGTCAAAGCCGCTGATGCGCTCCACGGAGAAGCCCTGGGCCGTGATGGCGTCCTCGGTGGCCTGGGCGATGGCGTTGGTGCCGCCCAGCAGCAGCACCCGGTCGGGGTTGAGCCGGTCGAGGCTGTCGCGGGTGTCGGGCGTCAGCCGCCGGGACTCGGTCAGCAGCAGCGGCGCGTCGAGGTTGCCCGCCACGAAGCTGCCCGACAGCGAGTCGGCGAACAGATCCCCCCGAGCGATCAGCACCTCGTCGGGCGAGGAGAATGAGTCTTCGCCGATCAGCCGCGCGGTGTCGAAGCGCTGACTGCCGCGGTAGCGCTGCGTGGGCACGAGATCGTCGCCGGCGCGCTCGACGATCGTGCCCACCTCGCCGGGGAACTGCGTCGTCTCGACCGTGGCGCCCAGCGCGAGCAGGCTCACCACCGGCAGCAACAGTCCCGTCAGCACGGACAGATGGCGACGGCGCCGAGTCGGCGCGTGGGAGTGGTCGGCGTTCATCGAAAAGACCCCCTCTTTCATGCCCCAGGAGTTGGGTTTGACGTGTGGTGACGGTCGCCCGTGATGGGGGGGCGGCCGCGGTGACAGCCCGCCGAACGCGCTAGTCGGGGGAGCTAGCGTGCCGCGGGCTCTCCAGACGGAAGCTTTCTCACAAGAACCCGCGATCACAATTATTGTAGGAGGGCGGGGCAGCGATCACAAAACGTCGCGGTGGGCAAGGGCTCATGCGGGCGACAGCGTCCAGCTCAGCAGCGCGCGCGGCAGGGCCACCGTGCGCCACCCGTCGTCGAGCACCAGCGTCGGCGTGTCGCCCACCAGGCCGCGCACCCGAACGGGCACCCCTTCGTGGCACCACGCCGCCACTGCCTTGGCCTCCTCGGCGCTGAGCTCGGCGCCCGGAATTCGCAGCACGAGCTCGCCAATCCCCGGATACAGCGCGTCGCGCCCCAGCTCGTCGAGGTGCCACCCACTGCCGCCGGTGCAGCACACGGTGACCATGACCTCGGTGGTGTGGGCGGTGGCGGGGCGCACGCCGGCGAGCTCGGTGTCGATGCCGTGGTTGCCGAGCGCGCCGCCGGGCAGCAGATCGGCCTCGACCGGGTCGTGGTCGAGCTCGGTCGGGTCGTGGTCGAGTTCGGTCAACGTGCGGTCCATGGCGGCCCCCCTTGTTGTGGTGTAAGCCAGCCCCTGGCGGGGGTTCGCCCCCCGCCCTGAGCTGACGATCGTTGTCGGTGGGGTCAACGAGCGCCGGCCGGCGAGGTTGCGCGGCGGCCGGCGCTCGTGGGGGCCGCCTCCTTCGTTGGCGAGCAGGTGGTGGCTACGCTGCGGCGCCGACGCGGCAGCGGTTGCAGGAGGCTGCGATGAGCGAGGCGGGTTCCCAGGCCCGGCGCGGCCACGGCGGGCCTCGAGATCGGGTCGTCGAGGCGGCCTCCGAGGAGGTGCTGGCCAGCGCCGCCGAGCTGCTCGAGCTCGCCCACCCGGTGCGGGTCGAGAGCTGGATCAGCGGCCTGATCAGCACGTGGCGGGCCATGTCGGTGGCTGACGCCGAGCCGGAGGCGCTGCTGGGCGGCGGGCTGGTGCGCGCCGCCCGCGCCGACGGCGGGCCCGCGGCGATGGCTGTGCTGCTGGGCCTGGCGGCGGTGGCCCCGGCGGCGGTCGCCGAGCCGGCCGCCGACGCCGTCGCGGCCCTGCGGTCCAGGGGTGTGGCCGAGCCCTGCTGGGCGGCCAGCGTCGGCCGGGCGCGTTGTACCTCCGCGTGGCGCAGCGGCGATCTGTACGGCGACCAGCACATGGTCGTGGTCGGCTTTGCCTATCCCGACGGCGGCGAGCACAGCCTGGGGGTGTTGGTCGATCACAATCACGGGGAGGTGGCCCGCGACGCCTTCGTGGCCGGCCCGCCGGCCGAGGTCACCGCGATATGCCGCGAGCACCTCGCCGACGGCCAGGCCATGGCCTGTGAGGCGTTGGACGCGACCACAGCCGGCGAGCAGCTGCGCACGGCCCTGACCGCCACCGACCGCGACGATCACGCGCCAGTAAGCGACGACTTCGCCGCGACCCGGGCTCTGGCGTGGGCCCGAGCGACGACGCTGCCCCACGCACCACGCGCCACCGCGCCGGCGGTCGACCGCGACGCGCTGATCGCCGACTTTTTGGCCGCGCCCGAGCGCGACGCGCTGGCCTCGGACGCGACGACGGCGTTCATCGCCGGCTGCCTGGTCGACTTTCGCTGCGAGGCCGGCGACGGGCTGCCCCTGCGGTGGAGTCCCACCCAGGTGGCGTTGTGCCTGCTGGACTGGTTCCCCCACCACGTCACCGCCGACCGCGCAACGGTCGCTTGGGTGCCGGCGGTGCTGGAGGCCTGGGTGGCCTACGCGGGGCGGCGCACCGGGCTGGCGGCCGACCACGTGGAGACGGCTTGCGCCGAGGTGCGCTACCTAGAGGGGGCATTTTTCGACGCGGTCGAGGGGATCGCCCAACTGGGCCCGCCCACGCCCTCTGCCGGGCTCGGTCAGTCCCCCGCCGCGGTGAGCGTGCCGGCCGTCGAGCCCGTCGGGTTCGCCGCCGTGTACCGCGAGCGGCTGCGGGCAGGGGCGCAGTCGGGGGCGTCGTAGCTCAGGCGGCGCTCAGGGGCGTGGCGCGCCGGCGCCGGCGGCGAGGCGGGCCTCGACCGTTGCGCCCAGGGTCAGCAGCCCGGCGGTGACGGGCGCCTGGGGGGCGTGGTCCAGGGGGCTGGCCCCGGCCTGGTCGGCGCGGCGCATCGCCGCGTCGTCGGGTAGGCGGGCCAGCACGTCCAGCCCGCGGGCGGCGGCGAGGTCGCTGACGGCATCGGGCCCGGCGCCGGCGACGCGGTTGGCGATCAGGGCGACGTCGGCGATGCCGAGCTCGGCGGCCAGCGTGTGGGTGCGCGCCCCGGTGACCGTGGATTTGCCGGTGGGCTCGGCGACGATGAGCAGCAGGTCGACAAAGGCCAGCGTGCCCCCGGCCCAGGCCAGGTGCTCAAGGCCGGCCTCCATGTCGGCCACGACCGCCAGGTCGGGCGCCTCCTGCTCGACGCGGGCGAGGGCGTCACGGACCGTGACATGGGACTCGCCCGTTCACCCCGAGCCGGCGCGCTCGGCCTGAGCGGCCAGCAGGACGGTGACGTCGTCGGCGGCGCGCAGCCCGTACTCGCCGACCAGGTGGGCCATGGGCGTGCCGGCCGGTGGCAGCCGGCGGTCCCGCTCGAACTGCCCACACCCCAGCCCCAGCGCGAGGTTGGGGTCGGAGTCGCAGTCGATGGCCACCACCGACCGCCCCCGGCGGGCCAAGCCGCGGGCGAGCCCGGCGGCGACCGTGGTCTTACCGGTGCCGCCCTTGCCCGAGATCCCGATGCGCATCCCGGCAAGCATAACCGAGAGCGGTCGTCGCGCGTTGGGCCTTGTTTGGCTGGGGATGGGCCCGTAACCTCTATGTGGGTTTCGCACTGCCACGGGGCGTGGCCGAGAGCCCCCGGTTGAGGAACCCGTCCGACACCGAACCCGCCGGACACCGCGCTCGCCCGAGACCGCGCCCGCCCGACACTGCGCTCGCCCGACACTGGAAAGGGGATGGGCATGCCGGCACCCGACACGCAGTCGGCGGCGCCGGGAGACGCCGAGGCCGCCCTGCGACCCGTTGACGCCCTGTCGCCGGCCAGCCGCGCCCGCGTGGGGGTAGTGGGCGCGCTGCTGGGCGCCCTGCTGGCCATGGCGTGGTCCTACGAGCTGGTCGACGAGGTCATCGCGGGGACCGTGGCCGAGGCGCTGTTGGGCTACGACGCACAGGAGGCGGCCATCACCGGGTCGACGGCCGGGGCGTTGTTCGCGTTCGTGACCGGCATGGCCGGCACGTTCACCGCCTGCAACGTCGCGGCGTTCAGCGCCGTGGCACCGCTGATCGGTCGGGGCGCGTCGATGCGCCGCCAGGTGGCGGTCACCGTGCGCCCCCTGGGGTGGCTGGCGGCGGGGATGCTGGTGGTCTCGGGGGCCTACGGCGCGGTGGGGGCCGTCATGGGCGACACGCTGCCGCAGCTGTCAGACGCCCAGACCGCCGCCGGGATGCCGGTGAGGCTGGTGCAATCATCGGTGGTCTTTGGGCTCATCGGCGCGAGCCTGATCTATCTGGGGATGGCGGCGATGGGGGCGGTGCCCGACGTGCTCGCCGGGCTGCGGGCCCGCTTCGCCCACATCGACCTGGTGGTGGTCGGCGGGCTCATCGGGGCGTTTCTCATCGCGCGCCCCTTCGATCTGTTCCTC
>PXPH01000015.1:0-4850 GCA_003021615.1 Actinobacteria bacterium QS_8_72_14
TCTGCGATGATTTCATTTGCGAGATGCCCTCTCGATCTGGGTTGTACGAGCTGCGAACACCCGTATTTTCCCAGGTCAGAGGGCATTTCCTATGGACCCACCCCCGCCATCAGCCGCACCTGGTCGGTGGATCCAGGCTTAATCGGCGGGTTGCGGACGTGGGACCGGGGATTTGGTCGCACTCAGCAGCCCCGTAGCTTCGCCTATTCACGCAAGTGGCCGCGTGGTGGGGTGGTAGCGATGAGATGACCCCTGACCTGCGAGGATGTTGCTTGTCTGAAGAGCACATCCTGCGCCCAGGGGGTCACCGCGGGGGTGAAGGCGAGCAAATCGGCGGGCCGGTTCGACGTCACCGACGATGGGGTGGGGGTTGGAGAACCGCGCGGGGATGACACTGCCGGCCCAAGTCGCCAATCACGTGGGTTGACCGGTGGGCTGCGGCGGGCCTTGTCGCGGGTGCGGTCGTGGCGCGATCACGATCCAGGGGTGGTGGCCCGCGATCTGGCGGTGATGCTGGTCGACGGCGGCGATTGCGTGTCCGATCTCGCGGCGCGCGATCCCGAGCTGCTTTGGCGAGCACCCCGGGCAGGCCACGGCCTCGCAGCCCACCGCGTGGCGCACCCTGGAGGCGATCGCCGACGACGACCTCGCGGTGACGCGGATGGAAGCGGTGCTGGGCCAGGTGCGCGCCCACGTGTGGGGCCTGCCGGGCGGCATGCCGCCGGTGCTGGGCCAGGCCGGCGAGCCGCTGTGTGTCGATCTGGACGCCACGCTGGCCACCGCTTACAGCGAAAAGGACGGCGCGGCGGGCACCTACAAGGGCACGTTTGGCTATCACCCCGATCTGGCGTTCGTCGACCGCGGCGATGGCACCGGCGAGGCGCTGGCCGGCCTGTTGCGGCCCGGCAATGCCGGGTCGAACACCGCCGCCGATCACATCGAGCTGCTCGACGCGGCCCTGGCCGGCCTGCCCGGCCTGGACAAGGGTACCGAGGTGATGGTGCGCGGCGATGCCGGCTAGGCTGTCACCGACTTCCTGGCCCACGCGCGGGCGCGGGGCTGTGGGTTCTCGGTGGGCTTTGAGATCACCGAGGCGATCACCACCGCCATCCGCGGCCTGGCCGAGTCCGCCTGGCAGCCCGCCCTCACCCCAGACGGCAACCAGCGCGACCGAGCCCACGTCGCCGAGCTCACCAACACCGTCACCCTGCCCGACGGCTGGCCCGCCGGCGCGCGGCTGATCGTGCGCCGCGAACCGCTGCACCCCGGCGCGCAACAGACCATCGACGACCTCGACGGCTGTCGGTTCACCGCCGTGCTGACCGACCAGACCGAGGGCGACATCGTCGCCGTCGAACGGCGCCACCGCGCTCGGGCTCGCGCCGAGGACCGCATCCGCGCGCTCAACCAGCTGGGCATGGCCAACCTCGCCTGCGGCGAGTTCGCTCGCAACGCCGCCTGGCTGCAGCTGACCCTGATCGCGTTGAACCTGCTGGCCTGGACCCAGACGCTGACACTGGACGACCAACTCGCCCGCGCCGAACCCACACGCGTGCGCTACCAGCTAGCCCACACCGCCGCCCGCGTCACCCGCAGCGCTCGGCGCACCACCCTGGCCCTGGCCGCCGACTGGCGCTGGACCCCCGACCTCCTGGACGCCTTCGCTTGGCTGCGCGCCCTGCCACCCGCCCCCACCTGACCCCCACCCGGCGCTGCGGCTCAACAACCCGACTCCCACCCCCCCAGCGGTCACCGACCGCCCATTCGGCCTGCCCAATCCTGGCCTCCACCAGGCCGCGAACCCTCACACCCCCAGCCCGAGCGCCCCACCAGACGCCCGCAAGCTCCCAACGACGATCTCGCGCCCCTCACCGCGCTCAACACCACGTCCCAACCCGCCGCTCAGCACCTGCACGAACAATCGGGGCTAGGGCGACGGCCTGGGAGGCCCCCGAGCGTCGCAGCGAGCGCTAGCTGCAGGCCGAGCTGGAAGAGCTGCACCGGCAGGTGCGCGCCAAGACCGACCCGGCTTGGCCGCGGCCTGTCCGGCCGCGGTGGCGGTCGGTCAGCGCCGCGCGGGCGCGTGGGGTGAGATTCGCGTGCCCCAGACCCCCGGCTCGCCCGCGTCGTGCGCGAGGGGGGACTCGAACCCCCAAGGGCGTAGAGCCCACCAGGACCTAAACCTGGCGCGTCTGCCGTTCCGCCACTCGCGCGGGCGCTAGCTTTCCTTCATGGTGCACCGAGGCGACGGATTGTGACGGCCATCGCGCGCCACCGGGCGCATGGTGGCGCGCGGGCGCCTCGGCGCGCCTCGCCACGCTAGCCCACGCCAAGCGCTCGGTGGGGTGGCCGTGCGGTCGTGTCATAGGGGCGTCTCACCCGATCGGTTCGATCAGCGACGGGTCGTCGTTGGCGGGGTTGTTAACGCGCGTGGAGACCGGCTGAGCCTGCAGCGAGCCCTCCGGCGACGTGGTCAGTAGCCCCCGCACCGCCTCAGGGTCGCCCACATCGCGATCGAGCCAAACGTTCCAAGCGTCGGCCTTGACAATCGCTGGCTGGCGCGAGTGCAGCCACGCCACGTCCGGGCCCGCCTCGATGGTCAGGATCGTGCAGGTGCGCAGCACCCGCGCGTCCTCGCCGCCGCGGGGGTCGCGCCACACAGCCCACAGCCCGGCCAACGCCATCGGGTCGCCGTCGCCGCGGCGCACGAAGTGGGGGAGCTTGGCGCCGTCGCGACGCTGCCACTCGTAGAAACCGTCGGCGGGGATCAGGCAGCGCCGCCGCTGCAACGCGTCGCGAAACGCTGGCTTGCCCGGCGCCGACTCGGCGCGGGCGTTGATCAGCTTGTTGCCGATACGCACGTCGTCGGCCCAGTGGGGCACAAGCCCCCAGCGAAACGCCGTGAGCCAGCGCTTGTCGTCGTGCTCGACGACCGCGCGAACCGTCTGGGTGGGAGCGACGTTGTAACTGGGGGCCACGTCGCCGTCGACGCGCTCGTCGACCATGAACAGCCGCACCAGGCCGTCGGTGTCGCTGGCGGCCACGAAACGTCCGCACATGACCGTCAGCATGCCGCACTGCCACAGCATCGGCGCCCGCATCGCTCGGCCGCAGCCGCTCGGCCCCATCCGGTTTGCACGGTTGTGACCACCCCGGGCCGCGCCGCACGTGACGCTCGCCCAGTAGCGTCCCGACCGTTCCCGGCCCAGCCCAACGAAAAGGGACCACGATGAGCGCCATCGATCAGCTGGTTGAGAACAACCAGCAGTACGCCGCCGACTTCGACCAGGCGAACCTACCCGTGCCGCCCTCGCGGCAAGTGGCGGTCGTGACGTGCATGGACGCGCGCCTGGACGTCTACGGCCTGCTGGGGCTGGACCTCGGCGAGGCCCACGTCATCCGCAACGCGGGGGGAGTGGTCACTGAGGACGCGGTGCGGTCGCTGCTGATCTCACAGAAGCTGCTGGGCACCACCGAGGTGGCGGTCATCCACCACACCGACTGCGGCATGCTGACCTTCAAGGACGACGAGGTGCGCGAGTCGGTGCGCGAGGACACCGGCGTGCGCCCGCCCTTCGCCCTGGAGGCGTTCCCCGATCCCGACGACGACGTGCGCCAGTCGCTGAGGCGGCTGGCGGCCACGCCGTTCGTGCCCAACAAGGAGGGCCTGCGCGGGTTCGTCTATGAGGTCGAGACCGGCGCGCTGCGCGAGGTGACCTGGGGCTGATCATTCGATGCGCGGCGAGTGGCGCTGGTGGCCGCCGCCGGGGCGGTGGCGCACGGCCCAGGCCAGTGCGCCCACCGCCAGGACCGCGGCGCCGCCCAGCACCGAGACAAGCGGCAGGGTCACCGCCAGCATCCCACAGCCCCCCACGCCGAGGACGGCCAACGGCCGGGGCCAGCGCCGCTGCTGGGCGGACAGCGTCAGCGCGCTGACGTTGGCGATGGCGTAGTAGACCAGCACCGCGAAGCTGGAGAAGCCGATCGCTTCCCGCAGGTCGCCGATCAGCACGAGGGCGACGACCACGGCGGCCACGACCAGCTCGGCGCGGTGGGGCACGTGGTGGCGAGGGTGGACCGCGTCGAGCCAGCCGGGCAGCTCGCGGTCGCGGGCCATGGCCAGCGTCGTACGGCTCACGCCGGTCAGGAGGCTGAGCAGCACCCCCAGCGAGGCCACGGTCGCCCCGACGCGCACCAGCCAGGCAGCCTCGGCAAAGCGCCCCGTCTCCACCGCAGCGGCCAGCGGCGCGTCGACGGCGGTCAGCGCGCCGGCACCCAGAGCGGCCAGCGCGCTGGTGGCCACGGCCGCGTAGACCACCAGCGTGAGGCCCAGCGCCAGCGGGATGGCCCGCGGGATCGTGCGCTGGGGCTCGGCGACCTCCTCGCCGAGCGTGGCGATGCGCGCGTAGCCGGCGAACGCAAAGAACCACAGCCCCCCGGCCTGCAGCACCCCGTAAGGGGTCGCCGCGCCCAAGCCGCCGACCAGCAGCCGGGGCTCGGCCGCACCGCCGGCGACCACCGCGATCACCACCCCCGCCAGGGCCGCCAGCACCACTGCCACGATCGCCCGCGTCAGCCACGCCGTCTTGGCGATGCCGCGGTAGTTCACCGCCGTCAGGCCCACCACCGCCGCCACAGCGAGAGGCCGGGCGGCGCCGGGCCAGGCGTAGGCGCCCACCGTCAGCGCCATCGCCGCGCAGCTGGCGGTCTTGCCGACCACGAAGCTCCAGCCGGCCAGATACCCCCAAAACGGACCGAGCTGGCGACGACCGTACACGTAGGTGCCGCCCGACTCGGGGTGGACCGCGGCGAGCTGGGCCGACGAGGTCGCGTTGGCGTAGGCCACCCCC
>PXPH01000015.1:4897-14292 GCA_003021615.1 Actinobacteria bacterium QS_8_72_14
CGGCTTCCGCGGCCGGGCCGACGGCGGCAAAGACGCCGGCGCCCATCATCGACCCCAGCCCGATGACCACCGCGTCGAAGGTGCCCAGTCGCCGTGATAGCCCGCCCGCCGAGGAGGTGCTCATGGGCTGGGCAACCTAGCTGTGAGCACGACAAGCCGGTGGTGGGTGATGGACTTCGACCACGCAGACGCGGACAAGTCCGCGCTGGCATCGCTCGCGGCGCGAGGCTGGCCTGGCATCGAGTGGTGAACCGTGGGTCGCCGGGGACTCGAACCCCGACAAGCTCGATTAAGAGTCGAGTGCTCTGCCAATTGAGCTAGCGACCCAAACCATGAGCAGGATAGCACCGCGGCCTTCGCGGTCAGCGGCGAGCGCGCCAGGCTCAGAGGCGAGCGGGCAGCCCAGCCGGTTCCTACCGGCCCCCGGGCGGGCTGCGGCGCGTTCGTGGGCCGCGGCGGTGGAAAAGCGCTGGCTCAGTCGTTGCGCAGCAAGTTGAAGCCCACGCTGACGATGGCGACCACGATGCCACCGCCCAGCGCCGCCCAGAAGCCGGCGACGTCAAAGGCCAAGTCGAGCGCGCCGGCCAACGCCCCGGTCAGCCACAGCAGCAGGGCGTTGACCACCAGCGCGAACAACCCCAGCGTCAGCACATACAGCGGCAGCGTGATCACGGTCAAAATCGGCTTGAGGATCGCGTTGACGATCCCGAACAGCGCTCCCACCAGCACCAACGTCAGCACCTTGGCGCCCAGGCTGGACTCGCCCAGATCCACCCCGGGCACGATCGCGGTGGCGATCCAGATCGCCACCGCGTTGGCCAGCGCCCGCAACACGAACCCACGCATGCCGCCATCCTCGCATCTCGTCGGTGGGGTCCCAGCCGCATCCGGTCGGCGGCCGTCACGCCGTGAGCTGGTGGCGCGCCTGGTGGCCGTCGATGAGCCACGCCGCCGAGCACCCACGGGTGTGCAGACCCTGCAGCAGCAGCGTGCCAGGATGCCACACGCAGCCCCGCCCACCCCAGCCGGCGAGCAACCGGCGGGCAGGCCAGAGTGGGCGCATCGATAGCCGGGCCAGGACAGGCGTGGCTAGCAGATCTCGCGGTGGGGTGACCGAGGGGACTCGAACCCCCGACCTCCGCGACCACAACGCGGCGCTCTAACCGAGCTGAGCTACGGTCACCGTGCCGGCGCGCGTCCCAGCGGGGGCGCGCCACCCAGCGGCAGGATACCCCCAGCCCCCTGAAAGCGCACCAGTCGCCCTCGGGTGAGCAGCGGGCGCCTGCCCAGGGCGTCGGTGCCTGTTGCGGCTACGGCTGTTGCCGCGATCACGGCGCGCCCGGGAGGATTCGAACCTCCGACCGTGCGGGTAGAAGCCGCCTGCTCTGTCCTCTGAGCTACGGGCGCCGAAGCGGGGCGCCGCCCCAACGAGGCATGCTACCGCCCCTGTGGACCCGGTCGCTTGGCACAGGGGTGGAGCGCGAGCGAGCGGGTGAGGGGAATCGAACCCCCATACCCGGCTTGGAAGGCCGGTGCTCTGGCCATTGAGCTACACCCGCGGGCGCGGCCGATGGTAACGACGGCCGCTCGCCGATGGGGTCGGGATGCCCGGATTCGAACCGGGGGCCTCCACCTCCCAAAGGTGGCGCGCTAACCAAGCTGCGCTACATCCCGTGGGTAGGCGGCGATTGTGCCGTCGGGGTCGCCAGGGCGCCAGGGGGCGTCACACGGCCGCCACGCCGTGGTCGCTGGAGGTTTCGGCTCGCCGTTGTCGGCCGGGGCAGACTGGAGCCGTCCCCGTGACCCGAAGCTCAGCTTCGACGGCCACCATCCCTGGAGGTCCGTCATGGCCGCGTCGGCGCCCGCGACGCCCCGCGCGCAGGCTGTTCGGCGGGCCACGCTGCTGAACCGGGCCACGATCGGCTGGAACGTCGTCGAGGGGGTGGTGGCACTCGCCGCCGGGGTGGCGGTGGGCTCGGTGGCCCTTGTCGGCTTCGGGCTCGACTCCGCGGTAGAGGTGTCGGCCGCGGCGGTGCTGGCCTGGCGGCTGCGCCAGGAGCGCCGCGGTGGGTGCATGGCCGAGTTCGACCGACGCGCGACCCGGGCCATCGCGGTGTGCTTCGCGGCGCTGGCCGCCTACGTCGCCGTCGAGGCGACCGTCCAGTTGGCCAGGGCCAGCGCCCCCGCGGCCAGCTCGGTAGGCCTCGTCCTCGCGGCGCTGTCCCTGCTGGTCATGCCCGCTTTGGCGCGGGCCAAGCTGCGCCTGGCGCCGTCGCTGGGCTCGCAGGCGGTGGTCGCCGAGGCGCGTCAGACGATGCTGTGCGCGGGACTGTCGGGGGTGCTGCTGGCGGGGCTGGGGCTCAACGCGGCCCTGGGTTGGTGGTGGGCCGATCCCGTCGCGGGCCTGGCGCTCGCGGCCGTGGCCGGCTTCGAGGCGGTGCGGACCTGGCGCGCCGAGACCCTGAGCGACACCTGCTGTGGCTGACCGGTGGAACCTGACACCGGCCGGGCTCCGGCGCCTAGCATGGCGCCACTGCGGCCTCGCGCCGGCGGCGACGTCGCCACGCCCCGCCGCCGGCGATGGCCGGCCAACCCCTCCGCGCACAGGAGTCCACCGCCGTGCAGACGACCGTTGAGCGCGTCGACGACACGAAGGTGACCGTGCAGATCACCGTGGAGTCGGAGCGTGTCGAGGAAGCCGTCGAGGCGGCCGCCTCCCGCCTTGCCGAGCAGGTCAACGTCCCCGGCTTCCGCCCTGGCAAGGCCCCACGGCGCGTTCTCGAGTCGCGCGTCGGCAAGGACGCGCTGGCCCAGGAGGCGGCCCAGCACGCCCTGCCGGAGTTCTACCGCGAGGCCGTACAGGCCGAGCAGCTGCACGTGGCCGGCCAGCCCGAGCTGGACGTGGAGACCTTCGAGCCCGGCCAAGACGCGGTGTTCTCGGCCACCGTCGAGATCGTGCCCGAGGTCGAGCCCCCCGACATCGACGACCTGCAAATCCCCCATCCCGACTGGGAGGTCACCGAGGAGGACGTGACTGCCCAGCTGGACAACCTGCGCCAGCGCTTCGCCGAGCTGGAGACCGTCTCGCGGGCCGCCGACGTGGGGGACTACGTCAAGATCACCGTCACCGCCGAGCACGACGGCCAGCGCATTGAGGACGCCAGCGGCGAGGACATGCTGTATCACGTGGAGGACCCCCAACAGAGCAACTCCGAGCTCGATCGCCAGCTGGTGGGCGCCGAGCCCGGCAACATCCTGAAGTTCAGCGAGACCTTGGCCGACGACTTCGGCGAGCTCGCCGGCAAGGAGGCCGACTTCACCGTCATCGTCAAGGAGGCCAAGGCCCAGCGGCTGCCCGAGCTCACCGACGAGTTCGTCGAGGAGAACACCGAGTTCGACACCCTGGCGGAGTTCGATGCGGAGTTACGGCGCCAGCTAGCGGCCCACAAGCGCGAGCAGGCCCGTACCGATCTGCGCAGCAAGGTGGTCGAGGCCCTGGCCGACCGCGTCGAGGTCGCGCTGCCCGAGTCCCTGGTGCAACAGGAGCTGCAGTTTCGGGTGCAGCGGTTGTCCAGCGAGGCCGAGCAGCACGGGGTCTCGCCGGATGAGTACCTGCAGATGATGGGCGACAGCGAGGACGTCTTTAGCCAGCTGGACCAACAGGCTCGAGCCACGGTCAAAAGCCAGCTCGTGCTGGATGCCATCGCCAAGCAGATGGAGGTCGAGGTCGACCGAAACGATCTGGAGAGCGAGGTCTACCGTCAGGCCCAGCGCATGGGGCGCGACCCCCAGGAGATCGCCCAGCTGATGACCCAGGACGACCGCATCGGCGCGCTCATCAGCGACACCCGCCGGCGCAAGAACATCGATCGCCTGCTGGAGAGCGTGCAGGTGCTGGGCGGGCCACCCGCCGACGACGCCGACCTCGAGGAGGACCCCGAGGCCGGGGCTCGCACAGCCGCCATGGCCGCCGCCGAGGCCACCGGTGACGACCAGACCGGCGAGGCCGGCGAGCCCGACACGCACGCGCGCGGCGAGGGGTAGGCTGGCCGGCGCCCCGCACCCGGCCGCTTCGTAGCCGACGCCACGCACTGGAGCCCGCCATGAGCTACCTCGTTCCCATGGTCGTGGAGCAGACCAGCCGAGGTGAGCGCTCCTTCGACATCTACTCGCGCTTGCTCAAGGAGCGCATCATCTTCATCGGCACGCCCATCACCGATGACATCGCCAACATCGTGATGGCTGAGCTGATCCACCTCGAGGGCGAAGACCCCAGCAAAGACATCAACATGTACATCAACTCGCCGGGCGGGTCGGTGACCGCCGCCCTGGCGATCTACGACACGATGGAGTTCATCAAGCCCGACATCGCCACGTTCTGCATCGGCCAGGCCGCCTCCGCCTCGGCCACGCTGCTGGCCGCGGGCAGCCCGGGCAAGCGGGCGGCCACTCCCCACAGCCGGATCCTGTTGCACCAGCCCCACGGCGGCGCCGAGGGGCAGTCGGCCGACATCGAGATTCAGGCCCGCGAGATCATGCGCATCCGCGAGCTGCTGGACCAGATCATGGCCGACAAGACCGGTCAGACGCTGGAGAAGATCAGCGAGGACTCCGATCGCGACTTCATCATGACCGCCGCGGAGGCCAAGGACTACGGCGTCGTCGACCGCGTCATGGAGAGCCGCCGCAGCCAGGAGGCCTCGCTAAAGCCCAGCTAGCCCCTACCCCGCGCGCCCCTTCATCGCCGCGTGGGCCCCCGCGCCCACCCTGAAGCGATGCGCCGCCCCCGCGCACGTGAGAGGCGGCGGCCCGTTACGATGCGAATGGGAGCCCCCGCCGGTCACCGCGCCCTGTTCGCCCACCGACGACCCGGGCGAGGGGCGAGTTGGCAGAGGGCGGAAGGCGGCGCGACGCACGTGGCATGGTTGACGCGAAGGGACTAGCAGGCCATGGCGAAGTTCGGCGAGAGCGGCGACCTGCTCAAGTGCTCGTTCTGTGGCAAGTCGCAGAAGCAGGTCAAGAAGCTGATCGCCGGCCCGGGCGTGTACATCTGCGACGAGTGCATCGACCTGTGTAACGAGATCATCGAGGAGGAGTTCTCCGAGACCCCTGAGCTTCTGCCCGGTGAGCTGCCCAAGCCCAAGGAGATCTACGAGTTCCTCGACGACTACGTCGTGGGCCAGGAGGCGGCCAAAAAGACCCTGTCGGTGGCGGTGTACAACCACTACAAGCGCGTGCGCGTGGGCCAGGGCGACGCCAGCAGCGGGCGCTCGAGCGATGACGACGTCGAGCTGGCCAAGTCCAACATCCTGCTGCTGGGGCCCACCGGCTCGGGAAAGACGCTGTTGGCCCAGACGCTGGCGCGCATGCTCAACGTGCCCTTCGCCATCGCCGATGCCACGGCGCTGACCGAGGCCGGCTACGTCGGCGAGGACGTCGAGAACATCCTGCTCAAGCTCATCCAGGCCGCCGACTTCGACGTCAAGAAGGCCGAGACCGGCATCATCTACATCGACGAGGTCGACAAGGTCGCGCGCAAGAGCGAGAACCCGTCGATCACCCGCGACGTCTCCGGAGAGGGCGTTCAGCAGGCCCTGCTCAAGATCCTGGAGGGCGCGGCGGCCAGCGTGCCGCCACAGGGCGGGCGCAAGCACCCCCACCAGGAGTTCATCCAGATCGACACGTCCAACATCCTGTTCATCTGCGGCGGGGCGTTCTCCGGGTTGGAGGAGATCGTCGAGCACCGGCTGGGTCATCACGGGGTGGGCTTCGGCGCCGAGGTGGGTACCCGGGACGACACCGACCTGGCGATGCTGCACTCCAACGTGCTGCCCGAGGACCTGCTCAAGTACGGGCTGATCCCGGAGTTCGTGGGGCGCCTGCCGGTGGTGACCAACGTCGAGCCGCTGGACCGCACCGCGCTGATCGAGATCCTGACCGGGCCCAAGAACGCGCTGGTCAAGCAGTACAAGCGCATGTTCGAGCTCGACGGTGTGGAGCTGGAGTTCACCGACGACGCGCTCAACGCCATCGCCGATCTGGCGATCCTGCGCGAGACCGGCGCGCGCGGGCTGCGGGCCATCCTCGAGGAGGTCCTGCTGGCCACAATGTACGACCTCCCGTCGCAGACCGACGTGGGCCGTTGCGTCATCACCGGCGACGTGGTGGAGCAAAAGGCCAACCCCACACTGGTGCGCCACGAGGAGATCGACGAGCGCCGCAGCGCCTAGGAGCCGGGCCCGCCGCGGCGGCGGGGTGACCCTCGGGGCGGGCCAGCCCGGCTGGGCGTGGCCGGGGCAGCGGCCCGTACACTGCCGGGCATGGCTACCGACGCGAGCACCGACACCCTGGCTGCGAGCTACGACCCCGGTGATATCGAGGCGCGCCGCTACGGCTGGTGGGAAGCCCAGGGGTTCTTTGCCGCCGAGCCCGACGACGACGGTGAGCCGTTCGCCATCGCCATGCCCCCGCCGAACGTCACCGGCAGCTTACACATCGGCCATGCGCTGACCACCGCCATCGAGGACGCCCTCGTGCGCCACGCGCGCATGCAGGGCAAGAACGCCGTGTGGCTTCCCGGCTCGGACCATGCCGGCATCGCCACCCAGAACGTCGTGGAGCGACAGCTCGCCCTGGAGGGCACCAGCCGCCACGAGCTGGGTCGGCAGGGCTTTTTGGAGCGCATGTGGGCGTGGGTTCAGGAGTCCGGCGGCGCGATCCTGGCCCAGGAGCGGCGTCTGGGCGCCTCGGCCGACTGGCGCCGGGAGGCCTTTACCCTCGACGAGCCGCGCTCGGCGGCGGTGCGCACGACGTTCTGCCGGCTGTACGACGACGGCCTGGTCTATAAGGGCGAGCGGATCATCAACTGGTGCCCGCGGTGCCAGACGGCGCTGTCCGACATCGAGGTGGAACACCCCGAGGTCGACGGCGAGCTGGCCTCCCTGCGGTATCCGGCCTCGGATGGCGGCGACGGTGTGGTGGTGGCCACCACCCGGGTGGAGACGATGCTGGGCGACACCGGCGTGGCGGTCCATCCCGACGACGAGCGCTACCGCCACCTGATCGGCTCGACCGTGGTGCTGCCGCTGCTGGCACGCGAGCTGCCGGTGGTCGCCGACGCGGGGGTCGACCCCGAGTTCGGCACCGGCGCGGTCAAGGTCACTCCCGCTCATGACCCGCTGGATCACGAGATCGGCCAGCGCCACGGTCTCGAGCCGGTCGAGGTCATCGGCGACGACGCGGCGATCACCGAGCACGGTGGCCCCTACGTCGGGCTGGATCGCTTTGCCGCGCGCGAGCGCGTCAAGGGCGACCTCGCCAAACGCGGGGTGCTCGAGCAGGTCGAGGCGCGCACCTTCGCGGTGGGTCACTGTTCGCGCTGCGACACCGTGGTCGAGCCCAAGCTCTCCGAGCAGTGGTTCGTGGCCACCCGCCCGCTGGCCGACCGCGCCATCGCCAGCCTGGACGCCGGAGCGCTGCGGTTCGTGCCCGACCATCACGCCAAGGGCTATCGCGACTGGCTGGCCAACCTCCACGACTGGTGCATCTCGCGCCAGCTGTGGTGGGGCCATCGCATCCCGGCCTGGTACGAGCCGGACGGCACCGTCCACGTGCGCCGGGAAGACCCCAGCGAGGAGGAGATCGAGCGCCTGGGGCTGACCCGCGACCCTGACGTGCTGGACACGTGGTTCTCGTCGCAGCTGTGGCCGCTGACCACCCTGGGCTGGACCGGCGGCGGCCGCGAGGAGACTCCCGAGCTGGCCGCGTGGTATCCGCACGCGATCATGGAGACCGGCTACGACATCAACACGTTCTGGGTCAGCCGGATGCACATGATCGGGCTGTACCTGCTCGACGAGGTGCCCTTCCGCGTGGTGTTCAACCACGGGATGGTGCGCGATGAGCACGGCAAGAAGATGTCGAAGTCGTTTGGCAACGTCATCGACCCCCTGGAGTTCTGCGAAGCCTACGGCGCCGACGCGTTGCGCTTCGCGTTGCTGCGCAGCGCCAGCCCCGGCAGCGACGTGCCCATCGCCCGCGAGTGGGTCGAGGGCGGCCGGCGCTTCTGCAACAAGCTGTGGCACGCCGCCAAGTTCACGCTGGGCCTGCTGGGCGAGATGCCCGCCGACGGCACCCCGCCGCCGGCCGCGTCGCGCACCCTGGAGGACCGCTGGCTGCTGTCACGCCTGGAGGCCACCCGCGCCGAGGCGGTGGCGGCCTACGACGAGCACGACCTGGCCCGCGCGGCGCGGTCGCTGTATCACTTCACCTGGGACGAGCTGTGCGACTGGTACGTCGAGGTCGCCAAGCTGCGCGACGACGCCGCCGCGACCCACACCCTGGCCTACGCCCTCGATCAGGTCCTGCGACTGCTGCACCCCCAGATCCCCTTTGTCACCGAGGAGCTCTGGCAAGCGCTGTGGGCGTCGCTGGACGGCGAGGCTGACGCGACCGCCCTGATCGTGGCCCCGTGGCCCCACACGCCGGTCGCTTCCCGCGACGACGAGGCCGAGGCGGGCTTTGCCGTGCTACAGGAGGCCGTCACGGCGCTGCGCCGCTTTCGCTCCGACCACCGGCTGAGCCCGGCTGTGGCAGTGGACGTCGTGGCGGTGCCCCGCGAGCACGGCAGCCAGCAGCTGGCGGCGCTGCAGGGGGCCGTGGAGGGGCTGCGACGCCTGGCGGGGGTGGCCGGCTGGCGCGTGGCCGAGGGCGGCGAGCCCGGCGAGCTGGGCCCCACCGGGCGCGTGTCGCTGTCAGGGGTGGACCTTGTGGTGCCGCTGGCCGGGCTGATCGACCTCGCCGAGGAGCGCGACCGCCTCGAGCGCGAGCTGGTCCAGGCCGAGGCCGAGCACGAGCGGGCCCAGAAGATGTTGGCCAACGAAGGCTTCGTGGCCAACGCGCCGGCTGACAAGGTCCAAGCCGAGCGCGACAAGGTCCATCAGTGGCGCCAGCGCATCGATGCCCTGACCGCCCAGCTGCAGCAGCTGCGGTGACGCCGGTGCCGCCGGCCACGCGCGAGCTCGCCGACGACGCCACACGGCGCTGTCGCGCTGGTGTCGGGGCGGCGGCCAGGGCGCTGTATGCCGGCGCGCCCTCGCGGACCGCCTCGGCGCTGCGCGATCGCCTGGAGTCGGGCGCGTCGCTGTGGCCGTGGCTGCCGGGGCTGTGCTACCGCGCCCTGGAGCCGCTCGCGGTCGGTTTCCCCGACGACGATCGGGCGATGACGGTGGCGGGCAAGGCGCTGGTGGGCCGGCCGGTGCGCCCCGAGCGCCTAGCCGCCGCGGTGCGCCAGTTGCGCGGCGAGGCGGCCGACGCCGCTGAGGCGGCCGATCCCGACGTGGCCGCGGCCGTTGACCGCTTCTGGACCCAGCTGGCCCGCACGGCCCGGCACCTGG
>PXPH01000016.1 GCA_003021615.1 Actinobacteria bacterium QS_8_72_14
CGAGCTCGACGCCGACCACGAGGCCGCCGTGGCCGCCGCCGACCAGTTCGTGCCCGCCCTGGTCGAGGCCGTGCGCCGAGTGCTGGCCGCAGCGCGCGCCGCGCCGGCGGCATCCTGACATGAGCGAGTTCGTCGACGCCTACGAGGTCCTCGGTGTGGATCCGGACTGTAGCCAGGCCGAGCTCAAGGCCGCCCACCGGCGGCTCGTGCGCCGCCACCACCCGGACCTGGCCCCGGCCGACGAGCGCCAGGAGGCCACGCGACGGGTCCAGCGCATCAACATGGCCTACGCGTTGGTGGGCGAGCCCGCGCAACGCGCCCGCTACGACGCGATCCGCCGAACCGGGGCGCTGACCGGCAGCGACCCGTGGCACCACGACGCCGACCTGGCCGCCGAGTGGGAGGCGCTGGTCGTGGCCGCTGGCCGCTGGGCCGCGCGGCTACAGCAGCGCGCCTCGCACACCTCGGCGCCGGACCTCGCTCACCGACTGGGGCGCGCCGTGGGGCGCCTGACACAGCAGCGCCACGCCCCGCGGGGGTGACCACCGGCTCGCCCTCGGGGCCTCACGTCTGACAGGCGGGGCAGAAGTAGCTGAGCTCACCCCCGATTTTCTCGTGGCGGATGGGCGTGCGGCACCGCCGGCACGCCTGGCCCGCGCGCCGGTAGACGTTGATGAAGGGGTCGGACTCCTCCTCGTCCCCCTCGGCTTCCGCCTCGGTGGCCCCGCCTTGCTTGACGGCCTCGTGCAGCACCTCCAACACCGAGCGGTACAAACGGCGGACCTCTTGGGCGCTCAAGCGCTGCGACGGGCGGGCGCCGGACAGCCCGGCGGTCCACAGCACCTCGTCGGCATAGGTGTCGCCGAGCCCGACCAGCACCTGGAAGTCGGTCAGCACGTTTCGCAGGGGCCGCGCCCACTCCACGAGCTTCTGGTTGAAGGCCTGCCACGTGAACGTGTCCGCTAACGGGTCGACCCCGCCCGGCGTCAGCTCGGGCACCGAGGCCAGCTCGGTGTCGGCGAGCACGAGCATGGCCCCGGTTTTGGTCACGTCGTGGTAGTGCAGGGCCCCGCCGGTGGTGAACGTGGTCACCATCTGGACGCTGCGCCCCGGTGAGGCGCTGGCGGTCTCCGAAGCGATCCAGGAGTGCTCGCCCATCAACAGCACGAAGGTGCAGTCGTCGTCGAGGTCGAGCAGCAGCGCCGTGCCGCGGCGCGAGACCGCGTCGATCTTGCGCCCGTCGAGGGCCCGGTAGAGCTCGGGGCGGTTGCGATGGTGGCGCACCAGCGCGGTGGTCTTGACCTCCACCGACTTGATGCGCTTGCCAACGATCTCGCGCTCGAGGCTCTTGCGGGCGACCTCGACCTCGGGCAGCTGCGTCACGAGGACCCCTTCCAGCGGCCGCCGTCGCCCGCCGCAGGCGGCGACTCCGGCGACGACGCCGCGTCCCCGGACGGCGTGGCGCCCCCGGGTGATACCGCGTCGTCCCGCAGACGGCGCACCGCCTCGGCGGCTGCGCCCTGTTCGGCCTCCTTCTTCGTGCGCCCTTGGCCGTGACCGCACACGGCGCCCTCGACGCGCACCACCGCCGCGAACCGCTTGGCGTGATCGGGGCCGGCCTCGCTGATCTCGTACTCCGGCAGCTGGCGACCAGCGGCCGCCAGCAGCTCCTGGAGGGCGGTTTTGGCGTCGACCGCCTCGGGCCGGGCGGCCAGGTCGGCGATGGGCCCAGCGAAGCACTGCCGCACGAGCCGCTCTGCCACGTCCAACCCCTGATCGAGGTAGATGGCGCCGATGACCGCCTCGAGCGTGTCGGCGAGGATCGAGTCCTTGTCGCGCCCACCGGAGGTATCCTCGCCGCGACCCAGGCGGATGTGGGCGCCCAGACCGAGCTGGCGGGCCACGTTGGCCAGGCTGGACTCACTGACCACCACCGAGCGCAGCTTGGCCAAGCGACCCTCGGTGGAGTCGGGCTCATGGTGAAAGATCTGGTCGGTGACGATCAGCCCCAGCACGGCGTCGCCGAGGAACTCCAAGCGCTCATTGTGGGGCCGTACCCCCTCCTCGAAGGCGTAGCTGCGGTGGGTCAGGGCCTCCTGCAGTCGGGCGGGGTCCTTGGCCCCAACCCCCAGCGACTCGGCGACGGCGGCGACGCCGAGGGGGTCAGGGTCTCGGTCGGAGGCTGCGCTCATCAGCTCGTCCTCGACGGCGCGGTCTCGCAGTCCTGTGCCGTCACGACCGCCCCTGCTGGGTGACCTGGGCGTGGATGCGGTCGACCGCGTCGCACACGGTCCGCAGCGACGTCAGCTCCGCGTCCGGCAACGACACCGCCAGCCCTTGCGCGCGAAGGTCGGACTCCACGCCCTCCAAGACCTCGAGCCGGTCGAGTGAGTCCGCCGCGAGGTCCTCCTCGAAGCGGGCGGTGTGGCACACATCCGAGGAGTCGATGGCCAGAACCTCCCCGAGGCGGGGGGTCACGAGCTCGGCGATCTCCTCACGCCCGCGTGCGCTCATCGTGGCGTCCCTGATCCCACCGTCTGCGCCCGCGACGCGACCCGGTCGGCGACGCGGGCGCTGACACCCGAGGCGGCCGCGTCAGCGGCGGCGCCCACCGCCGCCTCCAGGGTGGCGGCCTCCGCCGAGCCGTGGGCCACCACGATCGGCGCCCGCACGCCCAGCAGCAGGGCGCCGGCGTCACCGTGGCGGTCCAGACCGGCCGCGGTCGCCATGGCTTCGATCGTCTTGAGCAACACATTGCCGGTAAACGCGTCGGCCACCACGACGTCGGCGACGCCCGCCAGCACGTCGGCCGGCTCGACGTTGCCGATGAAGCCCTCCATGTGGGCAAGCGCCACATGGGCGCCACGCACCGCCCGGTTGCCGCGACCCGGCTCGGCGCCGACGTTTAGCAGCCCCACTCGGGGCACGGGCCCAGGGCTGCGCGCGTCAGGCGGGACGGGCCCGTCGTCGCCGGCGGCCAGCGCCACGCCCATGCGCGCAAAGCCCACCATCGCCGCGACCCCCGCATCGGGCGTGCCACCGGCGTCGATGAGGATCACGCCGTCGGTGCCGGGAACGGGCAGCCGGGCGCTCACGGCCGGGCGGCGCACCCCCGGGACCCGACCGAGCTCCAACAGCGCGGCGCCGATGATCGCCCCGGTCGAGCCGGCCGAGACCAGGGCGCCAGCCCGCCCGTGGGCGACGAGCCGCGCCGCTACCCGCACGCTGGCCTGAGGACTGCGCCGAAGGGCCATGGCCGGCTCGTCGGCCATCGACACCCGGTGTGGCGCATCGACGACGTCGATGGGTGGGGGGGCGCCGGCCCCGGTCAGGGCCTCGCGCTCGCCCACCAGCGTCACCGCCTGGCCACGCGCCCGGCACGCGAGGGCCGCCGCGACCTCCGGAGCCGGGGCGCCGTCGCTGCCCATCGCATCGATCGCGACAGGGGCCTCGGCTGATCCCGGCTCGGTCACCGCGGCCACTCCGCGCGGGGGCGCCTACCACGCAACGGGCTCACTCCTCGGACAGCACCTGCCGGCCCCGGTAGGTGCCACACGAGGGGCACACGGTGTGGGGCTCCCGCGGCTCCTTGCACCGCGGGCAGGTCGCGATGTGCGGCCGCCGGGCACGCAACCACTGCGCCTTGCGGTGGCGTGTGCGCGCCCGTGACGTCTTGCGCTTGGGGACTGCCACAAAAGGCTCCTTGTCGGGTCAGGGCAGAGTCAGCCGGCGCCGCGAGGCAACGACCCGGGTCATGGTCGCAGAGGGGCGCTGGCACGACACGTTGGCGGGCTCACTCCTCGGCGGGCAGCCGATCACGCAGCTGTGCCAGCGTCGCCCAGCGGGGGTCGAGCTGCTTGTCGCCGCAGCCGCACGCGGCGACGTTGAGGTCAGCGCCGCACTGGCCGCACAGCCCTTGGCAGGCCTCGCCACACAGCGGCTGATACGGGGCGCTCTGGGCGAGCGCGTCGCGCAGCAGCGCCTCCACGTCGATGTGGTCGTCGGCGACCTGATAACCCGGCTCAAGGTCGGTCAGCGCCTCCGCGGTGGCCCGGGCAGGGTCGACGAACAACTCGACGACGTCGACGTCAATGTCGCGCGCCAGGGGGCGCAGACAGCGGGCGCAGCACAACGAGAGCCGGGCCTGCAGCGAGCCGCGCACCAGCAGCCCGTCCACCACGCTCTCGATCACCGCCGCCAGGCGCAACGGCGCGGTGACTTCCGTCAGGGGGAACTCGAACCCGTCGGGGACCGACAGCGACAGGTCGAGGCGGCGGGACGCGCCGGGCCGGTCGACCAGGTCGGCGACATTGAGGCGATGATCGTGCAGCGAGGTGCTCATGGGCTTCACCCGGTGGGCGGGCGGAGGACGGCGCGCTACCGCCCGCAAGCGGCTCCGGCGCGACGCACCGGCACACCGACCATGCTAGCACCCGGTCCTATCCCTGGGACTCGCTGTCCTCGCCGAGCTGATGGTCATACACCCCCGCCTGGGGCTGGTCGTCGCGGCTCTCCGGCTCGCCGGTCAGCTCGTCGGAGGCCAGTCGCCCGCGCAAGCGCTCACGGCCCTTCTCTACGCTCTTGAGGGTCTTGTGCAGCGCGATCTCGAAGTTGGCCAGCTTGCTGTCCACGTAGTCCTCGGCCTCCAGGCGCAGCACCTTGGCCTCCTCGCGGGCGTCGGCCACGATGCGCTCGGCCTCCCGGTTGGCGGCCTTGACGACCTCCGTCTCCGACAGCATCCGATCGCGTTCCTCACGGGCGTCGTCCACGATCTGCTGGGCCTCGGAGCGGGCCTGCTCGACGAGGTCGTCGCGCTCCTTGATGATCCAGCGGGCCTGGCGCAGCTCCTCGGGAAGCCCCTGTCGCAGGCCCTCCAGCACCGCCTCCACGTCGGCGCGGTTGACCATGATCGACGACGACAGCGGCACGGGCCGGGAAGTGGAGAGCAGGCGCTCGAGCTCACCGATGGCGTCGTCCACATCCACGGCGGCGCGTCCTTTCGCGGGGGTTTGCGTGAGCAGGAGGTCAGCGGTCGGCGAGGCGGCGCGCCACGACCGGCGGGACGAAGTCGCTGATGTCACCCCCGAAGCGGGCGATCTCCTTCACTAACGAGGAGGAGAGGTAGGAGTATACGGGACGCGTGGTGATGAACAGCGTCTCCACCCCGCCCAGGTGGGCGTTCATCTGGGCCATTTGCATCTCGGCCTCGAAGTCGCTGACCGCCCGCAGCCCCTTGACCGCCAGGTCGATGCCCCGGGCGTTGCACCACTCGACCAGCAGGCCGTCGAAGCTGGCGACCTCGACGTTGGGCAGATGGGCCGTGCACGTCTCGACGAGCTCGAGGCGCTCGGGGGCGTCGAGCATGGGCTGCTTGCCGGGGTTGCGGCTGCACAGCACCACCAGGCGGTCGAGCCGGTTGGCCCCCCGCTCGATCACGTCGAGGTGGCCGTTGGTGATGGGGTCGAAGCTGCCGGGGCACACCGCGGTGATGCTCATGCGCGGACCTCGTCGTCGGCGGGCGCCGTCTAGCGATCGCCGCGCCCATCCTCGACCGGGGCGGCGCGGCCCGCCACGCTCAACCGCCACAGGGCGGCGTCACCGTACGGGCGCACGCGCTGCAGCGCCAATGGCGCCGGCGGCTCGGCCACGGGCTCGCGAGCGGGACGGTGCAGCACGACCTCGGCGTCGCCGGTCAGCGCCCCGCCGGCGTGCAGCCGCCCCAGGACTGCCCACACACGCTCGATGGCGATGGCGTAGGGCGGATCGGCCAGGACCACGTCGAAGGGCCCGTCGTCGGCGCGCTGGGCGAACGCCGCCACGTCGTCGGCGACCACACGGGCGCGCGGGGCAAAGCCACACGCCGTGACGTTGTCGCGCAACACAGCCAGCGCGGCGCGTTGGCGCTCGACCAGCACCGCCCGCCGCGCCCCGCGCGACAGGGCCTCGATCGCCAGCGACCCCGAGCCGGCCCATAGATCCAGCACGACCGCGTCGCTTAGCGCCGGCGTCAGGCTGGAGAACAGGGCCTCGCGCATGCGCTCGCCCATGGGGCGCGTTGCCCGCCCCCCGGTGGTGCGCAGCCGCCGCCCCTTGGCGGCCCCGGCGATCACACGCAGCATGCCGACAGCCTAGCCAGGCGCGACCACAGCCGAGCCAGCCTCGCCCCCTGTGGCCTGCCCCGGCCCGGCGGCCGGCGGCTCCACCGCGGCACGCGTCAGCCGGAGTCCAGCGCGGCGAGGCGCTCGGGGTCGTAGCGCGCGGCGACCTCGGCGCGCAGCTGCGGCCATCTCTCGAGCTGTGGGTCGGCGGCCAGCAGCGCCCGCGCGTCGTCGCGGGTGGCGGCCACCACGTCGGCGTCGCGGACCAGCCGAGCGATTTTGAGATCGGGCAGCCCCGACTGGCGGGTGGCGAACAACGACCCCTCGCCGCGCAGCTCCATGTCGACCTCGGCCAGCGCGAACCCGTCGGTATTGGCCGCCAGCGCCCGCAACCGCGGGTTCGCCTCGTCGACGGTCAGCAGCGCGCAGTAGCTCTGGGCGGCCCCGCGGCCCACCCGTCCACGCAGCTGGTGCAGCTGGCTGATGCCGAAGCGGTCGGCATCCTCGACCACCATCAGCGAGGCCTCCGGCACGTCCAGGCCGACCTCGATGACGGTGGTGGCCACCAGCACCTGGATCTCGCCGCGGCGGAACGCGTCCATGACGGACTCGCGCTCGGCCGCGGGCAGGCGCCCGTGGGCCAGGCCCACGTCGACGTCGACCAGCGGGCCGTGGGCCAGGCGCTCGTAGGTAGCTCGGGCACTGGCCACGCTGCGCTCCACCCCGCCCTCGTCGACGGTGAGCACGTCGGACTCGTCGACGGTGGGACACACCACGAAGGCGCGCTGACCGGCATCCGCCTGCTGGCGCACGAACGCCTCGAGGCGAGCTCGACGCGGGGAGTGACTGGGGATGACCACGGTCTTGACGCCCTGGCGACCGGGGGGCAGCTCGTCCAGAGTGGTGACGTCGAGGTCGCCGTACCACGTCAGCGCCAGCGATCGCGGGATCGGCGTGGCGGTCATGACCAGCACGTCGGGCTGGCGGGGCGGGGCGGCCTCGCCGTCATCGGAGGCAACCACGCGGCTTCCCTTGGCGCGCAGCGTGGCGCGGTGTTCCACGCCAAAGCGGTGCTGCTCGTCGATGACCACCACTCCGAGGTGGGGCGGGTCCACCCGGTCCTGCAGCAAAGCGTGGGTGCCGATGAGCACGTCCACGTCGCCGGCGGCGACCTCGGCCAGCACCCGGCGTAACGCCCGGGCGGGCAGCGACCGGGTGATGAGCTCCACGCGGGGCCCGCCGGGGGCGTTGACCCCCAGCGGCGCCAGCAGGTCGGTCAGCGTGCGGTGGTGCTGCTCGGCCAGGACCTCGGTGGGGGCCATCAGCGCCGCCTGCCGGTTGTGGTCGACCGCGGTCAGCATCGCCCAAGCGGCCACGATGGTCTTGCCCGAGCCCACATCGCCCTGCAGCAACCGTTGCATCGGCGCCGACACCGCCAGGTCGGCACCGAGCTGGTCCACCGCGCGCTGCTGGGCGCCGGTCAGCGGGAACGGCAAAACGTCGATGAGCGCGTCGGCCAGCCCGTCGGTCACCGGCGGGTGGGCCATCCCGGCGGCCTCCAGCTCGCGCTCGGTGCGCCGCTGCTGGACGCCGAGCTGCAGCGTCAGCAGCTCGTCGTAGACCAGCCGCTGGCGGGCGTGGTGGGCAGCCTCGTGATCCGGCGGGAAGTGGATGTGGCGCACCGCTGTGTCACGATCGACCAGCCCGCGCCGGGCCAGCAGCGTCTCCGGCAGCGGGTCGGGCACCGCCGGCACGGCCTCCAGCGCCGCGCGCACCATCTTGGTCAGCTGCTCAGCCGGGACGTCGGCGCTGGCGGGATAGGTCGGCACCAGGCCCTGCTCGTCACCGCCGGTCTCGACGGTCGTCTCTCCGGGGGGGACCTGGGTCAGCCGCGCCGAACCCAGCTGTAGCTCGCCGCGGTAGCGCTCCAGGCGCCCGGTCACCGCTACCCGGCAGCCGGCCGGGTTGCGCTTGGCCACCCACGGCTGGTTGAAGAACGGGGCGGTGATGCGCCCGCCGGCGTCGTCGACGATCGCGGCCTTGTGCACCGTTCGTGGCGAGGCGCGCCGATGCTTGCCGCCGTGGCCCTGCCTCGGGCGGATCTCCTGCCAGTCGGCGATCTCGCCCACCACGGTGACGGCCTCGCCGACTTTGGCCTCGGCCAGCGGCTTGACGGCCGCGCGCTCGCGGTACTTGCCGGGCTCTTGTACCGGCAGATGAGCCAACAGATCGCCGACGGTGGCGATGCCAAACGTCTCGCGCAGCCGCGCAGCCATGCCAGGGCCGACGCCGCGCACTGCGGCGACGTCGTCGTCGAGGGTCAGCCGAGGGTGCGTCACGTGGCCGCTTTGTAATGACAGCTCGCGCACGGTCGGGCCTGTGGCCACCGCGGCAGTGTAAACGCGGGGTCGGCTCGCTCGATCCAGCCGGGACGCCGCGCGCCCAGACCACCCCGGTTGCCGCTGGGCGCATCGGCCCGCTAGCCTTGTCCCATGCTCGGCGGGCGGGCGCCGGCACCGCCGCGACCGCCGCGCCGACAGCCGCTCTCCCACACTCGGCCCGCGCGCGAGAGGACGCTGCCATGGCCGCCGTTTGCGAGATCTGCGACAAGCGCACGCGCTTTAGCCACCAGGTGAGCTTCTCCCACAAGCGCTCCAAGCGCTCCTGGCGACCCAACGTGCAGAAGGTGCGTGTCTGGGACGGGGGCTCGGCGCGCCGCGCCTTCGTGTGCACCGCCTGTATAAAGGCCGGCAAGATCACCAAGCCGCCACTGCGCCGGTAGGGGCGCGGTCACCGGCCGTGGCCGCCGGCGCCCACCCGCCGCGCCCAGCCCACGTCGACGGGGCCGATGCCTGTGCCCACGCGTACGCCGTGGCGGATCGCGTTGGTCACGAACGTCTTGGCCGCCCGCACCGCGTCGACGACGTCGTCGCCGCGCCCACGGTGGGCGGCGATGGCCGCCGAGAAGACACAGCCGGTGCCGTGGGTGTCGGCGGTGTCCAGGCGCTCGCTGGCTAGCCGCACGCTCTGCTGACCGTCGAACAGCACGTCGGCGGCGTCGTCGTTGTCGGACAGATGGCCGCCCTTGACCACGACCCAGCGGGGTCCCAGCGCGTGGACGGCCTCGGCGGCGTCGGTCAGGTCGCCGGCGTCGCGCACTTCCACGCCGGTCAGCAGCGCCACCTCGCCCAGGTTGGGCGTGGCGACCTCGGCCAACGGCAGGATCTCGGTGCGCAATGCGTCCACCGCCGTCTCGGCCAGC
>PXPH01000017.1 GCA_003021615.1 Actinobacteria bacterium QS_8_72_14
GCCGACGCCGCGCTCGGCGCCGTGGCGCCCGAGCCGATCGCCACCGGCTCAACGGTCACCGACGCCGCCGGCGAGGCGACGTTTGCCTACGACGGGCCCGCCGCCGGCGCGACGGGCCTGGACATCGTGGTGGCGTGCTTCGAGGCCGCCGGCAACTGCGCGTCCATGGTCGAGGGGTCCCTGCAGACCGCCGAGGAGGCCAGCGCCGCCGCCGCCGGCCTGTGGGCGCCGGCGCTGCTGGACGTCAGCCCCGCCGCCGACGTCGGCGACCGCGGCGGTGACCACACCGTCACCGCGGCGGCAACCCGCGCCGATGGCCAGGCCGGCTCGGACCTGCCGGTGCGCTTCGAGGTGTGGCGCGCCGACGGCTCGGCCACCGTCGACGGGGTGCTGGCCGACGTGGCCGAGGCGGCCGGGGTGGACCTGACCACGGCCACCGACCTGCAGGGGCTGTTGGACGCCGCCGGCGATCTCGACGAGTCCACGCTGGCCGGCGTGCTCGACCCCCAGGCGTTGGCCGACGCCGGCCTGACGCGCGCGGCCGAGGGCACACGCACCACCGGCAGTGGCGGTAAGGCGGCCTTTCGCTACAACGGGACCAGCGACGGCTCGGCGGTCGACGTGGTGCTGGCCTGCCCCGGCGAGGGCGAGTGCGGCGTGCTGGACGCCGGCGTGTTGACCCCCGACCGCAGCCGCGTGCCGGCGCTGGGCTCGATGCTGTGGATCGACCCGGTGCTGGACGTCGACGCGCTGACCGCCGACCCGCTGGCTCACGCCGGCGAGGCCCAGACGGGGGCCACCCACGAGGTCACGGCCACCGCCCGTTCGCTGCGCTTCGACAATGCCGGCACGCTGCTGCCGGAGGCCGAGGTGCGCTTCGAGGTGTATCGCACCACCGACGGGGCGCTGCTGGACGCCATCGAGGCCGCCATCGACGACGGGCTCGACCTCGGCTCGCTCAGCACCCTCGACGGGTTGCTGTCGGAGCTCAACGCCCTCGACGAGCCCACCCTGGCCGACATCATCGACCAGGGCCTGCTGGAGGCGACCTTCGACGCGGGCGTCGCCGGCGGCACCGCCACCACCGACGCCGACGGGATGGCGACGTTTGGCTACGGCGGCGCCGAGTCCGGCGACGCGGTCGACGTGGTCGTGGCCTGTCCCGCCGGCGGCGGTGACTGCACCGGCCTGGCCGGGGGATCGTTGAGCCTGCCCGAGGGCGTGTCGACCACCGCCACCGCGCTGTGGCTACACGAGGGTGGCATGGTCACCGACCTGTTGGGGCTGCTGTAAGACGCGGCGGCGCAGCGACCGGGCCGCTGCAAGGCGCGGCGGCCCAGCGCCCGGGCCGCTGTAAGGCGCGGCGGCGCAGCGACCGGCCCGGCTGGGAAAGGCGAGCGCGCTGACTTCCTCGCCGGGCCGCCACGGGTTGGCGACCCACGCCGCGAGTCAAGGGGGATGGTGGTCGACGTGGCGGGCCGGTATGATCCCGGCGATTCCGCCACGGCGCACCGCATTCGCGCCGCGCCACGGGGTGTCGCGCCGGGGCCGGCGCCCTCGCCGCCCCAGGCGCGACACGGCGCGCGGTGGCCCTGGCCGGCCATGTCGGGCGTGTTGGGTTCGAGGGGGACGGTGACCGAGACGACCGAGCGAGCCCCCCGCCCCGCTTCGAAGGGGGGCCGGCGCGTGCTGGGCGCCCTCGCCCCGTCGCGGCGGGCGGGCGTGCTGGCGGTGGCCGACGCGGCGGTGTTGCTGGGCATCATGTGGGCCATCCACGGCGCGCGCCTGGCGCTGGACCTGATGTCGTTCGTCTACCCGCTTGCCAACTACGCGGTGGGGTTCGCCGTCGCCGCCGCCATCCACCTGGTCGTGTTCTACTTCGGCGGGCTGTACGAGCCCGAGGAGCGCCTGGGCAGCGCGCCGCGCCTGCCGCGGACGTTCGCCCTGATCGGGGTGGCGGTGCTGCTGTGTGGCGGGGTCGCGCTGCTTACGGGTCAGTACCTGATGCCGCGGGGCAACCTCCTGATGCTGCTGGTGCTGGGTTCGTTGGGCGTAGCGCTGAATCGGCGGTTGTTGCGCACCGTGCGCACGTGGCGCCACGGGCTGCCGCGGCTGTTGCTGGTCGGCTCGCCCGAGGACGTCGATGGCGCCGAGCGCCATCTGCGCCAGTCCGCCGGGCACAAGGTGCGCCTGGTGGGCAGCGCCGGCGAGGACGCCGACCTCGTGGGCGCCGTGGCCGAGGCCGGCGCCACCGATGTGCTGCTGCTGTCCCAGCGCACCCTGCCCGACGCCTACCCCGAGCCGCTGGCCGGCTTGGAGCGCGCCGGCGTGGGGGTGCTGCAGGTGGTGCGCCCCTCCGACAGCCTGCTGGGGCTGCGGGGGGTGCGCGAGCTCGGCGGCATGCCGGTGGTGGCGCTGCGCAGCCACGTCATGCCCGACTCCCAGCGCCACCTCAAACGGCTCATGGACCTGGCGCTGCTGGGGCTGCTGGCGCCGTTGACGCTGCCGCTGACGGTGGCGGTGGCCGCCTACGTGCGGGTGGTGGTCGGCTCGCCGATCCTGTACCGCCAGCGCCGGGTGGGCCGCGAGGGTCGTGAGTTCGCACTGGTCAAGTTCCGGACCATGCGCCGCGACGCCGAGGCCGAGTGCGGTCCGGTGCTGGCCGGCGACTACGACCCGCGGTTGGTCGGCGGGGCCCGGTGGCTGCGCGAGGCGCGCCTTGACGAGCTGCCCCAGCTGGCCCACGTGCTCACCGGACGCATGGCGGTGGTGGGCCCGCGTCCGGAGCGCCCCGAGCTGGTGGCCCACTACGACGAGGCCATCGCCGGCTACGACCGCCGCCGCGAGGTGCCCCCGGGCATCACCGGGCTGGCCCAGGTCCACGGCCGCTATCACACCGATCCGGCCTACAAGCTCGGCCACGATCTGCAGTACCTGGTCAACTGGTCACCGGTGGTGGACCTGCAAGTCCTGCTGCGCACCGTGTGGGTAGTGCTCAGTCGCCGCACTTGATGCGTGCGCGCCCAGGTGCGGCCCTGGATCGGTCACTGGCCTCCATGTGACCACCGAAAGGCGGTGGCTCGTGGGCGTCTCGGCGTGTCACAGCGACCGGCCGCGGAGCGTTGGGTCGTAGGAGGGGGTCCTGCGAGGGGTTTGCCTTCCCAAGGGCTGCCCTGACCGATCGGACGGGCTACCTGCCGGCAACGGCGGAGGCGGTTGAGCGGCGTCCGCCGGCCTCTTAGAGTTCGCCCCGGTCGGCGGCCAGAACCGTCGGTCGTGTCGCTTTAGGAGGGGATGTCATGACGTGGGCTGGCTTGGGACGATCCGTCCTGCTAGCGAGCCCGTAACGCCTGGCCATTCCCATGCGTCCTAGGGGACGTAGGGCCAGAATCACACTTTATGGCCCTATATCCGTTTGAGGTACGCCGGATCGAGCGCGTGGAGAGCGCACTCGATCAGGCGTACGCCACGAATGAGGAGGCACACATTGACTGACAGCTACCGACCCTCGTTTTCGATGCGGTCGGTGATCGCTGCGTTGGGGGTGCTGGCGCTGACGTTCGGTCTCATGGCATATGGGCCGGGCGCGCAGGGTCAGGCGCCGCCGCAGCAACCCACCGACGGCCAGGGCTCGATCGCCCAGGCCAACAGCCCGATTGACTTAGTACGCCATGCGGGGAAGACTCGTTTTGAGACGTCGGCTGAGATCGCCACGGATAGCTACGACGCGTCGACCGATGTCGTGATCGCTTCTGGTGAGGAGTTCGCGGACGCGCTGGCCGGCGCGGCGCTGGAGGGCATGCGCGATGCGCCGGTGCTGCTGGTGCCCAGCGACTTGATCGCCGGGGGCATTCCGCCGGCGATCACCAACGCGATCGACGAGCTGGGGGCGGTCAACGCCACCATCCTGGGTGGGACCAACGCGGTCTCCAGCGACGTCGAGAACTTCATTCTCAACAATTCGACGGTGACCGACACCGAGCGCGTGGCCGGCGCGACGCGGTTTGAGACCGCCGAGCAGGTGGCCCAGGAGGTCGGCGACTCGGGTTCCGTGCCGGATGCCGTGGCCGACGAGTTCAACCTTTCTCAGGATTCCAATGCCGCGTTCTTGGCCACTGGGCTGGTGTTTGCTGACGCGCTCGCTGGCGGGCCGGGCTCGTTCGCGGGCCAACACCCGATCTTGTTGACCGGGCCCAACGAGCTGCATCCGGCCGCACAGCGGGGTCTTGAGGCCACCAACACCGATGTCGTGTTCATTCTCGGCGGCAGCGGCGTGGTGAGCTCCGGCACCGAGACGGAGCTGCAGAACCAGGGCTATGACACTGTCCGCTTGTCGGGCAGCAACCGCTTTGCCACCGCCAAGGAGGTCGCCGACACCTTTGCCGACGACTTCGGCTTTGGGGTGGCCGACGTCGGTCTGGCCACCGGCGAGAAGTTCGCCGATGCGCTGGCCAGCGCGCCGTTGCTGGGCAATAATCCCGCGCCGCTGCTGCTGACGCCCACCAACCAGACGGTGACGGCCACCAGCGACTTCTTCGAGCAGCGTGGCTGTGACATCGAGACCATGGACATCTTCGGCGGCGATGCCGCCGTGGCCCAAAGTGTCGCCGAGAGCTACGCCGAAGGAGCCTGCAGCGGAGATGGCGGTGAGGTGCAGAGCTACACCGTCGACTTGAGCTGGGTCAACGAGGTCGACGACAGCAACCCCGACGACCCGCAGTTCTTCCAGGGCGAGGCCGAGGCCGAAGGCACGGCCGAGCTCACCGTCGACGAGCAGAGCGACGAGATCGACTTCACCCTGTCCTGGGACGGCGTCACCCCGCCCTTCGACGGCGCCCCCGGCGCGCACATCCACTCGGGCGCTTTCGACGAGAACGGCCCGATCGAGGTCTTCCTGGGCACCGGTGACGACCTGCAGGACGGCGCCGACAACGGCACCGGCTCGATCTCGGGGACCGTGACCGAGCTGGCCGACAGCTCGACGTTCGACTCGATGGACGCCCTGACCGAGGCCATCAACAACACCCCGTCGAACTTCTACGTCAACCAGCACTCCGACGCCTTTGCGGACCCCGGGGCCATCCGCGGTCAACTTCCCGACGGCGGCGGTGCCACAGTGATTGACTCGCTGGACCTGACCACCTCGCTGGATCCGACCGAGGGCGGCCCCGGCACCGAGGTGGAGGTGACCCTGTCCGGCGACGACGCCGATCAGATCGCGGGCGTCTCCGATTCCGCGACCTTCGAGGTCACCGGCGATTGCATCTCCGATCAGACGGTCGATCTGACGTTCAGCAACGGTGAGGGCACCGGCACGGTGACCATCGCCGACGACGCCGCCACCGGCACGTGCACGCTGAACTTCACGCTGGGCGTGGACGCGTCGACCTCGTTCAGCAACACCTTCACGGTTCTTGGCAGCACTGCTGGGACCAGTCAGACGAACGCGCCCGAGCTCGTCGACGTCCAGCTGCAGCGCGAGTTCGACGACACGGTGCGGTATGCGTTCGAGTTCGACAGCTCCGTGTCGACACAGGGGCTGAGCGAGGACAACTTCTTCCTGCACGCATGGGACGGCACGTCGGTTTCGGCGATCGACGTGGTCCGCGACGACCGCGGAGAGGACGACGGGTTCAGCCAACTCGAGGACGACACGGTCCGCGCGGTCTTCCACAAGGACTTCACCGAGTACGACGACTACACCAACACCCCGGATACGGCCGACGACGGTGCGCGCGAGTACTTCACCCACCTCGGTCAGTGGGTGGAGAGCGTGACACCGGAAAGCGCCGCTCCGGCCAGCGCGACCCCGTACAGCCGGCCCGTGCGCGGCGCGGACGGGGCTTACCAGTCGACCGAGGACTGGGAGGCCGCTCGCCGTGCCCAGTGGACCGACGTGACCACCGCGTCGATCCGCCACGAGGCCGTGCGCGACCTCGAGGATGAGCGGCTGCGCAGTCCCGAGGCCGCGATCGGCATCGACAGTCACACCCTCGAGGGCCACAAGACGCAGTGGCCGACCTTGGAGAAGGTCGAGAACTTCGACACCGTGGACAACACGGCGGAGTTCGTCTTCGACCGCGAGCTGTCCGGCATGGAGGCAAGCAACATCGTCTCGACTGAGGGGCAGTTCTGGCTGGTCCGCGAGGGCGGTACGACCGCCTCGCAGCAGCAGGAAGGCGAGTACGAGTTCCAGTCGACCGGCGTGACCAATGTGGACGGCGACACGGTCACCGTGGAGTTCGAGGACCCGGTGCACTCGCCGGGCTTTTTGACCTCGTCGGTGATCGACTCGTTCAAGCGCGCCTTCGTCGAAGAGAACGCCTTCGACGACAACGAGGATCCACACGCCACGACCTCGCTGGTGACTCCGGCGGACCAGACGACGGCTAGCCCGATGACCGACGTCGACGGCGACGCGATCGACAACGCCGCCAGCAACGGTCTCACGGCCCGTCCCGACCTCGTGGACTTCAGCATCGACTACGAGAACGACGAGGTCACGTACACCTTCGACGAGGCCGTGGAGCACGTCTTCTTCGAAGGGCCCGATAGCACACACCCGCCGGAGCTGTTCCTGGTGCAGTACCGCAACGGCCAGACCGTCTACGGCGAGAGGGGTGGCATTCGCCCCGACGCGTCGGACCCCAGCGAGGTCGTCGTGAAGTTCCCCGACGGCTCGATGACCAAGGCAATCGTCAACGTCGGTGTGACCACCCTGCGCGAGGACGAGAGCGCACCGGACGAGAACGGCACGAACGGTGACGGCGATGGTGACGGCGGCACGGTCACGCCGGACACCTGCGATGACACCAGCGTGGGCCGCACGAGCGGGTCGCGCCACTTCATCTGCAACAGCGCGGCGTCGGACACCGGCAACGACACGTGGGTCGAGCCGCGACTGCTGCCGAACAGCCAGACCTTCGACGAGAAGGAGACGCTGGCGCCGAACCTGCAGTCGGTCGAGGTAGTCGTCGTCGATGTGGACGACGCCACCGGCGAGCCCGTCGAGCGGGAGGTCCGCTACGACTTCGACCGGCCGCTGCAGATCCACGACATGCGACCGGAGACCGACGCCGCGGGCACGGGTGAGATGACCTTCACCCTGTATGACACCGACGGCGCACGCCGCACCGCCCGCGCCACGCAGTGCAACGTCACCACCGCTGACTCCGACGCCAGCACGGTGATCTTCAGCACCGACGGGCCCTGCGGACCCGGCGGCACCACGTACTCGCTGGCCAGCGCCGGTGACTCGGTCGTCGGCGGCGTGGTCTTTGGCAACGAGCAGGAGGCTGAAGGCAACGGAGACGACAAGGGCATCTTCAGCGGTGTCCTGTCCAACGACCCGGCCAACTCCGACCACGATGCGGCCAGTCGCAACGACCAGGACACCTTCGAGGAGGCCCGGGTCCGCCGTGCCTACTCGTGGCTGTGGGTTACCAACTACGAGTCGACAGAGACCGTCGTCGAATCCGACGAGTCCTAGTCGCCCTCGGTGACGGCCGGTCTCGCTGGGATCGGCCGTCACACACCAGGCCCCACGTGGTTCCCCTTGACGACGGACCCTCGTGCAAGGAGCAAGCATGTGTCTGCTGGCGAGCCGACGCGCTGCCGCGACGGTGGTGGTGGCCGCGGCGTTGGCGATCGCCGTGCTGGCGCCGGGCGCGGCGCTGGCACCCCGCGCGGCCAACGCCCAGTCAACCGAGGCGGTCGGTGTCGGCGCCGACCGGCTGGCCGGTGGTGACCGTTACGCCACCGCCAGGCGGGTGGCCCTGGCCACGTTCGACTCGGCCGACGTGGCGATCCTGGCGGCCGGCCACGACTACGCGGACGCGCTGGCGGCGGCCTACGCCGGCGGCGTGGCCCAGGCGCCGGTGCTGCTGACCGGCCGCGAGCGCCTGCCCGAGCACACCGACCTCACCCTGCGGCGGCTGGACACCCAGCGCGTGGTGCTGGTCGGCGGCCGTGCCGCGTTGGACCCCAGCCTGGCCGACGAGCTCGAGTCGCGCGGCTTGCAGGTCGAGCGCGTCGCCGGCGGTGACCGCTTCGCCACGGCCGCGGCGGTGGCCAAGCGCTGGGGCGACGCCGACGCCGTGGGCACTTTGAAGGGCCAGCGCACCGCGCTGCTGGCCAACGGGCGCGGCTTTGCCGACGCGCTGGCCGCCGGCCCGGTGGCCGCCGGCGCGCAGCTTCCGCTGCTGCTGACCACGCCCGAGTCCACCACGGCCACGGCGACCGCCATCGACGCGATGGAGTCGCTGAACATCCAGCGCGTGGTGATCGTCGGCGGCGAGGAGGCCGTCAGCCCCGCCGTGGCCGACCGGCTGGCCGACCGCGGCCTTGCCGTGGAGCGCTGGGCCGGCCGGGATCGGCTGCACACCGCGCGGACCGTGGCCGCCAAGGCCGTCCAGGAGCTGGGTTTCGACGCCCAGCCGGCGGTGCTGGCCCGCGGCGGGACGTTCGCCGACGCGCTGACCGCCAGCGTCCACGCCGGCAGCGCCAACGTCCCGGTGCTGCTGACCGGAGGCGACGCCCTGGGCGCCCCGACCACACAGTGGCTGGCCGACCACTGCGGCGAGCTGGCCAAGGTGCGCGCCGTCGGCGGCGCCGCCGCGATCGCCCCGTCGGTGTTGAACCGGGCCGCCGAGACCGCCGAGGCCTGCCGCGACGACGTCGACCGGTTCCGCGAGACCAGCCGGCAGAGCCCCGGCTTGCCACCTCGCGCCGTTGACCCGCAGCTGACCGAGGTGCGCCTCGGGCTGGGCCAGGCCCAAGACCGGGTGGAGTGGCACCTGGCTGGCGACCGGGCGGCCTGGCTTGTCGAGTGGGTCCAGCAGCCCACCCGGGGGCAAAGCCTCAAGCCGCTGCAGGTGGAGGGTGAGGCGTATCTGGCCGTTACCCTGTTTGGGCGCGCCCAGTGGGGAGGTAACTATCAGGGGCCGCAACGCTTCGACGTGAACGGCGCCAACGTGGCCGAGGTCGTGCTGGCCGACGACTTCGAGGGGACCATGCGTTGGATCATCGGCCTGCAGCGTCGCGCGCCGTTCGCTGCTCAAGCCCAGGCCGATCCCAACCGATTCGTGATTGATGTGACCCGCGCCCCGTAGCGCGGCAGCCGTCATCGACTCGCCGCGGTGGCGGGCTCGTCGCCGCTCGTCGCGGCGGCCGCCCAGGGGCGCCGGGCGCGCTTTGGGCGCGAGCACCTCGTCACCCGAGGAGGCGATGTGCCCACAGGGGGCTATGGACCGTGGCAGCCTGAGCCGTAGGGGGCTCGTCACCGCCGCGGAGATCGCACCCGTCCAGCTACGCCTTGGCCACGAACCACGATTGTCGTGGCTGACCTGCCCTTTCGGAGTTGCCCATGGCCCCTGCCGCCGCTGATGTGAGGCCGCGCCGCAGGCGCGCGCGGGCCGCCGCGGCCGGCGTCGCCGCCGCCACGGCCGCGCTCGGCATCGCCGAAGTGATCGCGGCGCTCGCCCCCGTGCTTCGCTCGCCGGTGTTGGCCGTCGGGGAAGTGGTCATCCGCCTGGCGCCCAGCGACGTCACGACGCTGGCCATCGAGCTCTTTGGCACCGCCGACAAGCCCGCCTTGCTGATCGGCATCGTCGCCGTCCTGGCCCTCTACGCCAGCGCGGTCGGCGTGCTCGGGCTGCGCAGCCGCGCGGCGGCCGCCGGGGGTGCCGCCGTGCTGGCCATCGTCGGCGCCGCGGCCGCCATCAGCGAGGAGGCCAGCCCGACCGCGGCGCTGCCCAGCGTGGTCGCCGGCGTCGTCGCGATCGGGGTGTTGCTGTGGTTGCTGGCGAGGCTGTCGGCTCGCGGGGAGCCCGCCCAGCCCGCCGCCAGCGACGAGCCTGCTTTCTGCGCCTGGCCGGCGGCGTGACCGCCGGCGGCGTGGTGTTGGCCCTCGGTGGGCGCATGCTCTCCAACGCCCTGGGGGTGAATGCGACGTCGGAGTCGGTGACCCTGCCGGCGCCGGCGCGGCGCGTGGCGCTGCCGATCCCGGACGCGGCGCATCCCGACGTGGACGGGCTGCCGCCGTTTGTCACCCCCAACGACGCCTTCTACCGCATCGACACCGCGCTGACGGTGCCCCGGGTCGATCCCGCCACCCACCGCGTGGCGGTGACCGGCATGGTCGACCGCGAGCTCGACCTGGCCTTGGGCGAGCTGCTCGAGCGCGACCTGGTCGACATCCCCATCACGCTGTCGTGTGTGTCCAACGAGATCGGTGGCGACCTAGTCGACACCGCCGTGTGGCGCGGCATCCGCCTGCGGCAGCTGCTCGACGAGGCCGGCGTCGACCCGGGGGCCACCCAGGTGGTGGGGCGCTCGGTGGACGACTACACGTGCGGCTTTCCGGTCGAGGCCGCCTACGATCGCGAGGCGCTCGTCGCGGTGGGCATGAACGGCGAGGCGCTGCCGGTCCAGCACGGCTTCCCCGTGCGCCTGGTGGTGCCGGGCCTGTACGGCTACGTCTCGGCCACCAAGTGGCTGTCGGAGATCGAGCTGACCACCTTCGAGGACTTCGACCAGTACTGGGTGCCGCGCGGCTACGCCGAGCAGGCGCCCGTCAAGACCGCCAGCGCTATTCGTGTGCCCCAGCCGCTGGCTCAGCTCGCGCCGGGGCCACAGGCGATCGCCGGGGTGGCCTGGGCTCCGTCACGCGGCATCCAGCAAGTCGAGGTCCGCGTCGACGACGGGCCGTGGGAGCCCGCCACCCTCGGCGAGGTCCCCAACGACTTAACCTGGCGCCAGTGGCGCTACCGGTGGGAGGCCACCCCCGGGCGCCACCGTCTCCGTGTCCGGGCTACCGACGCCACCGGCCGGGTCCAGCCCGAACAGCGCGTCGATCCCAAGCCCGACGGGGCCACGGGATGGCATACTATCGTCGTGGTAGTCAGCGACGCGTAGCGTCGACGGCCCGTGGGCTTGTCGGCGCAGGCTGACCCGCCCGCGTGGCCACGCGGAACCGACGGCGCGCAGTGGACCGTGTGTGAAGGGGCGCTGCGATCCGCGTCGACGGACCAAACCGTCGACGGACCAAACCGCGGGCCGCGTGGCTGCGAACAATGCATACGACGGAGGTCATAGCTCCACGCGAGCCGACCGCCGTGGTTCCCCACCGACTTCCGATACGGAGGACGCACATGTTGTCCATCTTTCGACAGCACCGGCTGCTGCTCGCCATCGGCGCCGTCCTGGCGCTGACCCTGGCTGCCTGCGGCGGCAACGGCAACGGCACAGCCACCACCGATGGTGAGAACGGCGCCACCGGCGACACCACTACGAACGGCGACACCGGCACGACCGGCGACACCGCCACGACCGGCGAAACCGCCACGCCCGGCGACGACTCCACGGGCCAGGAGATGACCGACTTCTCCACACCCTTCGGCGAGGCCTGCTCGCAGATCCCCGAGTCCGGCGAGGGCTCGGCCGAGGGTATGGCCGACGACCCGGTGGCCACCGCGGCCTCCAACAACCCGCTGCTGTCCACCCTCGTTGAGTTCGTTGGCCAGGCCGAGCTCGGCGACACGCTCAACAACGCCGAGGCGCTGACCGTCTTCGCTCCGATCAACTCCGCCTTCGAGGCGCTGCCGGAGGAGACCGCCCAGGCCGTCAGCAACGACACCGAGCTGTTGACCACCGTGCTGTCGCACCACGTCCACGCCGGCGAGAAGCTGTCCGCCAGCCAGCTGGCGGAGCAGGGCACGGTCTCGACCCTCGCGGAGGGCACCGCCGACCTGCGTATCAGGCAGTCGGGCGACACCCTCGAGGTCTCCTCGGCCAACAGCACGGCCACGGTCGTCTGCGGCAACGTCGAGACCGCCAACGCCAGGGTGTTTTTGGTCGACACCGTGCTGCAGCCCGCGCAGTAGGCCGTTTTCTCCCCGGCCTCGTTTCACCGAGGCCCCTGTGCGCGCCTGTGGCCCCCCGCCGGTTCCGGCGGGGGGCCACCTACGTGGGCCGGTCGAGCATGGGCCGCCTCGCGGACCATCGCCCGGGCCCGGCCACGCCGCCCGGTAGGCGCGGGGCGGGCGAGGGCCGGATGGCGCTCTGCCGGCGTCGCGAAGGCGAGTAGCCTTGCCGGCGGTGAGCGAGCGGCTGTTCGATGAGGGCGCGGCGGTCGGCCAGGACGCCGAGGTCGCCGCAGGTGACGCGCCGGCGGCGGGAGACCGCGGGCCTGCCGGCGACGCCGGCGGGGCGCCATTGGGCCAGGCCGACGCGCCGCTGGCCGCGCGGCTGCGCCCGGCCAGCCTCGACGAGGTCGTGGGCCAGGCCACCCTGGTCGGGCAGGGCGCGCCCCTGCGCGCCGCCGTCGAAGCCGACCGGCTGACCAGCGCGATCCTGTGGGGCCCGCCGGGCACCGGCAAGACCACCCTGGCCCATGTGATCGCCGAGGCCACCTCCTCGGCGTTCGTGGCGGTCAGCGCCGTCACCGCCGGCGTCAAGGACCTGCGCGCCGCCGTCGAGGCCGCCCGCCAGCGCCGCGCCCACACCGAGCGGGGCACCGTGCTGTTCGTCGACGAGATCCACCGTTTCTCCGCCGCCCAACAGGACGCGCTGCTGCCGGCGGTGGAGGACGGCTCGGTGGTGCTGATCGGGGCCACCACCCAGAACCCGATGGTGGAAGTCAACGCCCCCCTGCTGAGCCGCAGCCTGCTGTATCGCCTCGACGCCCTGGGCGACAGCGACGTGGCCGTGCTGGTGGACCGCGCGGTGACCGACCAGCGCGGCCTGCCGGGCACCACGGTGACCGACGAGGCCGCCCAGGCGCTGGTGGCCGCCGCCGACGGCGACGCCCGCGCGGCGCTGACGGCCCTGGAGGCCGCCGCGGCCATCGCCGGCGATCGCGCGGTCACCGCCGCCGACGTCAGCGCGGCGCTGGCCCGCCCCCGCCTGCGCTACGACCGCGCCGGCGACGCCCACTACGACCAGGCCAGCGCGTTCATCAAGAGCCTGCGCGGCTCCGACCCCGACGCCGGCGTCTACTGGCTGGTGCGCATGCTCGCCGCCGGCGAGGACCCCAAGTTCCTCGCCCGGCGCATGGTCATTTTGGCCGGCGAGGACATCGGCCTGGCCGATCCCCAGGCGTTGCCGGTGGCCACCGCGGCGTTTGCCGCCCTCGAGCGGGTGGGCCTGCCCGAGGCCCGCTACAACCTGGCCCAGGCCGCCATCTACCTGGCGCTGGCGCCCAAGTCCAACGCCGTGACCCAGGCGCTGGCCGCCGCCGACACTGCCGTCGAGCGCCTGGGCAACGCCGACGTGCCCCACCATCTGCGCGACACCCACTACCGCGGCGCCGCCGCGCTGGGCCACGACGGGCCGGTGGGAAGCGACAGCGCCAACGCACCGACCCCCCAAGCCGCCTACGCCTATCCTCACGACGACCCGCGCGGTTGGGTCGCGCAGCGTTACCTGCCCGAGGGGCTCGAGCCCGGCGACATCTGGCAGCCGCGCGGACGCGGCGCCGAGCTCACCCTGCAGGCCTGGCGTGACAGTCGCCCCTGTACACCAGGCGACGAGCCATGACCGCGCCCGCACCGGTGTTCCACGGCCTGGGGGCGGCGCTGGTCACCTTGTTCGACGACGCCGGCGAGCTCGACGCGGTCGCCACGGCCGACCTCGCCACCCGGCTGGTGGAGGCGGGTGTGGCCGGGCTGCTGGTGGCCGGCACCACCGGTGAGGGCGACGCGCTGACCGGCTTTGAGCGTGCGAAGCTGACCGAGGCCGTGCGCGACGCGGTGGGACCCGGCGTGGCGGTGCTTTCCGGCACCGGCGTGGCCTCGCGGGCCGCGACGGCCGAGCTGACGGCCCAGGCACGCGACGCCGGCGCCGACGCGGCGGTGGTGCGCTCCCCGGCCGGCGTGGCCGACCCCCGCGACTACTACGCCGGGGTGGTCGCCGCCGCCGGCGACCTGCCGGTGCTGGCGTATCACTTCCCGGCCGTGGCACCGCCGGGCATCCCCGTGGAGCAGCTCGCCGACCTGCCGGTGGCCGGGCTCAAGGACTCCAGCGGCGACCCAAAACGGCTGTTGATGACCTTGGAGCGCGTGGCCTACCCCGTCTATCCGGGATCGGCGTGGCTGGCGGCGCTTGCCGGCGCGGTCGGCTGCGCCGGGGCGCTTTTGGCCATCGCCAACGCCGAGCCACAGCGGGCCGCGGCGGCGGTGGCCGGCGACGGCGAGGCCCAGCGGGCGCTGACCACAGCCAGCGAGACCGCCGGTGCCGGGGTGGCCGGCATCAAGGCCCTGGCCGCCGCGCGCTTCGGCGTGTCGCCGGTCACCCGGGTGGGATGAGCGCCGCGCCGCAGGCCGCCGGGCCGCCACGCGACCGCGCGGTGCACCCGACAACGACCATCCCCGACCCGGATTGGGTCGCGCTGCGCGCATGGCCTACGGTCGGGGCATGGTTTTGCCCGACCGGCTCGCGCGGCGCGTCGATGCGCTGATCGACGGGCTCATCGAAGGGGCCACCCGCCGAGCACGGGCCGTGGGAGCCGGAGTGATCGCGGTGGCCGTCGCCGGGCTGGGCTGGGTGGGCCTGCTGGGAGCGGCGTGGCAGCCGCGCGACGAGCCGGCCCGACCGCCGGCAACGGGCCCGGTGGCCACGGTAGAGGGCTCGTGGCCGCTGGGCGCCGGGGCGTGGCCGGGCGCGGCAACCTGGGGGGGCGAGGCCAGCGACGCGGTCTCGCTGGGAGAGCCCACCGTGCCGCTGCGCGAGAGCGCGCCGCGGATCTTTGCCGCCCTGAGTGAGCAGCCGCCGGTGCTGCCAACGCTGGTCGACGTCGCCCGGGCCCACGGGATGGACCCCCATCTCGTCGTGGCGTTGGCCTGGCACGAGTCGCGCTGGGACCCCAGCGCCCGGTCCTCGGAAGGCGCCGTAGGGGTGCTGCAGGTCAAGCCGTCGACCGTTGCGCGCGTCAGCGAGGCGATCGGCAAGCCCCTGCAGCCCCGCGACCCGACCGACAACGCCACGGCCGGGGTGATCTATCTCACGTGGCTGCAGGAGCGCTTTGCCACCACCCGCCGGGCGCTCATCGCCTACAACCAGGGCGTTGGGGCGCTGCGCCGCGACGGGCCCTATCCGGGCGCGGCGTGGTTCGCCGAGGCGGTGCTGGCGACACGGGCTGCGTTCGCCGAGGCAGGATGGGCCCCCTAACGGGGGCCGTGCCGTGGGTCACGCCACTCGGGGTGCGTAACGCCGGTCGAACCGGGGCAGACTGTTCGAGGTTCGGCGGGTGCCATGGTCTGCAAGGGGTTTCAGGATGCGACACGCTCGTCTCACGTCTGCGCCGGGGGGATGCCCGGCTCACGAGCGTGGTGGGGTGGTGGTCGTAGGGGCGGTCGCCTTTGCCCTCGTTTTGGTGGCGGCCGCCGCGGCGGTGGTGCTCAGCGCCCAGGCGTGGGCCCGCGGCCTACGCGACCAGGAGACGCTGCCCGAGGGCACGGTCGTGGCCGGGGCCGACGTCGGCGGCATGCACGTCGAGCAGGCGGCCGCACGCGTCGAGGAGGCCGTCGCCACCCGCATCGACCGGCCCATGACCGTCGTCGCCGGCGAGCAGCAGTGGCACGTTACCCCCGCCGAGCTCGGTGCCCGGGCCCAGCCCGAGGACGCGGTGCGCCAGGCCCTGGCCCAGGCCACCTCGGCCGACCCCGTGTCGCTGGCGTGGGCGCGGTGGTTCGGCGGCAGCGTCGAGATGGGCGTGCCCGTGACCGTTGACGAGCAGCAGGCCGCCGACGTCGTGGCGGGCTGGGCCGAGGAGTTCAATCGCGACACCCGCAACGCGACGCTGACCTGGTCGAGCTCGGGTGTGAAGCTCGTGGCGCATCACGACGCCCGCCACCTGGCCCCCAACGAGCTCACCGAGCGCCTCGTTGCCGCCGCCGAGCAGGGCGCTGAGCGCGTCGAGGCGCCGGTCAGCACCGCGGCCGCGTCGGTAACCACCGACGATGTCCGCCCGCTGCTCGAGCCGGTGCGCCGCGACGTTGATCGGGCGCTGACCCGCGACATCCGCGTCACCGCCGCACAACAGCAGTGGACGGTGTCGCCGGCCGACCTCGGCGCCACGCCCGACCTCCAAGGGGTCGTCGCGGCGCGCCTGGACGACGACGGCGAGGCCACCGGCGACAACGGCCAGGGCCCCACGGTGCCGCTGTCGGTGCCCAAGCAGCCGGTGCACGACTACGTCCACGGGCTGGCCGAGCAGGTCGACAGCGCCGGGCGCGACGCCCAGGTGCGCCTGGTCGGTGAGCGCCTCACCGTCGAGCAGCCCGCTCAGGTGGGCCAGACCCTGCAGCACGACGCGGCCACCAAGGAGCTGCGCGAGGCTGTAACTAGCGGCGCCGAGCGCGTCGAGCTGCCGGTGAGCCAGAGCGAGGCGACCCTGACCGCCGAGGACTTCGACAGCGCGCTGGTGCTGCGCCAGAGCGAGCGGCGCCTGTACCACTACGTCAACGGCTCGCCGGTGGCCGACTGGCGCGTCGCCGTGGGCGCCGGCGGCAGCCCCACGCCCACCGGGGTGTTCACCGTCGGCGTTAAGCGCCACCGGCCGGCGTGGCACAACCCCGACCCGCAGGGGTGGGGCGCCGACATGCCCGCGATGATCGAGCCCGGGCCCACCAACCCGTTGGGGGTGCGGGCGCTGAACTGGCACGACGACGGTCGCGACACGCTCATCCGCTTCCACGGCACTGCCGTGACCAACTCCATCGGGCGGGCGGCGTCCCAGGGGTGTGTGCGCCTGACCAACGACGACATTCGCAAGGTGTACGACCGGGTGCCCACCGGCACGCCGATCGTGTCGCTGCGGCGCTAACCCCGCTCTTGTGGTGGCCAGCGCGGCCCCTGCCGCTCGGCCTGCTGGGCCTGGACCGCGGTGATCGCCACGGTGTTGACGACATCGGCCACCCGACAGCCGCGGCTGAGGTCGTTCACGGGCTTGGCCAGGCCCTGAAGGATCGGTCCGATGGCCACCGCCCCCGACGAGCGCTGCACCTCCTTGCGGGCGCCGTTGCCGGTGCTCAGATCCGGAAAGATCAGCACCGTGGCCTGACCGGCCACCGGTGAGTCGGGCGCCGTGCTCGCCGCGATGTCACCGTCGACGGCCGTGTCGTACGACAAGGGGCCGTCGACGGTGAGCTCGCGGTGGCGCTCGCGGACGATCTTGGTGGCCTCGCGGACTTTGTCGACGTCGGCGCCCAGCCCCGCCAGGCCAGTGGCCTGCGACACCATCGCCACCCGGGCGGGGAGGCCGAACTCGGTGGCCGTGTCGGCCGACGTGGCGGCGATGTCGGCGAGCTCGACGGGGGTGGGGCTGGGGTTAACGGCGCAGTCGCCAAAAACCAGCACCCGATCGGGCAGGCACATGAACACCACGCTGGAGACCAGGTCGCTTCCCGGGCGGGTGCGGATGAACTCCACAGCGGGGCCCAGCGTGTGGCGCGTGGTGTGAGCCGCTCCGGAGACCATCCCGTCGGCGTGGCCCACATGGACCATCATCGTGGCAAAGGAGGTGGGATCCAGCATCGCCTCGCGGGCGTGCTCGAGCTCGATGCCGTAGTGGGCGCGCAGCTGGTGGTAGCGCTCGGCGTAGTCGTCGGTCTCGTCGGTCGTGGCCGGGTCGATGACGGTCAGATGCTCGAGGTCCAGGCCCAGCTGGCCCATGCGGGTGCGCACGTGGTCGACGTCGCCCAGCAGCACCGGCTCGACCACGCCGCGGCGGTCCAGCAGCTGGGCGGCGCGCAGGATGCGGTCGTCGCCTGCCTCGGGCAGCACGATGCGCTGGCGCCGCTGGCGGGCGCGGTCGGCCAGCAGATGCTCGAACATTCGCGGCGTCATCGCCTCGCCGGGGGCGAGCTCGACGGCGCGCATCAGCGCCGCGCGGTCCACGTGGGCCTCCACGACCCCTAGCGCCGTGGCGATCTTGCGATCGTCGTCGGCGTGGATGTGCGGGCGCACGCCGGTCACGGCGGTGGTGGTCGCCGGGGTATCGGAGGCCACGGTCACGATCGGCGCGCCCGCCTCGCCCAGATCGTCGAGCAGATCGGTTACCCGCGCAGCGGGCTGCAGGCCCTCGGTGAGCACCAGCGCCGCGATGTTGGGCTGGGTGGGGGCCAGCTGGGCCAGCAGCGAGCCCACGATCACGTCGTCGCGGTCGCCGGGGGTAATCACCAGCGAGGCGTCGCCCAGGCGGTTGAGGAAGTTGCCCAAGGTCGTCGCGGCGACGACGACCCGGGCGACCTCGCGGTCGTCGGTGGCCGGCTGGCCGCGCACGACGCGGGCGTCGAGGGCCGCCACCAGCTCGCGCACGGTGGGTCGAGCCAGCGCGGGCGTCTCCGGCAGCACGAAGGCGGGCCCGCGCTCGTCGCCCTCGGTGGCCAGGCCCTCGCGCACCGCGGCGACGTCGGCGGGCTCGACGCGGTTGACAAACGTCGCCGTCACCCGGCAGCGGCTGGCGGCCAGCGAGTCGTACGCGGTGTGTGCCGCCGCGACGAGCTCGTCGGCGCTGCGGCCACGGCCGCCGATCACCGGGCACAGCCCCGCGCCGAGGTGGTTGGCCAGGGCCGCCTCGACGTCGAGGTCGACCGCGGCGGCGACGTCGGCGCCGTCGACGAGGACGACGTCGTAGTCGCCCTCCATGGCCTTGTAGCGCGACAGGACCGTGGCAAAGACGTCCTCGAGGTTGCCGGCGGCCTGCTGTTGCTGGACGTGGGCCGCGGTCACCCCGGCCAGGCTCTCCGGGTCGGCGTCGATGCGGTAGCGCCCGGTGATCAGCGCCAGGCGGTCGTCCTGGGCCGCCGAGCCGGCCACGACCGGGCGGAAGTAGCCCACCCGGCGCCGCTGGCCGGTCAGCAGCTCCATGAGCCCGAGCGCGACCAGCGACCGGCCGGTGTCGGGCTCCAGCGCGGTCAGATACAGGGCGGTGGCCA
>PXPH01000018.1 GCA_003021615.1 Actinobacteria bacterium QS_8_72_14
AGCTGCTCGCCGCCACGGCGGCCCAGCACGCCCTCGGCCACGGCGCGGTACTCGGTGGCCAGCTGCTGCACGCGCTCGGTGTCGGCGGCGAGCTCGTCGACGTCGCGGGTGGCCACCCACAGCGTGTGGCCGTCGCCGCTGACGCCGGCGCCGATCTCCACGCGGCTCACCCCGCGGATCATGGCGGCCCGGCGCCCGTCGGGCGCCTGCTCCAGGTGCTCCAGCTGGGCCAGCGTGCCAATGCGGGCGTAGCGCCCGTCGACATACGGCACCAGCACCAGCCGCCGCTCGGCCTGCTGCGCGGCGTCGACCGCGGCGCCGGCCTCGTCAGACTCGAGTATGACGTTGACGACCATGCCGGGCACGATCACCCCGGAGTGGGTGGGCATCAGCGGCAGGGTCGCTTGCTCCACAGCGTCGGCGCTCATGTAGGTCGCTCCTCTTTCGATGTGCGGATTTGGCCGTGATCAACGCCTTCGTCCGACGCGGCTATTCCCGCCGGATTGGATGTCGCCCTATAGCAAGCAGAAGATCTGAGCTAGAGTCGCTCAAATCCAAAGTACCGCGCTAGCAGCGGTGCGTGGCGAGAGGGTCGGCCTCGACGGGCTGTAAAGCTGTGTGGGTTACTAGGGGCGCGCGCCGGGCGAGTTCGCGGTAGTGGCGACCACGGCGGTGGCGGTGCGCGGCCGAGGAGCTGGCCACCCCAAGCGCAACGCCATGAGCTTGGCGCCATAGCGCAGCTCTTGCCCCACCGCCGGGCGACCCATGCCTCCGACCATCGCCGACCCTACGGGACCGCCAAGCAGGGCGCGAAGTTCGGCTACACCGGCGCGCGTGGCTACCACCCGCTGCTGGCCACGCTGGCGGCCACCGGCGAGGTGGTCCACGCGCGCATGCGCGACCGGCAACGCCGGCTCGGCGCGCGGGGCGGGCAGCCTGGTCCGCGAGACCGTCAGGCGGGTGCGCGACGCCGGGGCGCGCGGGGCGCTGACGATCCGGGCGGACTCGGCGTTTGACAGCCGGGCGTTCGTGGGCGCCTGCCGCTACCACGACCGTGCGGTTCTCGGTGACCGTCAAGATGCTCCCGCCGATCCGCGCCGCCATCGAGGCCATCCCCGAAGCCGACTGGGTGGCGATCCCCTACTGGCTGGCCGGCGGCGCCGACGTGGCCCAGCGCCTGGAGAAGGCCACGGCTTGGGCGCGCGAGGCGCTGGCCGAGGCCGAGACCGCCGAGCGCATCCGCTCGGAGGTCACCGAGAACATGGAGCGCACCCAGCGCGAGTACGTGTTGCGCCAGCAGCTGCAGCAGATCAAGCGCGAGCTCGGCGAGGGCGACGACGAGGACCCCGCCGAGCGCTACCGGGCCAAGTTGGCCGAGCTCGACGAGCGCGCCGACGGCGTGCCTAACGAGGTGCGCGGCAAGATCGAGCGCGAGATCGACCGCTTGGAGCGCACCAGCGAGCAAAACCCCGAGCACGGCTGGATCCGCACGTGGCTCGACTGGATGCTGGAGATGCCCTGGGGCGTCCACGACCCCGACCGCCTGGACCTGTCCAAGGCGCGGGCGATCCTCGACGCCGACCACACTGGCCTGGACGAGGTCAAGGACCGCATCGTCGAGCAGCTGGCCGTGCGCAAGCTGCGCCGCGACCGCGGCCTCGACCGCCACGCGAGCCCCAAGGCCTCTCACGACGACCAGGCCGCCGAGGCGCCGGCCAACCCCGGCGAGGGCGGCGAATCGCGCCCCGGCGACGAGCGCGGTGAGCAGGCCCCCAGCGAGCAACCCGCCGGGGAGCAACCCGCCGGCGAGCAGCAGCCCGCCGGCGACGAGGAGCGCGAGCAGCCCGCCGCCGCCCGCCACGCCGCGCGCGGCAGCGGCGCGATCCTGACGCTGATCGGCCCGCCCGGGGTCGGCAAGACGTCACTGGGCGAGTCCGTGGCCCGCGCGCTGGGCCGGCAGTTCGTGCGCATCGCCTTGGGCGGGGTGCACGACGAGGCCGAGATCCGCGGCCACCGCCGCACCTACGTGGGCGCCCAGCCCGGGCGCATCGCCCGCGCCATCCGCGACGCCGGCGCGATGAACCCGGTGGTGGTCCTCGACGAGGTCGACAAGGTCGGCAACGACTGGCGCGGCGATCCCTCCTCGGCGCTATTGGAGGTGCTGGACCCCGCCCAGAACCACACGTTCAACGACCACTACCTCGAGGCCGACCTGGACCTGTCCGACGTGCTGTTCATCGCCACCGGCAACGTCGCCGAGACGATCCCGCCGGCGCTGCGCGACCGCATGGAGGTCATCCGCCTGGACGGCTACACCGACGGTGAGAAGGCCGCCATCGCCGCCAGCCACCTGCTGCCCGACCAGCTGGAGCGCCACGGCCTGGGCGCCGACGAGGTCACCATTGGCCAAGCTCGTGCGCAAGGTCGCCACCCGCATCGCCTCGGGCGAGACCAACCCGCCGGTGCACGTCGCCGCCGACGACGTCGCCGACCTGCTGGGCACCCGGCGCTACGAGCACGAGACCCGCGAGGACATCACCGAGCCCGGCGTGGCTACCGGGTTGGCCGTCACCGGCGCCGGCGGCGAGGTGCTGTTCGTGGAGACGTCGGTGGCCGACGGCGACGCCGGCCTGACGCTGACGGGCCAGCTCGGCGACGTGATGCGCGAGTCGGCGTCGATCGCGCTGGACCACGTGCGCGCCCGCGCCGACCGACTGGGCCTGAGCCAGGTGAGCTTCGACCGCGCCTTCCACGTCCACGTGCCCGCCGGGGCCACCCCCAAGGACGGGCCCTCGGCCGGGGTGGCCATGACCGTGGCCCTGGCCAGCCTCCTGTCGGGCCAGCGCGTGCGCTCGGGGGTCGGCATGACCGGCGAGGTCACCCTGTCGGGCAAGGTGCTGCCCGTCGGCGGCATCCGCGCCAAGGTGCTGGCCGCCCACCGCGCCGGGCTGGGCGAGGTGATCCTGCCACAGCGCAACGCCCCCGACCTCGACGACGTCCCCGACGAGGTGCGCCAGGCCATGGACATCCACCTGGTCGGCGACGTGGGCCAGGCGTTGGACGTGGCCCTAGAGGAGGCCAGCGCCCAAGCCGCGTGAGCCCACAGCCGCGACTGACGATGCGCCTGCCGTCTTGCGTCATTGGATGGCGGGCGCATCGTTTACCGGGGGCAGCGGCCGGGGCCATTCGGCCGCAAGCGACCAGCCCGGAGCACCGGCATGGGACAGACCGTGGCAGCGCCCGGCGAGGCCGTCGTCGATATCGATCTCGCCGCCTGCGAGCGCCAGCGCGACGCGGCGCCGCAGGGCCCCACGCGGCTGCACTTCGGGCACCGCACGCTGCTGACCGCGCTGGTGGTGTCCTACGCGGTGGCGGCGATCGCCGACGCGCTGACCACCTGGTGGGCCCTCGACGGCAGCGGGCTGGCCGCCGAAGGCAACCCGCTGATGCGCGACGCCATGGGATTCTACGGCCTGGTGCCCGTGCTGGTCATGCGCGTGATCGTGGGCGTGCTGCTGGTGTGGCTGCTGGCGCGGGTGAGCCTGCGCGGCTACGTCTTCTTTCGCCTCAACCCCCACCACCCCAACCGGTGGCTGCGCCGCAGCGAGCGCTGGTATCGCGTCCGGGCGCGCTTCTACAGCGCCTACATCGTGCTGGCCACCGCCGTGACGTGGCTGGTGGTGGGCAACAACCTGCGGGCGGTGCTCACCGGCGTGTGACGCCGGCGGCCAACGTGTTCCGACCCGGTGGCGTGGCGAAGGCGTTGCCCAGGCTGCGGTGTTCGACACGCCGCGCCGCAGGCTCAGGCGAAGGCGGCCTGGAGGCGCTTGACCGCCTCGGCGATGACCTCGCCGCGTTTGCAGAAGGCGAAGCGCACCAGCCCGCGCCCACGGCGCGGGTCGGTGTAAAAGCCCGAGCACGGCACGGCGCCCACGCCGACCTTGGCCGGCAAGTCGCGGCAGAAGGCCACGTCGTCGTCGTAGCCCGCCGACGTCACGTCGGTCAGCACGAAGTACGACCCGTGGGTGGCCATCACGTCGAAGCCACACGAGCTCAGCCCCGCGGCGAGCTGATCGCGCCGGACGCGGTGGGACTCGGCGAGCTCAACAAAGAAGCCGTCGTCCAAACCTAGCCCCACGGCGATGGCGTCCTGGAACGGCGTGCCGTTGGTAAAGGTCATGAACTGCTTGGCAATGCGCACCGCGGTGGTCAGCGCCGGCGGGGCGCACACCCAGCCGATCTTCCACCCGGTGGCCGAGAACGTCTTGGCCGCCGAGGAGATCACCACGGTGCGCTCGCGCATGCCCGCCCGGCTGGCCAGCGACCGGTGGGGCCCCGAGTAGACGAGGTGCTCATAGACCTCGTCGGTGATCGCCAGGACGTCGCGCTCGCGGCACACCGCGGCGATCGCCTCCAGATCGTCGTCGCCGAGCACGGCTCCGGTGGGGTTGTGGGGCGAGTTGACCACGATCGCTCGCGTGCGCGGGCCCACGACCTCGGCCAGCTCGGCGGCGTCGACGCGAAAGTCCGGCGGGCGCAGCGTCACCGGGCGGGGCACGGCCCCGGCCATGCGCGCCCCCGCCAGGTAGGCGTCGTAGGCCGGCTCGAGCACCACGACGTCGTCGCCGACCTCGCACACAGCCTGCAGCGCGGCGCACACCGCCTCGGTGGCCCCGGCGGTGACGGTCACCTCGTCGTCGGGGTCGTAGGCCTGGCCGTGAAAGCGCTGGCGGTGGGCCGCGATGGCCTGGCGCAGGGCCGCCACCCCGATGCCGGGTGCGTACTGGTTGCGCCCGCCGCGGATGGCGGCGACGGCGGCCTCGGTGATCGCCTCGGGCGGGTCGACGTCGGAAAAGCCCTGGCTGAGGTTGACCGCGTCATGGGCGGCGGCCAGGGCGCTCATCTCGGCAAAGATCGTGGTGCCAAAGCCCTGCAGGCGCGACGTGAGACACGGCAGTCGATCGCTCATGGCTGGCCCTCGCCGACGGGTGGCGCCGGGCGAGCATAGCCCTGCCGGCCACACGAGCCAGGCGACGAGCATGCGCCCGGCTTACCGCGGGCTGGCCGGCCACCTCCTGGCCGCGTGGGGCGTTTACGGCTCCAACAACAGCTTGCCGGTGGTGCGACCCGCCTCGAGGCAGCGGTGGGCCTCAGCGGCCTGAGCCAGTGGCCACGTCCGGTCGACGCGCACGTCCAGGCGCTGGGTGGCCACCTCCTCGAACAGCTCGCTGGCGCGCCAGTTGAACTCGGCGGCATCGGCGACGTGGTGGGCCAGGGTGGGCCGCGTCAGGCACAGCGACCCCTTGGTGGCCAACAGCTGCGGGTCGATTGGCTCGACGCGCCCGCTGGACTGCCCGTACAACACCATCGTTCCCCGCGGGCGCAAGCAGTCCAGGCTGGCATGGAAGGTGTCGGCGCCCACTGAGTCGTACACGACGTCGGCGCCGACGCCGTCGGTGGCCTCGCTGACCGCCGCGACCATGTCCACGTCGCGGTAGCGGATCACGTGGTCGGCCCCGGCCGAGCGCGCCACCTCGGCCTTGTCGTCGGTGGAGGTGGTGGCCAAAACGGTGGCGCCGTACTGCTTGGCCAGCTGCACCAGCAGGCGCCCCACGCCACCGGCGGCGGCCAGCACCAGCGCCGTCGAGCCCGAGGCGAGCGGGAAGGTGTGGCTGGTGAGATAGTGCGCCGTCATGCCCTGCAGCAGCAGCGCCGCGGCCGTGCGATCGTCGACCTCGGCGGGCACGGGCACGACCCTCTCGGCGGGGGCGGCCACCAGCTCGGCGTAGGAACCCGGCACCTGCGCGAACGCGACGCGGTCGCCCTCGGCGATGTGGGCCACGTCGGCGCCCACCGCCACCACCGTCCCGGCGGCCTCCAGGCCGGGCACGAACGGCAGGTCGCGGGGATAGGCGCCGCTGCGCTGGTAGGTGTCGATGAAGTTGACGCCGGCGGCGGCCACGCCCACCAGCACCTCGTTGGCCGCCGGCTCGGGCGCGGGTTGCTCGCTGGCTGTCAGCATCTCGGGACCGCCGGTGTGATCCACCCGGATGACGCGCATGCAAACTCTCCTTGCGGTCGGCGTCGCGCCCGTCTCGTTGTAACCGCGCCAACCGCGCCACGCGAGCGCCGGGCAGCGCTGTTGCGCGCCCCGGCGACCTCGCCCGGCAGGGCCGGCGCCGGCCGGTCGGTGGGTGCTGGCCGCGTTGGCCGGGGCCGTTTTAGGCTGCCGTCGGCGGCCAGCAACACCGCCCGGCGGGCGCGTGGCCGCAGCCAGCAGCCCCAGCAGCCACAGCCGCGGGAGGCTTGCATGTCCAGCAGCGACACCGCCGCGACGGACACCGCCCAGCGCGGGGACCTGTCGACCGTGGTGGGCCCGGGGTGGGCCGAGGCCCTCGAGCCGGTCGCCGAGCGCATTCACGCCCTGGGCGACTTCCTGCGCGCCGAGCAGGCCCAGGGACGGCGCTTTTTGCCGGCCGGCGAGCGCATCTTTGCGGCCTTCGCCCAGCCTTTGGCCTCGGTGCGGGTGTTGATCGTGGGCCAAGACCCCTATCCCACGCCTGGCCACCCCAATGGGCTGTGCTTCTCGGTGGCCCCCGACGTGTCGCCGCTGCCGGCCAGCCTGCGCAACATTGTCGCCGAGTACCGCGACGATCTCGGGCTGGCCGCGCCCTCGACCGGCGACCTCAGCCCGTGGGCGCAGCGGGGGGTCATGCTGCTCAACCGCGTGCTGACGGTGCAGGCGGGCCAGCCCGCCTCGCACCGCGGCCAAGGATGGGAGGAGGTCACCGAGCAGGCCATTCGCGCCCTGGTCGCTCGCGACGAGCCGCTGGTGGCGATCCTGTGGGGGCGCCAGGCCCGCAGCCTCGCGCCGATGCTGGGGGCCACGCCCACGGTGCAAAGCCCCCATCCCAGCCCGATGTCGGCCCACAACGGCTTCTTTGGCTCGCGGCCGTTCAGCCGGGCCAACGAGCTACTAACCGCTCAAGGCGCCGAGCCGGTCGACTGGAGCCTGCCGTGAGCCAGGCGGGCACACGGCGCGCCAGGCCCGGCCCGCCCCGGCTGCCGCGTGCCTGCAGCGCCAGCGTCGCGTCAAACCAACGGAGCTTGCCATGACCGCCACCAACGCCCGCCACACTCCCTTTGCGGGGGACCATCCCCCGACGGTTGCTGACATCGAGGCCGAGCTGGCCGCCCACGGGCGGCCCTCGAGCTGGTCCAACGCCCCCGGCGAGCGCTACGGCGGCCACTCGCATGGCTATCGCAAGCACCTGGTGTGCGTCGAGGGCGGCATCACGTTTCACACCCCCGAGGGCGACGTGGTGCTGGGACCCGGCGACCGCCTCGATCTGGCCCCGGCCACGCGCCACTCGGCCACCGTGGGCCCTCAGGGCGTGACCTGTGTGGAGGTCGCCATTTACTGACCCCCGTGTGGTGAACGATCGCAAGCGTGTGAGGGCCATTCGCCACACCGCGGCCTGGCCACCCCGTCGTGGCCACGGCGGGGTGGCAGACGAGTCAGCCGGTCGCCTCCGGTGGCACGGGGCTGGCGATCTCGTAGCCGAGGTCGATCTGGAGCTGGCCGGCCTCGACCCGCGCGGTGAAGGTCCACACGGTGGGGTGGTGGGAGAACGTCGCGGTCAGCTCCTCGGGGTCGGTGTCGTCGACCGACACGTCCCAACCCTCGGCGGGCGAGACCTCGGCCAGTGACGGGGCGCCGTCGGCGACGGCCACTTCGACCTCGCCGGCCGAGCCCACCGAGTAATGACCCGGCTGTGCCAAGTCGAGCGACTTCGTCTCGGCCACCCGCAGCACGCCGCGCCGGTAGTGGGCGGTGAACTCCCACGTGACACCGCTGCCGATGAACTCCAACTCGATGGCGCCCTCGTCGATCTGGCGCAGCGTGTGTATCCAGCCGGGGTACTCGCGCACGTCACCCAGCGCCAGCTCACCCCGGCGCAGCTGGAAGTCGACCTCGCCGGCGTCGCCGACGGTCCAGGTGCCGTCGCGGGCCTCGGCGACCGGGCGCATCTAGGCCACCCCAAGCCCGTCCTGGGGGTCCAGGTCGGCCAGCAGATCCTGGCAGCGCTGAGCCTCGTCGCTCTCGCCGATGCCAGCGGCGGCACGGCCCAGCATCCACACGCTGCGCACGAACCCCTGGTTAGGCGGGTGGTCGCCCGGCACGGGGCCGGCGCCGCGCCAACCCGCCTGGCGGGCGCGATCCAGCCCGCGGTGGTAGCCCACACGCGCGTAGGCGTAGGCCTCCACGACCTCGTTGCGCGCCAGGGCCTCTTGGGCCAGGCGCGCCCAGCCGTCCAGGAGCGTGGGCCAGGTGGCCACGGCCTGTCGCAGCAGCCGGTCGCGCTCGTCGCCGGCGGCGCTGGCGGCCGCCTCCAGGGCGCTGACGGCCTCGGCGGGCTCGGGGGGGAAGTGGGTGGGCTCGGGGCGCGGTGAGTCCGCGCCTTGCCCATGCAGTGGAAGGGACATGACGCGACCATATTGCTCACACCGACCGAGGACACCACCGGCCGGCTCGTCGCGCGGGCGGGCAGGTCGCCGCCCACGCCCGCATGAGGAGCACGCCGTGGACGCCGCCCAACTCGACCGCCTCGTGCGCGAGTCGATCAGCGCCGAGCCGGACCCGCCGCGACCCGTGCCGCGGTGGGTGCTGTTGGAGCACAGCCTGCTCAACGGCCCGGCGCTGGCGGTGATCGCCGTGGGGGCGGGGACGCTGTGGGCCGTGAGCAGCCTGAGCGGCGCCGCCGAGCTCGTCGGCGGCCCGGGCTCGCAGCCCACGGCCTTCACGGTGGTGCTGACGGCGCTGGGCGTGGGGTTGATCGGCTTGCCCCTGGTGACCTACGCGCGCCTGGCCCACGTGTTGCGCCACGGCGTGCGCACCGTGGCGCGGGTGACCGAGCTCGACGCGCCCGACACCCCCGCAAAGGCGCAGGCGGGTTCGGCGGACGCCGAGCACGGCCGGGCTTCGACTCGCCGCCGCGTGACCGGCCATCGCCTCGTGGAGCATCCGGTCAGCCTGTTCGAGGAGCCCTTTTCCAGCGACGCCGAGTGGGCCGAGGCCTTGGTGCCCGGCAGCGAGATCGACGTGGTGGTCCATCCGCGGCGCCCGCGGGTGCTGCTCGAGCTGGGCCTGGCATGACCCGGCCACGGAGTGGTCGTCGGATACGCCCGCGGCTCGTGGGGCGGGGCCTGGGTCGCGACGCCGTGTGGCTGGCGGTGGTCGCCGCGCTGGCGGCCGGCTGTGCCAGCAGCGGCGCGGATCCGTCGGCGCAGGCCAGCGGCGTGCAGATGTCGGGGCGCATGGACAGCGTGGCCTCGGTGGCGGTCAACGACGGGCGCCCGGAGTTGGTAGAGGGTGACTGTGAGGCGGCCACCGGCGTGCCCGCCGACGTGTGCTTCGTCGCGCGTGGCATCAGCGGCACGCGCTACGTGATCGGGCTGGGCAACGTCGAGGGGCTGGCCCGCGACGAGCCCGTCGATGTGGCCACGCGTGCGTGTGCCACCGCCGAGTCCTGCGCCGAGGTCGACGCCAAGGCGGTGGCGTTGCTGTCGGTCGACGGCCGCCTGCACCGGCCCTCCGGTGGTACGGCGGTGATTCGCCGAGCCGAGCCCGGCGCGCGCTACCGCGGGCGGCTGCGCCTGGCCGTCGATGGGGGCAGCGTCAGCATCACCTTCGACGTCGTGCCGGCCCCTGCGCCGCCGGAAGCAGGCCAGCCCCAGCCTGAGCCCGCCCGCCCCCAGCGCGGCGAGGCCTTCACACCCGGTGAGGTTGAGGCCTATGACCCCCAGCAGGGCCAGTCGCCGGGCTCGTAGCCAGCCCCGCCGGGCGCCGGCGCGCAGGGAACGCCGGTGGCGGCCGTGGCGTCCAAGCGGATGGCCCTGGACGCGCTGGGCCACAAAGGCCGCCTGCCTCGGCCGTCACCGGGTAACACCAGCCGACGCTGGAGCGCTGACGGGGCAACGGCGCCCCCTGTGAGGGGGCAGGGGGCGCCGCCACTTTTCTCCTCAGCCGCCGAGCACACGGCGCACCCGCGCCAGCAGCCCCACCCGATCCGAGCCCAAATCGGGATCGGCGGTGGCGCCCGCAGGCGGGCCGAGCACGGCCTCGGGGGCCTCGTCGGGCGGGCTGATCACCACCTGGAGGATCAGCGGGTCGGGCGACTCGTTGCGCACCCCGTGGGCCACCGGCGCCGGCACCATGACCGACTGCAGCGCCCGCAGGGTCACGTGGCCCTGGTCGGTGACCACCCACGCCTGCCCGCCCAGCACGGTGTAGATCGCGTCGGCGGTGGCAAACGTCCGCGCCTCCACCGACTGGTAGGGCTCCAGGCACACCACGTCGACGGCCACCACGTCGGTGGCATACACCCGCCGCCCCGACGCGCCGGCGCGGTCGAACACCACGTAGTCGCGCAAGTCGACCGGGGTGGAGCCGGCCGCCGCCTCGGCAAACGGCGACGCCGGGTCGTTGGCGGGCTCGGGCGTCTGTGGGCCCTCGGGCTCGTCCATGGCAGGCACAGAGCGTAGCGAGCCCGGCGGGTTGGCGGCCGCCCTGGCTAGACTCGGCGCCTGCTGTCACCGACCGGCTTTTCAGCCACGACCCGCGAGGTCCAGCGATGGTCACCATCTCGTATGCCAAACCCAGGCCCGCCAAAGCCAAAGGCGACGCCCTGGCGGTGTTCGCCGTCACGGGCGACCACCGCCCGCGGGCTTTGCGTGACGCCGCCGCGGTGGGCGCGGCCGCCGAGCTCGACCTCCCCGCCGTGCTCGACGACTTGGGCTATCACGGCGATCTCGGCGAGATCGCCCGGCTGCCGGTGGGTGGCAAGCTCGGGGTGGACCTGCTGCTGGTCGTCGGCCTGGGACAGGCCGAGGCGGTGACCACCGACTCGCTGCGCAAGGCCGCCGGGGCGGCGGCCCGCGCAGCCCAGCGCACGGCGGCGTTGGCCATCGCCGTGCCCGGCGAGGTGGCCACCGAGGCCGACGACGCCGACCGGGCCCAGGCGATGGCCGAGGGCGCCTCGCTGGGGGCCTACGCCTTCACCACCTACCGCACCAAGGCCGACGACGTGCCTGACCTGGCCGGCATCGAGCTGCTCGCCGGCGACGACACCGACGCCAAGGCCGTCCAGCGGGGGGTGGAGACCGGCACGATCACGGCCCGGGCGGTGGGGCTGTGTCGGGACCTGGTCAACGAGCCGCCCCACGCCAAGCGCCCGCCGGAGCTGGCCGAGCGCATGGTGACGGCGGCCAAGGACGCCGGGCTCAAGACGGCCGTGCGCGACGAGAAGGCCCTGGCCAAGGACGGTTTCGGCGGCATCATCGGCGTGGGGCAGGGGTCACAGGCCCCACCCCGGCTGGTGGAGCTGACCCACGACCCGGG
>PXPH01000021.1:0-5124 GCA_003021615.1 Actinobacteria bacterium QS_8_72_14
TTCCATCGCGGCACGCGTCCGTCGACTCCCACGCGACCGGCCGATCTGGGCCCTCGCGATCGCGATCGTGACCGTCGAGGTCGTGGGAGCGTCCGGTGCCGTCTTCACCGCGCAGGGGCTGGGCACGTGGTACGAGACGCTGCAGCGGCCGGTGGCCGTCAAGGTGCTGCGCCAGGGCACCGCCGAGGAGCGCCAGCGCTTCGAAAGCGAGAGCCGTGCGCAAGCGCCGCTGAGCCACCCCTCGATCGTGCGGGTGTTCGACGTGGGCACCCACGAGGAGCGGCCCTTTTTGGTCATGGCCCATGTCGACGGCCGGGCGCTGTCGACGGTGCTGAGCGACGGCCCGCTGTCCAGCGAACGCGTCACGCGGCTCGGCGGCCAGCTCTCCGAGGCGCTGGCCCACGCCCACGAGCGGGGGGTGATCCACCGCGACGTCAAACCCGGCAACGTGCTGGTCGACGACAACGACTACGCCTACCTGACCGATTTCGGGATCGCGCGTCACACCGACAGCGCGACCGTGACCGCCCCGGGGCGGTTCGTGGGCAGCGCCGCCTATGTCGCCCCCGAGCAGGCCCGCGGCGAGACGGTCACCGCCGCCGCCGAGGTGCTCGCGCAGCACGTAGCGGTCGGCCAGGCGTGTGTCGCGATCGATCATCACTGCGCCCGTCTGTCGGGTCCCGTCCCGGCTGGCCCCGCCCACGGGCCGGCGAGGCGCGCTGGCGCGTCATGCCGCCGGCGTGGAGCCAGCTTTCGGCAGCATAGTCACCGCGGCGACGGTGGTCAGCGTCGCGGCGGCCAAGGCCGCTTCGCCGAACTGCCTGGGCGGGCGTGGCGCTGGTGACCGCAAGGTGTCCGCGCGGCAACCGTCCTCGGGAGAGGGCGGGCTCGTGGCCGAGCTCTCGTATGTGAACGCAGTAGGCTTGGCGGGCGTGAGCGAGGACGACGTCGAGTTCCGCCAGCATCGGTTCCAGCCCCCGCCGGGGGCGTGTGAGGTGCTGCTGGTGCGCCACGGCGAGTCCCAGCCGGTGCGCCTCGACCAGCCGCCGCCGATGGTGGCCGGCCAGGCCGATCCGCCGCTGGACCCCCGCGGGCGCGCAGAGGCCCATCGCCTCGCCGATCGGCTGGGAGCCGTCCAGCCGGCGGCGATCCATGTCAGCACGTTGCGCCGCACCGCCGAGACCGCCGCGCCGCTGGCCCAGCGTCTGGGAAGGGACCCGCAGGTGACCCCGGAGCTAAGCGAGATCCACCTGGGAGACTGGGAAGGCGCCGAGTGGCGGCGCCGCGTGCACAACCACGACCCCGTGGCCATGCGCGCCTTCGCCGAGCAGCGCTGGGACGTCATCCCCGGCGCCGAGTCCAACGAGGCCGTCGCCGACCGGCTGCGGGTTGGGCTGGGCCGCATCGCAGCCGCCCACCCCGACCAACGGGTGGTGGTGGTGTCCCACGCCGGGGCGATCGGCGTGATCGTCGCGCTGGCCACCGGCGCGAACGCGTTCGCGTTCATCGGCGCCGACAACGCCTCCATCAGCCACCTGGTCATGGCCGGCGACACGTGGGTTGTGCGCCGCTTCAACGACACCGCCCATCTGGCCACCGACCTCGACCACCCACCGGATTAGCCGGCGTCGGCGGGCGTTGCTGTGCAACGTGTTTTTCCAGCGAGCAGCATGCCACACCAGCCAACGCTCGTCGCCGCGAGCGGGCACGCCGTACCGTGCGCGTGCTGGGCGGGCTTAGCCCCACAGGTCCCGGGCGAGGCGCACGACGAGCTCGAGCTTGCGCCACTGGTCGTCGATCGACAGCCGGTGGCGCGTCGACCCACCCACGAAGCCACACTGAGTCGACACGGCCAGCTGCTCCATGGGATGGTGCTCGGCGGCGCGCTCCGCGCGCCGCAGCATCGCGGGATAGGGGGTGGGGTTGGTCCGTGTGGAGGCCACCAGGCCCAACACGACTTTCGTGTCGTCGGGGATGTAGCGCAGCGGTCGAAAGCCGTCGGCCCATTCGTTCTCGCAGCCCAGCAGCACCACGTCGGCGACCAGCGACGACAGCAGCTCTTCGGCCATCGACTCGTGGGCCCCGACGGTCAGCCAGTGGCGCTGGGCGCTGCCGCGGCACAGGTGGATGCCGGTGGTCACTCCCTGCTCGGCCAGCGGGGCGAGGCTGGCGTTGTCGGCGGCGATGCCTTGGGTCAGCAGCCGGTCGGGGTCAAGGCCCGCCTCGCTCATCCACTCGCGCATCGCGGAGTCGGCAAAGAGCGTGTAGCCGGGCGCGTCGAGCTGGACATAGGGCGTGCCCTCGCCGGCCAGGCTCATCAGCTCGTCGCGGATCAGCGCGCTCAAGTCGGCCAGCAGCTCGTCGACGTCGGGATAGACCGCGTCGGTCACCCCGGGCTCGAAGCTGGCCAGCATCAGCGACGACGGGCTGGGCAGGGTGATCTTGAACGGCGCCGACGCGTGCTGGGCCAAAAACGTCGCCTCGCTGACGATGAGGCGGCGACGGGCTCGGAGGCGCCCGCCGATGACCTTCGGCGCGGCCTGGGTGGCGTCGCGTGAGCGCGGGTCGAACGGGCGCTCGGCCACGGCGTCGACGAAGCCCTCGACGGCCTCGGCGACGCTGCCCAGCCACGAGCCGCGGCGGTACTCCCCGTCGGTGAGGACGTCGACGCCGAGGCGGCGCTGCTGCTCCAGGCTCTCCAGCACGAGGTGGTCCTCGAGGGTGCGCAGCCCCACGGTGCTCAAGCGCCCGTCCTGGTGGACGTGGCGGGCTTCCTGTAGCGCCGGCGGCGGCAGCAGGCTGCCCACCTGCTCGGCGCGGGCCGCCAGCGGGTGGGGCGCCAGCGCCGCGCCCGCGGCGGTGTGGCCAGCGTCCTGCGGGGGCGTCTGGGGCGTGGTGTCCATGACCATGGGTGCAGCCTACCCGACCACTGGCAAGACGTTGCCTCTCGTGGCGGCCGAATCACCTGGTCCGTGGTGGCCGAATCAGCTAATCCGTGGTGGCCGAATCACTTGGTCCGTCGTTGGGGGTGTGCAGGGCGGGCCCGGCCGGGAATCGTGACAGCACCAGGGCTGACTTGGAGGTGTGAGATGTCGGCGACCGAGCCTGCAGCGAGCAGCGCCCCCGTGGACGCTGAGCACCCGCCCTCGCCTACCGACGCCGATTTCGCTGGGGTGTTCAAGCGCGGCGCGATTGTGGGCACCCCGCTGTCGTTCGTGGCGTTGGCGGTGCTGATGTGGGTGGCCGCCCCCGAGCCCGTGGTGCTGCTGGCGGCGTTGTGGCCGGCGCTGACCGGCGGCTGGTACTTCGGCGCCATGGTGGTGCTGGCGGGCTTCGAGCTGCGCGGGCAGGGCGTTCGCGTGCCGCTGCCGCGGCGGCTGGTTCGCCCGGCGTAACCCCGGTGGCCCACACGCGCCGCGGGATCATCGCCGGCGAGTCACGTCGGCATAACCGCCTCGTGGGTGCGGGAGGCGAGATCGGCTAGGGCGGCGCTGATCCGTGGCTCCGGTGGCGCGTCGAACGGCTCGAGTGAGCGCCAGCTCGCCGGCAGGGCGGCGAGCTCGCTGCGGGCCCGTTGCTGGGCAGCGCCAAGGTCGGCCTGGTCGTGGCGCTTGCCGTCGGTGCACACCGGCTGCAGCAGCTCGCGGCCGGGCAGGTCCTCGTCGCGGCAGCCCAGCACGTCGGTGTCGGGCCCGCCCTGGCGAAACGTCTGCTTGGCGCCGGGCAGCAGGACTTTGTGCTCGCTGTACTTCGCCCGCGGGCGCCCGTCGTAGTCGACCAGCTTGTAGGCGATGTCCACGGCCGGCTCGTCGGCGGAGACGGTCAGGGCCGTGCCCACCCCGAAGGCGTCGATGGGCGCGTCGCCGAGCTCGGCGATGACGTGCTCGTCGATGCCCCCGGAGGCGAACACCTGCACGTCGGTGTGACCGGCGTCGTCAAGCATCTTGCGGGCGATGGTCGCCAGCTCGGCGAGATCGCCGGAGTCCAGGCGCACCCCCCGCAGGCCATGGCCGCGGGCGGCCAACTCGTCGGCGACGGTGATGGCGCGGCGCACGCCGGTGATCGTGTCGTAGGTGTCGACCAGCAGCACCGAGCTGTCGGGGTAGTCGGCCGCGAAGCGGCGAAAGGCGGTGAGCTCCTCGTCGTGGGCCTGTATGTAGGAGTGGGCCATGGTGCCCACGACCGGGATGCCGGCGCGGCGACCGGCCTCCACGTTGGACGTCGCCGCGCAGCCACCGAGGTAGGCCGCCATGGCTGTGTGGACCGACGTTTCCAGGCCGTGGGCACGGCGCATGCCGAAGTCGACGACAGTGCGGTCGCCGGCCGCCAGGGCACAGCGCGCGGCCTTGGTGGCGATCAGCGTCCACAGGTGGACGACGTTGATCACCGCGGCTTCCAGCAGCTGGGCCTGTGGCAGAGGCGCGGTGATCTCCAGCAGCGGCTCGTTGGCCAGCACCACCGTGCCCTCGGCGACCGCGGTGATGTCGCCGCGCGGCTGGAAGTCCGCCAGCCACTGCAGCGCCTGCTCGCTGAGGCCCTGCTGGCGCAGGTAGTCGAGCGCGTCCCCGCCGTAGGTGAAGCGATCGATGACGTCGAGGGCGGCGTGAAGGCCGCCGGCCACCAGCCACGGGCGCCGCGGGTTGGGGCGCACGTACAGGCTGAACGTCGCCGGCTGTGTCATGGAGCCGCGCAAGAACGAGTCGACCATGCGCAGCTCGTAGAGGTCGGTGTACAGCCCCAGCGGCCGGTCGCTCATGGCCGACACCGTAGAGGTGACGGCCGATCGGACCAACCGGTGTGCAACTTCGTCTACATCGCCGTGACCAGCTCCACCTTCAAGGAAGCCAAGAAGCTCTCCGCGTCGCCAGGCACTGAACCCTCCTGCCTCGCAGCGGTGGTCCGTTCACACACCGCGAGTGTCAGGTCACACACCGCGAGTGTCAGGAGGCTAGGCTTTTACCGTGAAGGCGCTCCCGCCACATCCCCGTGCAACATCGGGGCTAGTCTTTCACGAGGCTGCTGACCACCCAAATTTCGTCGGCTTGACACGCTGGTGAGGGCGCAGAGATCCACTCGTTCTTTTCGACCAACTCCTGGAAGGAGTCGTAATGGTCGGATCCGCCG
>PXPH01000021.1:5153-21892 GCA_003021615.1 Actinobacteria bacterium QS_8_72_14
AGACCCGCCGGGGTTATGGATGGTGATCGTGCGGTTCTGGCCATTCCACCGGGTGCGACCCGCATGCCACAGCAGCACCTCGTTGGGGTGGTCCTCTAGGAAGACGCACTCTTCGGTTATCCGCAGCGTGCCCTTGTATGGTCCGGCTTCCAACGCGCCTTCCGCAGGGGGTACCACGGCCAAAGGCCCCCACGACGCCTCTTGCCACTCCGCCGAGTCGGTCCACGCCGATTCACCGGGGGTTGGGGACGTTCGTCCGGCCGAGCTGGCTCGCGACCCCTCATCCGCCGCTACACAGGCTGACAGTAGGACACTGCCTACCACCGCGAGTGTCACCAGTCTCATCGCCTCCACCTTCCTTGCCCAATTGCTCAACCGAGGAACTGTCGGAAACGGACCTGCCCAAACGGGGACCCACGCGGCCGCAGCGCACAGCGTCGCCGGCCCACCGGCCGGCGACGATGTGCTGTTGTAGCGCTACGACGTCAGTATGTCGACGTTCATCTCACGCGCCGCTTCACCTGCGTGCTCGGCTTTCACCCATCCACCACACGCGGTATCTTTTGGGGAATTATTGTGTATGCCATACGCCACAGCATACGCAAAGTGTGGGCTACCGGAGTCGCCTATTTTTGTGCACATGAGGTCACTATCGCCGTAATCCTTGTTGCTTTCGACCTTGAAGAGACATTCTGTCTTGTATCCGGAGATGCAATTGTCCACGACGTTACCGCACGTTGTGGCTGGAAAATTGCCCGCCGTCACGCAGACCCGGTAGTTGATGAGGTCGTGGGCACTCAGGATGAGCTCGAGCCACACGGCGTTGCGGGCCAAGGTGTCACACGGCAGCGTGCGCAGGCCGGTGTCCTTGTCGCAGCGGATGCAGTCCTCCACGCGGGCGTGGCCGCGGTGGCGGGCGTCGAGGCGGGCCAGGCCCTGGTCGGGCTGGTCGGTGAGAAAGGCGGTGAAACGACAGCCCTCGACGTAGTCGAGGGTCTGTTGCGCGCCGGGGTGCAGCGGTTCACAGCGTACGATCAGCCTGGATCCGGCCGGCCAGCCGGTGAGGTCGACGGTGTCGGTGAGCTCGGCCACCTCGGCGTCGGGGCGAAGGTCGCCGCACTGGGTGATCGCCGGTGTCCACGCCGCCTCGGGCAGGTCGCGGATGGCGTCTTTGATCTCCGGCGACAGCGGAAAGCCCACCGAGAACGCCCACCCCGCCTGGCGGGCGGCGTCGAGGAAGGCGTGGGAGGCGCCGGCGGTGTCGGCGCGCACCAGCCGCCACAGCCCGGCGGGCAACTCGGGCAGCTGCCAGCACGCTTCGGCGAACACCGCGAGGCGATCCCCGGCGTTGTTCGCCCCCGCATTGCCCGGCCGTAGCCGGCCGGCCAACGCCTCGCTGGTGCCATCGCCGCGGTCGAGATAGGCCAACATCGGGTGAAAGCCCCACGTGCCCTTGTAGGTCGCCCCGGCGCCGTCCTTGTCGTCGGAGTGCGCGATCGAGATCGTGGCATCAAGGTCGATCGCCAGCGGCTCGCCCACATCGCCGCCACCGACGCCACCGTCGGCCTCGTGGGCGGAGGCGGCGGCCACGGCCGGCGGCTCGCCGCCGGCCGCCCACACCGCCTCACGAGCCAGCCTGCGCGCCGCGCTCACCCGTGCCAGCGCCTCGTCGTCGTTGGCCACCGCCGAGATGGTGCGACACACCGTCGCCGCCGACCCGGCATGGCAGGGTCAGCGCCACGTCCCGCAACACCTTGCCCGGATCGTGCTCGGCCCATCGCCGCACGCCCCTGACCGCATCCGACAGCTCCCGCGACAGGCCACTGCGATCCGCAAGCTCGGCAACCAATCCCAGTCCCGCGCGGCCCACCACTCCGGTGGGGTCCCCGGTGACTCCGAACCGTGCTAGGGTGCACTTGCAAGGTGAAACCCTCCTTGGCGGTTGGTGTGACCGTCAGACACCCACATTCTCCCGCCACAGGAGGGTTTTGTCTTGGAACCGCCGCGCTCTATCCTCAAGCCCGCGAAACATCGGGGGCTAACGTAGACCCCCAAAAGCCCGCCGTTTCAAGGGCGCCTCCCACACTTCGCGCGTGTCCACCGCAGGGCGTGGTCGGACAACGTGGACGTCACCGAGGCGCGGCTGTTCTCACTAAAGCTGGCCGGGCGGCCGACGGCTTACAAAGGGTGATTCATTGCTCGCCCCTCGAGCACCAACGTCGAGCCGACGGGCAGGCCGTCCACTCGAACAGGTACGGTCCCGGGGGCCATCCTCGCCTTCGACCTTGAGCGAGCGCCCCCGACCATAAGCGTTCACCCCGCTCCTGGGGCTGGCGATTTTGCTGGTGGTCGCGCTGCTGCGCTGACGCCGGTGGCCTGGCGGGCGTCGCGGCCCGGCCGGCCCCGGTCGTGTCGTTTGAGGGCAGCGGGGACTAGCCTGCCGGCAGCCGTGGACGAGGGAGTGCGATGGCCCGCGTGCTGATCACCCAACCGGTGTACGCCGAGGCGACCGCGGAGTTGCGCGCCCAAGGCCACGAGGTCGTCGAGCGCAACGGCCCGCCGATGAGCGCCGAGGGGCTGGCGGAGGCGGCCGCGGGCTTCCACGCGGTGCTCACGGTCTTGACCGATCAGGTCAGCGAGGGGGTGTTCGCGGCCAACCCCCAGCTGTCGGTGGTGGCCAACATCGCCGCCGGCGTCGACAACATCGACCGGGCGGCGGCCGCCGCCCACGGCGTGACCGTGACCAACACGCCGGATTCGCTGACCGATGCCACCGCCGATCTGACGATGGCGCTGCTGCTGGCCGTCGCCCGGCGCGTGCCCGAGGGCGACCGCCAGGTTCGCGACGGCCGCTTTTCGGGGTGGACCCTGCAACAGGAGCCGATGGGCACCGACGTCACCGGCGCGCGGTTGGGCATCATCGGCTTTGGCAAGATCGGCCGGGCCGTCGCGCGGCGCGCCCAACACGGCTTCGGCATGTCGATCGCCACCCTGGCGCGGGATGGTCGCGAGCCTCAGGCCCAAGGCCTGGAGGTCTCCACGGTGGGGCTCGACGAGCTGCTGGCCGACTGCGACGTGATCAGCCTCCACTGCCCGCTGACCACCGAGACGCGGCATTTGATCGACGCCCACGCGCTGGCGCGCATGCCCGCCCACGCGCTGCTGCTCAACACCGGCCGCGGGCCGCTGGTCGACGAGCGGGCCCTGGCCGAGGCGCTGCGTGACGGCATCATCGCCGGGGCGGGGCTGGACGTCTACGAGCACGAGCCCGACGTCGACCCGCTGTTGCTGCAGCAGCGCGAGCGGGTGGTGCTGCTGCCCCACGTGGGCAGCGCCACCGAGCGCACTCGCCGTGACATATGCGCCGTGGCTGCGCGCAACGCCGCCGAGGCACTGGCCGGCAAGACCCCACCCGACCTGGTCGCTGCGGGGTGACCCAGGCGGATCGTCGCAAGCCACCGTCTGCCCGGTCGTTGCCTGCCTTTCTTGCGGCAGCGTTGACGGGCGCAGCGCCTTGAGGGGCGTTGCTGTTGTCACGGCAGGACGACGTCGGCTACGTTGCCCACAGTTGGTCAAAGATCGAGACCGTCACGGGCGGCCAGCCGCCCACCCCGACTGCGGCGCACAACCCACGATCACAAGGGGGCCGCATGGCCGCAGGCCCACCAGGACCCGGAAACGGTTTCATCTTCCGCAGCCGCACCACCCAGGACGCCAAGCTCCTACAGACCGAGCACGAGCTCAACCGCCGTTTCCGCTCGGCTCCGATGAGCCGGCGCGCGCGGTTGATCGGCGTGGCGGTCCTCGGCGGGGGCATGGTCGCCGGGGTCGTCGCCAAGCTGGTCGCCGGCCTCTGAGCCCACGCCACCGCTGCCGCCCGCGTGCCTGCTAGGTTGCACCACCGGTGCGAATGCTGCAGCGGAGGGTGCCCCTGATAGCTGTCGCCGGCCTGATCCTGGCCGCGGCTGCCTGCAGTGGCGACGGCGGCGACGACGGCGCCGGGGACGCGACCTCGGCCTTCCAAACAGACCCCTCGTGCTTTGGCGTCGAGACGGCGGGGCTGTCGGCCGGCGAGGTCACCTGCGGCCACGTCACCGTGCCGGCCGATCACGACAACCCCGAGGGCCCCACGATCCGCGTCGCCGTCGCCGTCCTGCCGGCGACGTCGGGCGAGGCCGGCGACACGCCCGTGATGATGCTGGAGGGCGGACCCGGCGGGCACCTCGTCGAGCCGGCGCTGACCAACCCCGCGCTGCGCTCGCGGCTGAGCCTGGGACCCAAGACGGTGCTGATCGACCAGCGGGGTGTGGGGCTCAGCCAGCCGGAATTGGCCTGCCCCGACTACGTCGAGACGGTGCGCCAGGCCGGCTACACCGAGCCCATCGAAGCCGAGGTCGAGGTCCTGGCCGGCTGCGACGACCGGCTGGCCGAGCAGGGCATCGACGTGTCCGCGTTCGACTCCCAGGCCATCGCCGCCGACGTGGCGGCGATCCGTCAAGCCCTGGGCTACGACCAGATGCACCTGCGCGCGGCGTCCTACGGCGCCGAGGTGGCGCTTCGCGCCGCCGCCGCCCATCCCGACCGGGTGGCGTCGCTGCTGTTGTCCTCGCCGGTGGACCCTGGCCGGAACTGGGTCGCCGAGGCCCCCGCCGTGCTGGACCGGGCGCTGGGCGCCGTCCTGGGCGCGTGCGCGGCCGACCTCGAGTGCGCCAACGCCTTCGGCGATCTGCGCGCGCAGGTGCGCCGAGCCACCGACCGCCTGGTCGACGACCCCGCCCAGGTGCAGGTGCGCCACCTCGACGGCAGCAGCGAGACGGTGGGCTACACGGCGACGGCTGCCGCCAGCCACCTGCGCCTGCTGCTGTACCTGCAGCCGGCGGTGGGCGTGGAGCGCATGCCGGCCGTCATCGCCCAGGCCGCCCAGGGCAACTACACGCCCCTGGCCACCCTGGGCCGGCGCACCGAGCAGCGGGTGCTGGGCCAAATCAGCCACGGCCAGCACTACGCCGTGCAGTGCGCCGGGCCGGGGGCGCGGTTGTCCCCGGGCGACATGCAGGTCGGCGACGCCCCGCTGGTAGCCGATGACCTGGTCTCGGCGGAGCGGGCGCTGATCGGCGTGTGCGACGATTGGGACGTGCCCCCGCTGCCGGCCGGCGGCGGCCCGCCCGCGCCCGACGTGCCCGCGTTGATCGTCAGCGGGCGCTTCGATCCGGTCACGCCGCCGTCCTACGGGGCGGCCATCGCCGAACGCAGCCCCGCCAGCGTGCACGTGGAGGTGCCCGACGTCGGCCACGGCGCCCTGGAGCATCTGGGCCGGTGCGGCCGGGACCTGGCCGCGGCGTTCTTGGCCGACCCCGCCGCCGGCCGCGACGCGCTGCCGACCGGGTGTGTCGCCGAGCGCGCCTACCAACCCGCCACGCAGCTCGAGCCGATCCTGGGAGGCTGACGTGCTGGAGCTCGACGGGTTGTCGCGGCGATATGGCGACGTGGTGGCCCTGCAGGAGCTGTCGTTTTCGGTCGAGGCCGGCCAGCTGTTCGGGTTCGTGGGGGCCAACGGCGCCGGTAAGACCACCGCCATGCGCATCGTGGTGGGCTTGGAGCGCGCCGACGCCGGCGAGGTGCGCTGGCAGGGAGACTCGGTGGCTCGCCTGGCCCGTCGGCGCTTTGGCTACCTGCCCGAGGAGCGCGGGCTGTATCCCAACATGCAGGCCCGCTGGCAGCTGACCTACCTGGCGCGGCTGCGGGGCGTGGGCCGCGTGGCCGCCCGGCGGGCCGCCGACGACCGCCAGCACAATGACGATGTTGCCCACCAGGAACGCCTTGCTGCGGATCAGCGTGCGCACCTCGCGGCCCATGACCAGCCACACCGGCTCCAGCCACCAGCTGGAGCTGGTGGAGCACCTCTGTGACGCCGTGGCCATCATCGACGACGGTCGTTTGGTCGCCGGCGGGCGCGTCGACGAGCTGCGCCGGGCCGGGCGCCGGCGCCAGTGGCGCGTCGACGTGGCCGGTGCCGACAGCGCCTGGGCCACCGCCCTAGCCGGGGTGCACGTCCGCCACACCTTTGCCCCCCACCCCGACCACGCCGCCGCCCACGCCCGCCGCGCCGGCGAGGGCGACGAGCACGGCCCCGACGGCGACGGCACGGCGGTGATCCTGGAGCTCGAGGACGGCGTGGACGCCCAAGCGGTGCTGGACGCCGCGCGTGCGACGGGAGCGGTGACCTGCTTTCGCGAGATCGTGCCCAGTCTGGCTGAGCGCTACCGCGAGGTCGTCACGGGAGGCTCGCCATGATTGCTGCCGGGCTGCGCCCCCGCCGGCCCAACGGACCGGTGTGGCTGGTCATGGGCCGCGAGGTGCGCACGCTGATCCGCAGCAAGGCGTTCCTGGTGGGCAACATCGTCATTGTGCTGGCGGTCGTCGGCGGCCGAGGAGGCGGCCGCCATCGCCGAGCGGGTCACGTCGCTTGGGTCGGCGGGCCTGGGCGCCGATGTGCGCGTGGTCGACGACGGTCCCGCCACCCGCGCCGAGGCCGAGACCGCCGTTACCGCCGGGCGCCTGGACGGGGCGCTGGTGTCGCGCGACGAGGTGGTGGTCAACGAGTCGCCGCCGGCCCTGGTCGAGCAGGCGCTCAACGCCGCCCGGGCGTTGGGGGCGGTCGACACGGCGCTGGCCGACGCCGGCCTGGGCCCGGTGGAGCGCGAGACCGTGCTGGGAAGCGAGCCGCTGGCGATCACGCGCCTGGGCGACGCGCCCGCCGTGCCGCCGCGGCAGATGCTGGTCGCCCTGGGCGCAACCGCCCTCCTCTACTTGCTGCTGATCCTCTACGGCAACCGCGTCGCGCAAAGCATCGTCGAGGAGAAGGCCTCGCGGGTGGTGGAGGTCGTGCTGGCCGCGGTGCGCCCGGCCCAGCTGCTGGGCGGCAAGGTGCTGGGCATCGGGGGGCTGAGCCTGGTCCAGGCGCTGGCCTTCGCGCTGCTGATCGGCGGGGCGGTGGTGGCCGTCACCGACGTCTCGCCCACCGGCAGCGACCTGGCCGTGATCGCCTGGGTGGTGGCGTGGTTCGTGCCCGGCTATGCCCTGTACGCGATGCTGTTCGCCGCCGTGGGGGCGTTGGTGCCCCGCGAGCAGGACCTGCAGTCGGCGGCCACGCCGGTCATGGTGCCCATCATCGCCGGGATGCTGCTGACCCAGGTCACGGTGTTCGACCCCCAGTCGACCGCGTCCCTGGTGGGTGGGCTCGTGCCGCTGACCGCCCCGATGGTGGCGCCGGTGCGCCTGGCCTTTGGGGTGGCGCCCGCCTGGGAGGGGGTGCTGTCCGCGGCGCTGACCGTGGCCACCGTGGCCGTGCTGGTGCCAATCACCGCGCGGCTGTACGCCGGCGGCGTGCTGCACACCCGCACTTCGATCTCGCCGCGGCGTGCCTGGGCCGGCGCTCAGCGCCGCCAGCGAGCCACGCCCTAGCTAGGGCGGCGAGCGCGCGGCGGCCTGCCGGCCCGGTCCGTCAGTGGCGGGAGCTGGAGATCAGCACGCGCTTGAGGGCCTCGAATTCCTCGAGGCACTTGCCCGAGCCCATGACCACCGAGTCAAGGGCGTTGTCGGGGACGTGGATGGGCATGCCCAGCTCATGCTTGAGGCGCTCGTCAAGGCCGTGCAGCAGCGCCCCGCCGCCGGTCATGACGATGCCGCGGTCCATGATGTCGGCGGCGAGCTCCGGCGGGGTGCGGTCGAGGGTGGACTTGACCGCGTCGACCACGGAGTTGACCGGCTCCTCGATGGCCCGGCGGACCTCCTCGGCGCTGACCACGATCGTCTTGGGCAGCCCGCTGACCACGTCGCGGCCGCGGATCTCGGCCTGGCGCTCCTCGGGCAGCGGGAAGGCGCTGCCGATCTCCATCTTGATCCGCTCGGCGCTGCGCTCGCCGAGGATGATCGAGTACTCCTTCTTGACGAAGTCGACCATGGCCTCGTCGAGCTCGTCGCCGCCGATGCGAATCGAGGCGCTGGTCACCACCCCCCCTAGCGAGATGACGGCCACCTCGGTGGTGCCACCGCCGACGTCGACGATCATGTTGCCCGCCGGCTCATGGACCGCCAGGCCCGCCCCGATCGCCGCGGCGGTGGGCTCTTCGATGATGTAGGCCGCCCGCGCCCCCGCCTGGATCGCGGCCTCCTCCACCGCGCGCTGCTCCACGCCGGTGGTGCCGCTGGGCACACACACCACCACGCGCGGCTTGTTGAAAAACGTGAAGCTGCGCCGCCGCGTCATTTTCTCGGTCGAATCGCCGTGACGTGACCGGGGGTTCGCCCGATCATTTGCTTGGCTTCGCTGCCTACCGACAGCACGGCGCTGTTCTTGGAGCTCACGGCCACCACCGAGGGCTCGTTGAGCATGATGCCCCGCCCGCGCACGTACACCAGCGTGTTGGCCGTGCCCAGATCGACCGCGATGTCACGGCCAAACATTTGCAGCTGTCCGCTCGAGGTGTTCGAGGGCACAACCAACCCCCCCAGTCTCGGTGGCTCGCCGGATGCTCTGGCCCGCCCGGCCGCCACACAGCGGTTACCCGCCCACGACGACGGTGGCCGGTGGGCCCAACCATAGCGCATGTCGGCCCTGTGTGGTACAGGGGTGGGGTCGCGGGCGCGCTCCTGTCGGGCCCGGCGGCGCGCGGCGCGGGCGCGCGGCGCGGGGTGGTCAAGTCAGCTGGGCGCGCCTCATGGGCCCAAGGCCGCCATTGGGTGGGTGAGCGCTGCCGGCGCGGCCTCGCTGTTGGGGGCTGTCCCCGTTAGGCTGCCAAGCAGCAGGTCGCAGGACGCCGCCCCGGGATAGCCGCACATGTATGTGACCATCACCGAGATCGTCGACGAAGACGATGATCGGGTGCTGCTGCGAGGCCGCGCCCGCAGCGGAGCCGAGCTGACCTTCCCGCTGGTCTACGGCGCCCACGCCTCCCACACGCAAGCGATCGTCAACGAGGTCCGCGCGGGGCAGAAGCCGTCGGTGAACCTGCCCTTTGAGGAGCTCGACGACGAGTGACCCCGCATCCGGCGACCGGCGCGCGCCACGCAGCCGGCCCCCACGCGGTGGGGCGCCCGCCGGCAAGGGCCAGGCTGTGATACCGGCCGGCCCCCGCCCCCCCACGCGGGTGGGGCGCCCCGCTGAGGCGCGAAGCACAGGAGGAGGCGATGGCCCGCCCCCCCACGCGGGTGGGGCGCCCGCGCCGCTTGCCCGGGGCGTGCCAGCCAGGCTCGAGGTCGCGTCCTAGGCCTGCCTGTCCAACCGCGCATCGCCACGAGGACCAGCCATGACCGATCAGATCACCGCTGCTGCCGGGGCGGGCACCGGCTCCGACGTCGAGGCCGCCGTCGACGCGGCCGTCGCCGAGGTCGCCGAGGGACTCGGCGGCCTGACTCCCACCCTGGCGGTCGTCTTTCTGGGGTCGGGGCACACGCACTCGGCCGACACCATCGCCGAGCGGGTGCGGCACCGGCTGGCCCCCGAGCACCTGGTGGGGGCCACGGCCGGCGGCGTCATCGCCGACGGCCACGAGCTGGAGGACCAAGCCGCCTTGTCGGTGTGGGCAGTACACCTGCCCGGCGCGTCGCTGACGCCGCTGCGCTATGACGCCCCGGTCGACCCGGCCGAGAGCGTCGACGCCGAGGGTCGCCCCCAAGGCGTCGAGTGGGCCGAGCCGCCCGAGTCGGCCGACGCGCTGCTGCTGCTGGGCGACCCCGTGTCCTTTCCTGCGCCCGCGTTTTTGTCCTGGCTGGGCCAGGCGCGCCCGCAGCTGCCCGTGTCGGGCGGCATGGCCAGCGGCGCCGGCGAGCCGGGCGGCAACCGGCTGCTGCTGGACGACGCGATCTACGACGACGGCGCTGTGGCCCTCGCCCTGACCGGGGTGCGGGTGCGCACGCTCGTGTCGCAGGGCTGCCGCCCGGTGGGCTCCAGCTACGTGGTCACCAGCGCCGACCGCAACCTGTTACAGGAGCTCGGTGGCGCCACGCCGGTCGACCGGGTGCGCGAGGTCTACCAGGCCGCCTCGCCCGAGGACCAGCAGCGCATGCAGGCCGGGCTCCACCTCGGCACGGTCATCGACGAGTACAAAGAGGAGTTCGGCCGCGGCGACTTCCTCGTGCGCGGGGTCCTGGGCGCCCAGCAGGACACCGGCGCGCTGGTCGTCGGCGACCTGATCGACGTCGGCCAGACCGTGCAGTTCCAGGTGCGCGACGCGCCCGCCGCCGACGAGGACCTGCGTGAGCTGCTGTCGCGCTTTGCCAGCGGGGGAACCCCGGTGGCCGGCCTGCTGTTCACTTGCAACGGGCGCGGCGAGCAGCTGTTCGACGAGCCCGACCACGACGCCGACCTCGTGCGCTCCTCGCTCGGCGACCTGCCCCTGGCCGGTTTCTTCTGCGCCGGCGAGATCGGCCCCGTGGGCTCGCGCAGCTTCGTCCACGGTTTCACCGCCAGCGTTCTGGCGTTCGACCCCGTCGACGCGTAGCCCCCCGCCTCCTGCGCGCCCGGGCTCGGCCACGCCCACGCCCGACCTCGACTGGGCCCGATCTCGGTCGCGCCCGGCTGCGTGCCCGCCGACCCTGTCGCGTATGGTCGTGGCCGGCACCGCTGGCCGCCGGCCGTATCGAGGCAACGGGTGACTGCCCCCAACGCACCGGACTCCGGTCCGCCCGAGGCGCGCGCTCCCACCCCCGTCTGGAAGGAGCCACCCTTTTTGGCCGGGGTGGTGGTGCTGGTGGGCCTGGCCGTGGCCGTGGGGCTGCTGTATGTGCTCGAGCGCGACGGCGAGAGTCCGGTGGGCGAGCTCGAGCCCACCCCGAGGCTTACGGCTCCCGCCAGCCCCCAAACCGCCTCCCCGCCGGTTGCCAGTCCCACGCCGTCAGAACCCTCACCCACCGCCTCGCCGGCGCCCAGCCCTACCGCCACTCCCGGCGACGGCTCCGGCCCTCAGGCGCCGCGGCTGCCCGACGAAAAGGAGGCTGAGGTCGTGGTGGGCCAGGGCCCCGACCCCGTGGAAGCCACCGGGCGCGGGGCGGGGCGCACGCCCGTGATTCAGCACGACGCCGGCCTGGCCATCGTCCACCTGGGCCACGCCGGCGAGGACACCTTTCGCGCCGAGCTGATCGATCGCCGCGGGGTGCGCGTGGAGCTTGACGGCGCCGGCGTCAACGGGTCGGCGCTGGCAATCACGGAGGGGCGCTACGACGGGAGCCGGGCGCTGGTGCTCGACGAGGGCCGCTACCGCGTGGCGCTGACCGCCGATGGGACCTGGGGGATGCGCTGGCTGCAGCCGCGCTATGAGGGCGCGCCCGGGTTGCCGACGACGGTGTCGGCGCCGTCCGACGCCGCCACGCGCCCGTTTACCGTCGCCGGCTCGCGGGTGGAGATCGCCTGGCGGGTGGACGGCGGCCAGGTCACCGCGCGGGTGATCAACGTAGCGGGCCTGGTCGCCGCCGAGGTCACCGCCTCCGACGGCGAGACGACGGTCGTGGATGGGCTCGGCGCTGGGCTGTACCTGTTGGATGTGCGCGCCGACGACCGCTGGCACGCCGAGGTTCGCTGAGCGCCCGGGCGCGCCGGCCCATTCGCTGAGCGCCCGGCGGCGCCGGCCCATTCGCTGAGCGCCCGGCGGCGCCGGCCCATTCGCTGAGCGCCCGGCGGCGCCGGCCCAACCGGGCGATCCTTGGCCAGGCGTGGCTCGGCGCCCGGTCAGCGCATGGCGCTGATGAGCGCCTTGGCCCACGGGCCGAGGTCGCCGGGGTGGCGTGCCGAGATGAGGTTGCCGTCGACCACGGTCTCCTCATCGACCCAGTCGCAGCCGGCGTTGATCATGTCGTCTTTGATGGTGGGCGCGCTGGTGGCCCGCCGACCTTTGATGATGCCCGCCGAGATCGGCACCCAGCCGGCGTGGCAGATGTAGGCGATGGGCTTGCCGGCGGTGTCGAAGTCGCGCACCAGCGCCAAGCAGCGCTCGCTTTTGCGCATCGCGTCCGGGGCGAAGCCCCCCGGGATGATCAGCGCGTCGAAGTCGTCGGCCGAGACGCGGTCCACCGAGGTGTCCACGCTCAAGGGGCCGTGGCCGCGCTTGCCGGTGACGGGCTGGCCGTCGACGCCGGCAACGGTGACCTGTGCCCCCTCTTCGCGCAGCCGGTGCAGCGGGTACAGCAGCTCGATGTCCTCGAAGAGGTCGGCGGCCAGCATCAGCGCCGTGGTGCCGTGCAATGTCACAGCTGCCTCCTTCGTCGACGGGTCTCACCGCGCGATCCTAGCCCCACCGGCCCTGGCGACGCTCGCGGCGCCACTCGCGGCGCCACTCGCCGCGCCGGGGTGGAAACGGGACAGTCGTTGGCGGTCTGGTCTGCCCGGTCAGTCACATGTGGCCACCCGGACGGACCAGACCTCTGTGGCCACCCGGTCTGTGGCCACCCGGACGGACCAGACCTCAAACGGACCCGGACCACAGGGGCACCGACGGGCGCTACGTGGGCACCTCGCCGCGCCAGCCGGTGTGGCCGATCTCGGGATGCAGCGCGGCCGCCTCTTCGTAGGACAGCCCCGACAGCAGCGCCTCGGCCTTGACCCGCTCACGGGCCAAAAACGCCACGAGCGCCTCGCGGGTCTCCATGTGGCCGCGGCAGTCGAGCTCCAAGGTGATCGTGCCGGCGTAGCCCCACTCGCTCACGCGGTGCAACAACCGCTGCAGCGGCAGCACCCCCGAGCCGATCGGGGCGTGGTCGTCCGAGCCCGCCCCGAGATTGTCCGACAGGTGGATGTGGCATACCCGCGGGGCCAGCGTCTCCCACGCCTGCAGCAGGTCCACGCCGGCCACGGCGAAGTGGGACGTGTCGAACACCACGTCGGGATAGGCCGACAGGTCAGCCGGGGTCACCACCGAGGAGAACGCGCGCCCGCGCCACGGGTACAAGTTCTCCATGGCGAAGGTGACGCCGGCCTCGGCACCGGCGCTCAGCGCATGGCCCTCGGCCAGCCAGCGTCGCGCTGTGCGCTCCCAGCGAAACGGCGCGTGGGCCACCAGGGTGTGCGCCCCGAACGCCTGGACGCGCTCCAGCGAGCGGCGAGTCTTGGTGCGGTAGTCGGCGCCCAGCACTCGCCGTAGCACGACCATGTACGGCCCGTGGGCGACCGGGACGTCGAGCCCGGTCTGGCGGGCGAAGCCGTTGATCATCGTGGGGCTGCGGCTGTCGCGCTGGTGGGACAGCACCACCTCGGCGCCGGAAAAGCCCGCGTCGGCGATGGCGTCCATGACCCACCCGATGGGGGTGAACAACAGCGCCCCAGTGCTGGCCAGCAGTCGGGGGCCGGCAGGCCGAAGTCCGGTGGCTTGAGTCCCGGTGCCGATATGGGCCATATGGTGTGAACCGTACCCCATGCTCTCGGCGGTGCACGGCCACATGCATCGGTCTGGCGGTCGCCTGCCTTGACCGCCCGTTCGCCGTGGCCGTCTCGCGGCGCGACCGGCGGCGGTCACCTCGCTGGGCAACTCAACGACCCGGCGCCGCCGGGGTGACCGGCTGCGGCGGTGAGGCTCGCGCCGGCCACGCGGACCCCGGGGGCTCGATGGCGCCGCTAGGCTGCGCCGCCGTGAGCCTTGCTGCCACCCTCCATGCGGTCGCTGCTCGCCGACCCGAGCAGGCGGCGCTGCGCGTGGCGGCGGGGGCGACTGTTGCCACCACGCTGACGTTTGCCGAGCTCGACACGGCCATGCGGCGCGGGGCGGCGGCGCTGGGGGCGCTGGGGTTGACCCCGGGCTCGCCGCCCGGCGAGGCCGCCCCCGACGCCGCCGAGGTGGTCGGCGACCGCGTCGTGGTGCTGTGTCCCAGTGGGGCGCTGTTCGTGGAGGCGCTGTACGCGGTGTGGGCCGCCGGCTTGGTGGCGGTGCCGGTCAACCCCGCCAGTGTCGCCCGCGAGCTGGCCGCCGTGCTGGCCGACGTCGACGCGGGCGCGGTCATCGTCCACCGCGACTTGAGGGCGGTGGTCGATCAGGCCGGCGACGCTGTCGGGGCGCCGCCCCCTGTGCTGGTCGTCGACGACGACACCGGCGTGGCACAGGCCGTCGACAGCGCTGCACGCCCCCTGGCGGCGCCCGTCGACGGTGACCCCGAGCAGCTGGCGCTGCTGCAGTACACCGCGGGCACCACCGGCAGGCCCAAGGGCGCGATGCTGCGCCACCGCAATCTGTTGGCCAACCACTGCCAGTTGGCGGCGACAAAGCTGCACGTCGACGGCGATGATCGGGTGCTGTGCGTGCTGCCCCTGTCGCACATCTACGCGCTCAACGTCGCCTTGGCCTATCCGCTGGCCTGCGGCGCGTCGGTGGTGATCGCCCCGCGCTTCGACGCCGCCGAGAGCCTGGCGCTGATCGCCGAGCAGGGCGTGTCGGGGCTGCTGGCCGCCCCGCCGATGCTGGCCATGTGGGCCCAAGCCCCCGGCGTCGACGAACTCGACCTGTCCCGCGTGCGCTTCGCCGTGTCGGGCGCCGCCCCGTTGTCGCCGTCGGTGCTGCGCCGCTTTTACCACCGGTGGGGTGTGCCCGTCTACGAGGGCTACGGGCTCACCGAGACCGCTCCGGTGCTGACCACGACGGCCGTCACCGGCGACACGCGTCCCGGAAGCGTGGGCCATCCTCTGCCCGAGGTGGAGCTGCGCCTGCTCGGCGAGGACGGCCAGCCGGTACGGCGGGGCGACCCCGGCGAGGTGTGGGCTCGTGGCCCCAATGTATTCGCCGGCTACTGGCGCGATCCCACCGAGACGGCCCGCGCCCTGCGCGACGGGTGGCTGGCCACCGGCGACGTCGGCTACGAGCAGGACGAGGCGCTGCATCTGGTGGACCGCAAGCGCGACCTGGTGATCGTCTCGGGGTTCAACGTGTACCCACGCGAGGTCGAGGACGTGCTGACCGCCCACCCGAAGGTGGCCGACGCCGCCGTGGTGGGCGTGCCCGATCCGACCACGGGTGAGGCCGTCAAGGCGCTTGTGCAGCCCGTGCCCGGCCAGGCGCCGACCGCCGCCGAGCTGGCCGCTCACTGCGACGGCCAGCTGGCCCGCTTCAAGATCCCCGCCCAGGTCGCGATCGTCGATGAGTTGCCGGTGGGTCCCGCCGGCAAGGTCATGCGGGCGATGCTGCGGGGTTAAGCGAGCGCCGTGCTCTGGTCTGCCCGCGTGGCCACATCTGGCCGCCCGGGCAGACCAGAGAGGTTGTGAACGTGTGAGCTGGTCTGCCCGCCCGGCCGCATCTGGCCGCGGGGACGGACCAGCCGCCGGGGGGCCACCGTCCACAGCCGCGACGCCGCCGGCCCGGCGTCGCGCCACCCCGCTGGCCAGAGTCGCGTCATGGCCAAGCCCACCGAGCGCCAGCAGCGTTGGATCGCGCTGCGCCGCGCCGCGGCGGTGACCGGCGTGGTCACCCTCGACTCGGCCGATCGTCACGGCATCCCGCGGCGCTCCCTGCGGCGCACCGCAGCCGAGCAGGCCTGGACCAAGCTGCAGCCGGGGGTGTGGCTGTTGCCGGGTGTGGAGCTCACCCACCGCCGTCGCTGCCTGGCCGTGCGCCACGTCGCGGGGCCGGGAACGGTGATCGGGGCGCGATCGGCGGCCTGGCTTCACGGGTTGCGCCGCGAGAAACCCCACCGCGTCGACGTCGTGGTCTTCCGAGACGAGCGCCGCCCGCGGCTGGACGGCGTGCGGGCTCGCCACAGCCGCACCCTGTTGCGACGTGACGTGGTCGAGCTCGCCGACGGGCTGCTGGCCACCGCCCCTGCGCGCACCGTCGGCGATCTGTCGCGCGTGCTGGCCGCCGAGCCGTTGCTGTACGCCGCCATCGCTGCCCGCCAGGAGGGCCAGCTGACCGAGAACGAGCTGCGCGAGGTGTGCGCCCGGATGCGCCCCGCGGAGGGCACCGCGGCGCTGGCGTGGGTCGCCGACGAGATGGCCGCGCTGGACAGCGGCTTCGAGTGGACAGTGCGCCAGGGCCTGGCCCGCACTGACCTGCCCGCGCCCCATCCCTCTCCCTACGAGCTGCCCTGCCCCGACGGCCGGGCCATCCACCTCGACATCGCCTGGCCGGCCTGGCGGGTGGGCCTGGAGGTCATGGGCCTGTCGGCCCACGGGGTGGCCACGCAGCGCACCGATCAAGTCCGCCACAACCAGGCCACCGCCGGCGACTGGACGATTCTGTACGTGGGCTGGCAGCGGTGGCGCGACGAGCGCGCCCAGGTGCTGACCGAGGTGCGCAGCGTGCTCGCCGCGCGCGGTGCGCCCGTGTGACCTCACCCACGTTCTATGACGGCGCGGCCCCCGCCGCGTCGCACCCGGCGTGGCTGGCGTGGCGCGTTGGCGCTCGGCTTCGGCGCCGGGCGCGCACGGCGGGGCGAACTGGCGCGCGGCCACGTCGCCGCTTGGCTTTCGCGCCGGGGCGCTAGGCTGCGCCGTCCATGGTTGTGGGAGCTGCCACCGCGGCGCTCGGGGCGCTCATCGCCGGCGCCTTCAGCTGGCGCCTGGCGCGCCACCAGAGAGATGGCCGCGGCGGTCACGCCGTGGCCTGGACGCTGGCGCTGGGGCTGTACGCCGTGGGGATGGTGGCCCTGGCCGTCGGGCTGGCCGTGGGCTGGCACGCCGTGACCTTTGGCGTCTACTGGGTGGCGGGTGCGCTGCTCAACGTCGCGCTGCTGGCGGTGGGCCAGCTGCTGCTGCTCGACCCGGCCCG
>PXPH01000022.1:0-33338 GCA_003021615.1 Actinobacteria bacterium QS_8_72_14
AACTCCTGCAAGCCATCACCACCATCCAACCCGACTACCTCGACGCCGCCGACCAACTCGCCAACCTCCACACCAACAACAACACCCACTAGCCAGCACGGGGCGTCTGCCCCGGTCGCGGGGGCCCGCACTGCGCGCGTGCGAGGCTACGCCAGTACTCGTCTCGCCTGCCCCGGTCGCGGGGGCGCGCCCCGCCGCAAGAGTCCCCCGGCGGAACGCCTTTCGGCTCGAGAGCGGTGCGGCCAGTGGGCCGTGCCCCAGAGACGCCCGGAGTTGACGGGGGCGCGGCGGCGTCCCAAACTGGCAACTGGCCGTCTGACACGTGTGCCTGTGGTGACAGGCGGCCTGTGTGGCACCGGACCCGCGCCGGCGAGAGGAAAGGTCATGGCCCGTTTCGCCAGCCACGGGCACAGCCTTGGGCTCGTACGGCTCGGCGGCCGCCGGGTCTGACGGCCGAGCTCTTTCGCGGGCAGACCTGGCGACCTCCGGCGCAACCCGGGGGTCCTTTTCGTGAGGTGCCCCGCGAGGCGCGCCGCTTTGGCACCCCCCATCACCCCCCGTTCGGCACGAAAGAGCGAGCACCATGCAGATCTCGGGCGCACAGGCGGTTATCACGTCCCTGGAGCACGCCGGCGTCGAGGTGATCTTTGGCCACCCCGGCGGGGCGATCCTGCCGGCCTATGACCCGATCCTCGACTCGTCGGTGCGCCACGTGCTGGCGCGCCACGAACAGGGCGCCGGGCACATGGCGGAGGGCTATGCCCACGCCACGGGGCGCGTCGGGGTGGTCATGGCCACCTCGGGGCCCGGCGGGTGCAACCTCGTCACGGCGCTGGCCGACGCGATGATGGACTCGGTGCCGCTGGTGGTGATCACCGGTCAGGTGCCGACTGCGGCGGTCGGCGGGGACGCCTTCCAGGAGGCCGACGTCACCGGGATCACCATGCCGGTGACCAAACACAACGAGATGGTCACCGACCCCGACCGGATCCCCGAGGCCATCGCCGAGGCCTTCCACATCGCCAGCACCGGCCGGCCCGGTCCCGTCCTGTTGGACCTGCCCAAGGACGTGCTGGGGGCCACCTGCGACTTCGCCTGGCCCGACCGGCTGCGCCTGCCCGGCTACCGCCCCACGGTGCGGGGTCACGCCAAGATGGTCCGGGAGGCCGCCGCCGCGATCCTGCGCCGCCAGCGGCCGGTGATCTACGCCGGGGGCGGCGTCATCGCCGCGGGCGCCCAGGACGTGCTGCGCCAGCTGGCCGAGCGTCTGGACCTGCCGGTGGTGACCACGCTCATGGCGCGCGGCGCTCTGCCCGACGAGCACCCGCTGTGCCTGGGCATGCCCGGCATGCACGGACGCTGGACGGCCGTGACGGCCATGCAGCGCGCCGACCTGCTGATCACGCTCGGCGCGCGCTTCGACGACCGCGTCACCGGCAAGATCTCGGCCTTTGCCCCCGAGGCTGAGATCATCCACGTCGATATCGATCCGGCCGAGATCGGCAAGAACCGCGCCGCGGACGTGCCCGTGGTCGGCGACTGCGAGGTGGTGGGCCGCCAGATCCTCGAGGCCATCGAGGAGGCGCTGACCGCCGGCCAGCAGCCGCCCGACCTGTCGGGGTGGTGGTCCCAGCTTCGCACCTGGCAGGCCCAGCACCCGCTGCGCTGTGATCAGCAGCCCGACGGGCCCTTGAAGCCCCAGACGGTGATCTCCGCCATCGGCGAGCGCGTCGACGCCAGCACGGTCGTGGTGGCCGGGGTGGGCCAGCATCAGATGTGGGCCAGCCAGTACCTGGCCTTTCGCCACCCCCGTCAATGGATCAACTCCGGGGGGCTGGGCACCATGGGCTTCTGCGTGCCGGCCGCAATCGGGGCCAAGGTCGGCCGGGCCGACGCGCGGGTGCTGGCCGTTGACGGTGACGGCAGCTTCCAGATGACCCTCCAGGAGCTGGCCACCGCCACGACCGAGGGTGTGCCGGTGGTCTTTTGCGTGATCAACAACGGCGCCTTGGGCATGGTGCGCCAGTGGCAGGAGCTGTTCTACGACTCGCGCTTCAGCCAGATCGGCTTGCCAGCCGATGCTCCGGACCTGGTCAAGCTCGCCGAGGCCTTCGGCTTTATCGGCTTGCGCTGCGAGCGTCCCGAGGACGTCGAGGCCACCCTCGACAAGGCGCTGGCGCTCGGCGACGCGCCGGTGATCGTCGACTTCCGGGTGGACGCCTCCGAGAAGGTCTTTCCCATGATCCCCGCCGGGGCCAGCAACGACGACATCATGGAGTCGCCCGAGGAGTGCACGCCGGGCGGTGGCTCAGCCGGCGGCGGCGAGCCCGGCGGAGCCAGCGTGGCCGAGCCACAGCCGGCCACAAGCGAGGCGCGGTGACCATGGCCCACCACACCCTGAGCGTGCTGGTCGAGGACAAGCCCGGTGTGCTGACCCGGGTGGCGGGGCTGTTCGCTCGCCGCGGCTTCAACATCGACTCGCTGGCGGTGGGCACCACCGAGGTGCCCGGCGTGTCGCGCATGACCATCGTGGTCGACGCGGCCAGCCAGCCCCTGGAGCAGGTTTCCAAGCAGCTCAACAAGCTGGTCCACGTGCTCAAGATCGTCGAGCTCGAGCAGGACGCGTCGGTCGAGCGTGAGCTGGCCCTGGTCAAGGTCTCTGCCGACGCCTCCACTCGAGGCCAGGTCATGGAGATCGCCCAGGTGTTTCGCGCCAGCGTCGTCGACGTCGACGCCGACGCCGTGACGGTGGAGGTCACCGGCTCGGGTGACAAGATCGAGGCGATGATCCGCATGGTCAGCCCCTATGGCATCCGCGAGCTGGTCCGCTCCGGCGCGATCGCCGTGGGGCGCGGATCGCGCAGCATCACCGAAGGGCGCGCGCTGCGCCTGGAGCGCTCCGCCTGATCCCCCAGCAGCACAGGAGCTTGGCAATGGCCACGATGTACTACGACGACGACGCGGACTTGGGCGTGCTCAAGGACCGTCGCGTCGGCGTCCTCGGGTTTGGCTCGCAGGGTCACGCCCACGGCCGCAATCTCGCCGAGAGCGGCGTCGACGTGACCGTCGGGCTGCGGCCCGGCTCGCGCAGCGTGGTGCTGCTGCCGGACACGGTGCAGCCGGCGGTCTACACCGAGGCGATCGAGCCACACCTGTCCGACGGCGATGCGCTGTTCTTCGCCCACGGCTTTAACATCCACTACGGTCAGATCCGCCCTCCGGCCACCGTCGACGTGTGCATGGTCGCCCCCAAAGGCCCCGGCCACCTCGTGCGGCGCACCTACGAGGACGGCACCGGGGTGCCGGCGCTGTTCGCCGTGGAGCAAAACTTCAGCGGCACGGCCGCCGAGCTGGCGCTGGCCTACGCCAAGGGCCTCGGCGGCACCCGGGCGGGGGTGCTGGAGACGTCGTTCGCCGAGGAGACCGAGACCGACCTCTTTGGTGAACAGGCGGTGCTGTGCGGTGGCATGTCGAGCCTGGTCCAGAAGGGCTACGAGACGCTGGTGGAGGCCGGGTACCAGCCGGAGGTGGCCTACTTCGAGTGCCTGCACGAGCTCAAGCTGATCGTGGATCTGCTGCACCAGGGCGGCTTCGAGTACATGCGCTACTCCATCTCGGACACCGCCGAATACGGTGACTACCGCTCGGGGGCGCGGGTGGTCGACGAGGGCGTCAAGCAGCGCATGCGCGAGGTGCTCGACGAGGTCCAAAACGGCACCTTCGCCCGCGAATGGGTTGTGGAGAACTTAGTGGGCCGCCCCGCGTTCTCGGCCATGCGCCGTCGTCAGGCGTCCCATCCGATCGAGAGCGTGGGCCGGGTGCTGCGCTCCAAGATGGCCTGGCTGCAGCGCTAGGGGCGGCCCGGCCCACGCACCGTGGAATTTTTCGCGGGCGGGGCCGGCAGCTTACTCTGGCGCACGGCCTGCTGACGGCCCACCCCGTTTCTTGCTGACCTGGTGTCGCCCCGAGAAGGACGTCCTGTGAAGGTTCTGGTAGCCGACCCCCTGTCGGACGCCGGCGTCGAGGCGCTGTCGTCGGACTTCGACGTGGACGTGCGCACCGGGCTGGACAAGAGCCAGCTGCTGGACATCATCGGCGACTACGACGCGGTCGTGGTGCGCTCGCAGACCACCATCGACGCCGAGCTCATCGACGCGGCGTCCAAGCTGCAGGTGATCGCCCGCGCAGGGATCGGGCTGGACAACGTCGACGTCGATGCCGCCACCACGCGCGGGGTGCTGGTGTGCAACGCCCCGCAGTCCAACGTGATCTCGGCCGCCGAGCACACCGTGGCGCTGCTGCTGTCGCTGGCGCGGCGCATCCCCGGTGCCGACGCGACGCTGCGCGGTGGGCAGTGGCGGCGCAGCGAGTTCCAGGGCACCGAGCTCCACGACAAGACGCTGGGCGTGGTCGGCCTGGGCCGCGTGGGCGTGCTGGTCGCCCAACGCCTCACGGCCTTCGGCATGCGCGTGGCCGCCTACGACCCGTTCGTGTCCTCCGAGCGGGCCGCGCGCATGGGCGTGGACCTGGTGCCCACCGTGGGCCAGTTGTGCGAGCTCGCCGACGTCCTCACCGTCCACCTGCCCAAGATTGCCGAGACCACCGGCATCGTCGGCCACGAGGAGCTGCAGCGCATGAAGCCCTCCTCGCTGGTGGTCAACACCGCCCGCGGGGGCATCGTCGACGAGGACGCCCTGCACCAGGCGCTGTCGGAGGGCTGGATCGCCGGCGCGGCCCTGGACGTCTTCGACGAGGAGCCCACCACCGACTCGCCGCTGTTCAAGCTGTCCAACACCGTGGTCACGCCCCACCTAGGGGCCTCGACGGCCGAGGCTCAGGACAAGGCCGGCACGATGGTGGCCGATGCCGTCAAGCTGGCACTGGCCGGCGAGGTCGTGCCCAGCGCGGTCAACCTGCAGATGGGCGCGGGCGTGCCCGAGCCCATCAAGCCGTACCTGCCGCTGGCCGAGGCGCTGGGCTGGCTGCTGGCGGAGTTGCACTCGGGCCAGGCCAACGAGCTGGCCGCCGAGTACCTCGGCTGGATCGCCGAGCACGACACCCAGGGCCTGACGCTGTCGGCCTTGAAGGGGCTGCTGTCGGGTGTGGTCAGCGAGTGGGTCACCTACGTCAACGCCCCCCTGCTGGCCGAGGAGCGCGGCCTCAAGGTCTCCGCGCGCACGTCGTCGTCGGCCGAGGACTTCCTGTCGCTGGTACGCCTGTCGGCCGGCGACGCCCAGGTCGCCGGCACCGTGGTGGGCACCACCTCCCGCCCTCGCCTGGTGTCGGTGTGGGACTTCGGCCTCGACATGGAGCTCAGCCAGCACATGGTCTTCTTTCGCTACATCGACCGCCCCGGCATCGTGGCGCGCATCGGACAGTGGATGGGCGACGCCAACGTCAATATCGCCTCGATGCAGCTGGGCCGGCGCACGGCCGGTGGCGACGCCCTGATCGCCATGAGCGTCGACTCGCCGGTGGACGACGCGCTGGTGCGGGCCGTGGGCGAGGACATCGGCGCGCTGGACGCCCGGGGGGTGAACCTGCCCGACCGCCTCTTCGGCGAGTGATCTCGAGGCGCGCGTCGTGGCCACTGACCCCGCCGAACCCCGCGTCGCCGTCGAGCCCAAGGGCACGCGTGACTGGCTGCGCGACTCGGTCGAGGCCGGCGGCGGGATTCTGGTCGAGCCCGCCGAGGCCGAGGCCCTGGTGTGGACCGCTCCCGGGCTGGACGAGGGCGAGACGGTCGACGACGCCACGAGTCTGGGTGAGTTGCTGGCGGCTCACCCCTCGGTGGGGTGGGTGCAGCTGCCGTGGGCGGGCGTGGAGCTGTACCGCGCCGCTGGGCTGTTGGACGACCAGCGCGTGTGGACCTGCGGCAAGGGGATCTACGGCCCGCCGGTGGCCGAGCACGCCCTGACGCTGACGCTGGCGGGCCTGCGCAACCTGAAGCGTTTGGCCACCGCCCGCAGCTGGCGCGCCGACGCTGGGGTGAGCCTGATGGGCGGGGGGGTCACGATCTTCGGTGGTGGCGGCATCGCCCGGTCGCTGGTGTCGTTGCTGGCGCCGTTCGACTGCCGCATCCAGGTGGTGCGCCGCCACGACACCCCGCTGGCCGGCACTCACCTGACCATGCCCTTCGAGCAGCGCTACCAGGCGCTGGCCGGGGTGGACGCGGTCGTCCTCGCCCTGCCGCTGACACCCGAGACCGAGGGGCTGATCGGCGACATCGAGCTGGAGCTCATGGAGCCTCACGCCTGGCTGGTCAACGTCGCGCGCGGCCGGCATGTCGTCGTCGACGACCTGGTCAAGGCGCTGCGCGATGACGCCATCGGCGGCGCCGCGCTGGATGTGACCGACCCCGAGCCGCTGCCGCCTGGGCATCCGCTGTGGGATTTGCCGAACTGTTTGATCACCTCCCATGTGGCCAACACCGAGGACATGGCAATCCCGCTGCTGTCGCAGCGCGTGTCGGCCAACGTCGCGCGCTTCGCCGCCGGACAGCCGCTGCTGGGCCGGGTGGACCCGGAGCTGGGGTACTAGCCGCGGCGTGTCGCGGCGTGGAAACCCTCGACGACACCGCCTGGTGCGGCGATGGATTTCGCCGGGACGGCTTGCCGGCGACGTGAAAGCCCTGTCATCAGTCGGTGGGCCTGACGCGGCGCCGGGGCGGGGGCGGTCACCGGTGCGCGGCGGCGGGGACGTCGGGGGCGGGCACGCGCGCAAGGACCACCAGCGCCGCCATCGCGGTGCACACGGCCGCGACCACCCCGTTGAGCCCGATGCCGCCGATGTCGAACAGCGGCGGGGCCAGCAGCGCGCCGACGCCGGTCGAGGCGACGTTGGCCACGATCGTCACCTCGAACAGCAAGAACCAGGCCACCATCGCCACGATCGCGGCGGCCAGCGAGCCGCCCACCAACCCCAGCCCGGCATAGGCCACGGTGGTGCCCAGCAGGCCGGCCAGCAGGCTGCGGCGCAGCCCCACGCGGTCGCCCAGAGCCATCACGGCGCCCTCGCCGGTGAGCTCGCTGGCCACGACGATCAGGGTGACGGCCCCGATGGCTGTGACCGTCAAGCCCAGGTCGGCCTCCAACCACGACCCGTACACGACGAACAGCAGCTCAGCGGCCACCCGAAACAGCGCCACCACCACGATCAGCGCCCCTAGGGGGCCGCGCAGCTGTGACCAAGCCAGCCGCGTTTGCCCGCCAGCTGTCGCGTCGCGGCGCGGCAGCCCTGCTGCCACCGCCGTCAGGCCGGCGGCGGCGACGCCGGCCACCAGCCAGAACATCGCCGTCCACCCCGCCCAGGCGATGAGCCAGCTCGCGGGAAAGGCCAGCGCCAGGCTCAGCCCCCAAGCCAGCTCGGTGGCGCCCAGCACCCGGCCGTGACGCGCCGCGGGCACGCGCGCGCCCAGCCAGCCTTGCATGGACACGTCGAACAAAGGCTTGGCCAGCCCCAGCAGGGCAAAGCCGGCCCCGGCGCCCAGCAGCGGCCACAGCCCCCGGCTTAGCAGGTCGCTGCCGGCCGCCGCGGCCGAGCCGGCCACGACGAGCACCAAGGCGGCCAGCATCACCCGGCGATGACCAGCTCGGTCGATCAGGCGCGGCACCCCCGGGGCGACCAGCGCCGCCGCGGCGCGCACGAACAGCAGCACGCCCACGGCGCTGAGGGTGACGCCAAGGCCGTCGGCGATCTCGGGCAGGAACGGATAGACCACGCGCCAGCTGCCGTTGGTGGCGGTGCGCGCCAGCAGCATCGCGGCCACGGCCGCGACGAGCGAGCGCGAGCGCTGCGGCGAGTCCGACACGCCGGCGCAGGCGCTAGCCCACCGGCGGCGCCGCGGTGGCAGGCATCACGCGTTCTTCCAGTCGGCGGGGTCGCCGCCGCCGTCGCGGGTGGCCTGGATCGCTTGTGCCCGCGGGTGGAGGGCTTCGCCGGTGCCGCCGGCGCTGGGCAGGCCCGCCCGGTTCTCGCGGCCCGGCAGCGGCAGGCGGAACTGGCACAGCTCGCAGTTGGCCACCGCCCGACCGCGCCACGCCTCGTGGTAGCGGTCCACCGCGGCGTCGACCAGCTCCGCCTCGGGTCCAAAGCGTCCCGCGTCGATCACCCCCACCCCGGTCTCGGCGGTAACCTCCTCGACTCGGGCGTCGACGCGCTGCTCCAGCGTGCCTGCCAGCAGCGACCACGAGAAGCGGGTCACCCGCGGCGAGCCCGCGCGGGTCAGCCGGCGCAGGGCCTCGTCGGCGGTGGGCCAGGTCACGCCGGCGACGGCGATCTCGCTCCAGCGAAAGTCGGTGGTGTCGGCCAGAAAACGCGCCGCCTTGGCCAGCTCGCCGTTGGCGTCGGGGTCGGACGTGCCCGGGCCGGTGACCAGCAGCGCCTCGTCGGCCTCCACGGCCGTGAGGCCGGCCGCAGCGCGCGCGGCGTCGATGCGCCGTCGGGCCAGGTCGAACAGCCTGGGATGCTGGCCCAGCACCGCCCCGTGCCAGCGCTCCAGCTCCGGCACCGCCTCGCTGATCGCGGCCAGCTCGCCGGGAACGTCGGTCTTGGCGTGGCCGGCGGCGAACGCCAGCAGTGGCAGAGTCACCAGCGCCGTGGCGCCCTCGTCGCGCAGGCGCGCGGCGGCCACGGCCGGCTGTGGCTCGAGCAGGTCCCACTCGATCCACCCACAGCCCACCGGCACGCCCAGGCGTGCCCGCAGCGCGTCGCACAGGGCGGCGGCCTCGTCGGCGGCCGCAGGATTGCGGGTGCCGTGTCCGATCAGCAACAGCGCGGGCGTCTCCATGGGCGCCAGCATGCCCCCTGGCGCCAGCCGCGGCCAGGCCGCGCGCTCCGGCGCCGTTTACCTGGGCGGGTGCGCCCTCTACGCTGCCCGTTTCACCGCGGGCGAGAGCCGCGCCCGGGGGCTGCGACCGGCCGTGGCGCCGTCAGCGCCTAGGGCCGGGGCCAGCTGGGAACGCTGGGAGCACGCCAGCGCTGTGCGAGCCTGTGGCGGCGCCGACGACAGGGAGCTCAAGGCATGAGTGACCCGCCCACGTCCCACGCGTTGTCGCCCCACTCACCCGCGGTCGGCGCTGCCGCGCCCGATCCAAGCTCGCTACTGCCCGACGACGAGCCCGTCCAGCTGCTGGACGACGAGGGCGTGCTGCACGAGGTGGCGGGCTATCCCCTCGATCTCGGCGCCGAGGAGCTGCGGCAGTTGTACCGCCATATGGTGCTGACCCGGCGCTTGGACAAGCAGGCCATCAACCTGCAGCGCCAGGGCCAGCTGGGCGTGTACGCCTCCTGTTTGGGCCAGGAGGCCGCTCAGGTGGGCAGCGCCTGGGCGGGTGCCGCCCAGGACTGGATCTGGCCGTCGTATCGCGAGCTGGGCGCGGCGCTGGTGCGGGGGGTGGACCCCGCTGCGCTGCTGCACGTGTTCCGGGGCACGTGGCTGGGCGACTGGGATCCCCGCGCCACGGGCTTTGGTTTGATCTCCATTCCCATCGGCACCCAGGCGCTGCACGCGGCCGGCTATGCGATGGCCGCCCGATTCGACGGGGCCGATCTGGTGGTGTTGAGCTATCTGGGCGATGGCGCCACCAGCGAGGGCGATGCCCACGAGGCCATGAACTTCACCGGGGTGTTCCAGGCGCCCTGCGTGTTCGTGGTACAGAACAATCACTACGCCATCAGCGTCCCGCTGGCCCAGCAGACCCACGCGCCGACCATCGCCCACAAGGCGGTGGGCTATGGCATGCCAGGGCTGCGCTGCGACGGCAACGACGTCCTGGCCAGCTACGCGGTGACCAAAAAGGCGGTCGAGCGGGCCCGCGACGGCCAGGGGCCAGCGCTGGTGGAGGCGGTGACTTACCGCATGGAGGGCCACACCACCGCCGACGACCCCACGCGGTATCGCAGCGACGCCGAGACCGCCGAGTGGCAGGGGGACGAGGTGCGCACCCGGGCCAGCCAGCTGCGCGAGGCGATCTACGACGCGCCTCACGGCGACCCTCTGGAGCTGTTCGAGCACGTCTACGTGCAGCCACCGGCCAGCTACGACGAGCAGCGCGCCCAGCTGCGCGCCGAGCTCGAGCAGCAGGAGCCCTAGGCGTGTCTCCCATCACGATGGCCCAGGCGCTCAATACCGCGCTGCACGACGCCATGGCCGAAGACGAGGGCGTGGTCGTCTACGGCGAGGACGTGGGCGTGCTGGGCGGAGTCTTTCGCATCACCGACAAGCTGCAGGACCGCTTCGGCGAGACGCGCTGCTTCGACACGCCGCTGGCCGAGTCGGGCATCGTGGGTACGGCGGTGGGCATGGCCGTGTACGGCTATCGGCCCGTGGTGGAGATGCAGTTCGACGGGTTTACCTATCCCGCCTTCGAGCAGCTCGTGTCCCATCTGGCCAAGTACCGCAACCGCTCGCGGGGCCACCTGAGCATGCCGGTGGTGGTGCGCATCCCCTTTGGCGGCGGCATCGGGGCCGTGGAGCACCACTCGGAGAGCCCCGAGGGCTACTTCGCCCACACCGCAGGGTTGAAGGTGGCGAGCCCGGGCACGCCCAGCGACGCCTACGGCATGCTGCGCGAGGCCATCGCCACGCCGGATCCGGTGATCTTTTTGGAGCCCAAGCGCCGCTACTGGCTCAAGGAGGAGATCACGTGGCCGGTCGAGGGCACGCCCTTTGGTCGGGCGGTGGTGCGCCGGGGCGGGACGACCGCCTCGTTGTTCGCCTACGGCCCGATGGTGCGCACGTGCCTGGACGCTGCCGAAGCGGGCGAGGCCGAGGGGTGGGATCTGGAGGTGGTGGACCTGCGCACCCTGGTGCCGTTCGACCACGACACCGTGACCGACAGCGTGCGCCGCACGGGACGCGGGATCGTGGTCCACGAAGCCCCGGTGTTCGCCGGCTTCGGCGCCGAGCTCGCCGCCCAGGTCTCCCAGCGCTGTTTCTACCACCTGGAGGCGCCAGTGATGCGGGTGGGCGGCTTCGACCTGCCCTATCCGCCCGCCAAGCTCGAGGCCTACCACCTGCCCGACGTCGACCGCATCCTCGACGCGGTGGAGCGATCGCTGAGCTACGTGTGACACCGGCGCCGACGGCAAAGGCCGCGCGAGGCGCGGCCGTGCTGCCACCCACCCCGATGACGAGGCCGCTGTGAGCGACGAGACGTTTCTGCTGCCCGACCTCGGCGAGGGGCTAAGCGACGGCGAGGTCGTGAGTTGGCTGGTCCAGCCCGGCGACACCGTCGAGATCGACCAGCCGGTGGCCGAGGTCGAGACGGCCAAGGCGGTCGTGGAGGTGCCCTCGCCGTTTTCCGGGTCGGTGCTGGCGCTGCACGCCGAGCCGGGCGACGCGGTGGCGGTGGGCCAGCCGCTGATGACCGTCAGCGTGTCGGCCTCGGCCGGGGCCGCCGACCAGGCCGGGGCGCAGGCCACCGGCAGCTTGGCCGCCGAGACCGGCGCGGCAGCCGCCGACCACGGCGAGAGCGGCCAGGATCAGCTGCTGGTCGGCACCGGCGTCTCGCAAGGCCGTGGCCGGCGCCGCCGCGGTCACGCCCCCGTGGGCGGCGACGGCCGGGCCCAGGCGCGCGCGGCGGGTTCACACGCCGCCGACGCGGCGGGCCGCCCGCTGGCCAAGCCCCCGGTGCGCAAGCTCGCCAAGGACTTGGGTGTCGATCTGGCTCAGGTCCCACCCAGCGGGCCGGGCGGGGTGATCACCCGCGGAGACGTCGAGGCCGTCGCCGCCTCGCCGACAGCCGGGGACCAGCCGGCCGCGCCGCAGCCGACCACGGGCGGGCCCGGCCCGGCTGACCCGATGGGTCTGCTGGCCGAGGCGCCGGCGCCCGCCGAGCCGCGGCCGGGCGGGCCCGAGCCAGTCGAGCGCCGCCCCCTCACGGGGGTGCGGCGCACCATCGCGGCACAGATGACGCGCTCGCGCGCCGAGATCCCCGAGGCGGTGACGTGGGTCGACTGTGACGCCACCGAGCTGATGCGCCTGCGCGACGAGCTCAACGCCTCCGTGGCGCGCCAGGGCGGCGCCGGCGCCCGCCCCGGCCCGTCGGAGGCGGCACCCGCCCCGGTGCGCGTCAGCCCCCTGGCGCTGATCCTGCGCGCCTGCGTGGCGGGGCTGCGCCGCGTCCCGGAGGTCAACAGCCGCCTGGACCCCGAGGCCGGCGAGATCGTGGTGCAGCGCTTCGTCAACCTCGGAGTGGCCGCCCAGACCGACGCGGGGCTGATGGTGCCGGTCATCCACGGCGCCGAGCGCATGTCAACCGTCGAGCTGGCCGCCGAGCTCGCCCGCCTGACCACCGCCGCCCGCGAGCGCGCCCTCGGTCCGGGCGAGCTGCGCGGCTCGACGTTCACCGTGTCCAACTACGGCGCGTTCGGCGTTGACGGCGGCGACATGGTGATCAACTACCCCGAGGCGGCGGTGCTGGGGGTGGGCCGCATCGCCCAGCGCCCGTGGGTGGTCGACGGCGCCGTGGCCGCCCGACAGGTGGTCAACCTTTCGATCGCCTTCGACCACCGCGTCTGCGACGGGGGTGAGGCGGCCGGGTTCCTGCGGTTCGTGGCCGACTGCGTCGAGTCGCCGCGGCGCCTGCTGGCCGAGCTCTAGAGCTCGCTGCGCGCGGTGACCGCGAGCTTGTCCGGCCGCGGCCTGCGCCGGACGACAGGCCGAGGGGCGGGTGTTTACGGGGGCACCGACGTGTGGGCCTGGGCGCGGGCGGCCGCCGCCGCCACGCGGCTGAGGGCCTCGGCGCGGTGGCGCTCGGTGTCGGTAAAGGCGTAGGAGCGGTTGAGCACCAGCCACCGCTCGCCCAGCGCCACGACCAGGCGGGTATGCCGCGAGCTGGGCGGGTCGTTGGTCAGCTCGGCGGCGTCGGCGCCCAGCAGCCCGCCCACCAGCGTGGTCGCGCCGCGCTCGACGTCGACCGAGCCCTCCAGCAGCGCCTGCAGGCCCACCGCCACCCGCGCGACGGCGTCGCCGGGATGGCCTCGCGACGGTCCCGATTGGATCACCTCCACGCCCTCCAGCGAGTCCAGGCGGTCCAATACCTGCTGGGCGGTGGTCGCGCCGTCGACGACCACGACCATGTCGTCGATTGCCCGGCCGTCGGCGACGTCGACGACCTCCACGGCCTCGATGTCCACTCCGACCTCGCCCACCGCCGAGGTGACCCGGGCCAGCGAGCCCGGGCGGTCCGGCAGCGAGCAGCGCACCGCAAGCTCCATGACGTGACATCGTACGGGTCGTCGGTGTCGGTGCGATATCGCGATGATCACGCGCCGGCAACGCGCGGCTGCGGCTTTCGGCGAAGGCGGTGGGGGCTGGCCACGTGGTTGACGCCGACCCGGTGGGCGCGTACAACTGGCGGGGATGATCGCCATGACTGTTCGATCCCGGTCGCAAGCCCGCGGTCTCCGCGGGCGCGCGGTCATCCTCTCCAGCTTGCTGCTGGGCCTGCCTCTCGAGCTTTGACGCCGCGGGGCGGCCCCGTTCGATCGCACCCCAGCCCCCCGCGGAGACCCACGCAGGCGGGTGCGGGCATCTATCAGGTCACTCGAGTAGCCAAGCGGTCGTGGCCCAAGGCGAGGTCACGCGAGTGGCCCCTTGAGGATCGAGCGGGAGGACCATCATGAGCAGCACCGAGCAACGAAGCGATCACGTCACCGTCTTCGACACCACGCTGCGCGACGGCGAGCAGGCGCCGGGCATCTCCTTGGACGTCTCGGAGAAGGTCGAGATCGCCGAGCAGCTGGCCCGGCTGCGCGTGGACGTCGTCGAGGGCGGCTTCCCCGTGTCCAGCCAGGGCGACTTCGAGGCGGTGCGCGCCATCGCCGACGGGGTGGGCACCGAGCGCGAGGCCCCCACCGTCGCGGCGTTGGCGCGCTGTAACCGCGAGGACGTCGAGCGGGCCGCGGAGTCGATCAAGCCGGCCCACTCCCAGCGCATCCACGTCTTCTTGTCCACCTCGGAGATCCATCGCCACGCGATGCTGCGTGACGCCAGCGAGGACGACGTGGTGGCCCAGGCCGTGGAGGGCGTCAAGCGGGCCCGCGAGGTCACCGACGACGTCGAGTTCAGCCCCCAGGACGCCACCCGCACCGACCTCGACTTTTTGTACCGCATCGTGGAGGAGACTGTCGCCGCCGGCGCGACCACGGTCAACATCCCCGACACCGTCGGCTACGCCCTGCCCCACGACTTCGGGGCCACGATCGGCGAGATCGTGCGCCGCGTCGGCGGGCCCGACAGCGATGTGGCCATCAGCGTCCACTGCCACAACGACCTGGGCCTGGCCGTGGCCAACTCGCTGGAGGCGGTGCGCAACGGCGCCCGCCAGGTCGAGGTGGCCGTCAACGGCATCGGCGAGCGCGCCGGCAACTGCTCGCTGGAAGAGCTCGTCATGGCGGTGCGCACGCGCAACGATCTGCTGGGCCGCACCACGCGGGTGTACACCCCCGAGATCGCCCGCACCTCGCGGTCGGTCAGCGGCCTGACCGGCTATCCGGTGCAGTACAACAAGGCGGTGGTGGGCCGCAACGCCTTTGCCCACGAGTCCGGCATCCATCAGCACGGGGTGATGGCCGACCGGCTGACCTACGAGATTATGCGCGCCGAGGACGTCGGCGTGGCCGGCAGCCAGATCGTGTTGGGCAAGCACTCGGGTCGCCGCGCGTTCGTCGGCGAGCTGGAGCGCATGGGCTACGATCTGACCGCCGAGCAGGTCAGCCGGGCCTTCGAGCGCTTCAAGGAGCTGGCCGACCGCAAGGTCGAGATCGCCGACAACGACCTGGAGGCGATTTTGGCCGACGAGGTCTCGGCGTCCAGCGACGAGGCCTACGAGATCGCCGACATCGAGGTGTCGGGCGGCACGGTGGCCGAGCCGTCGGCTACCGTGCGGCTGCGCCGCGCCGGCGACGGCGTCGAGGCGACCGAGACGGCGACCGGCGACGGCATGATCGATGCCGCGTGCGGCGCGATCCGCCGCGCGGTGGGCATCGACGCGACGCTGGCGAGCTTCAACGTCAACGCCGTGACGGCTGGTGTTGACGCCTTGGGTGGGGTGACCGTCCAAGTGGAGGTGGACGGGCAGCGGTTCACCGGCCGCGGCGTGTCCACCGACGTCGTCGAGGCTAGCGCCCGGGCGTATCTCAACGCGCTGAACAAGTCGGTCCGGCTGCGCCATCGCCGCCAGGAGCCGGTGACTGCCACCCCGTAGACGCGTCGAGCGCGAGGACGTGAACCCTGATGACCAAGGTGAAGCTGACCGTCGACCCGCACCAGACCCCCGAGGAGGAGGCCCACCTGGTGGCGCGCGTCGCCGCCGCCGTCAGCGAGGCCACCGGCTCGGACCGGGTGAGCTTCGAGGTCGAAACGACCGAGCAGGTCCACGTCAACAATGGGGTGGGCGACCGGATGGTGCGCGGGACCCGCTGGAGCGACTGAGAAGGCCGGCATGAGTGGCCCCCGCTCCCTGCTGGAGAAGGTGTGGGACCAGCACGTGGTCACCGCTGAGGCCGGCGGCGACCCGGCCCTGCTGTACGTGGACCTGCACCTGCTCCACGAGGTCACCAGCCCGCAGGCCTTTGACGGCCTGCGGCTGGCCGGTCGCGGCGTGCGCCGCCCGGATCTGACGCTGGCCACCATGGACCACAATGTGCCCACCACCGACCCCTCGGTGCCGGTCGACGACGAGCTGTCGGCCAAGCAGATGCGGGTGCTGGCCGACAACTGCGCCGAGTTCGGCATCCCCTTGCTGCCGCGGGGCTCGGCCAACCAGGGCATCGTCCACATGGTCGGTCCCGAGCTGGGCCTGACCCAGCCGGGCATGACGGTGGTGTGTGGCGACTCCCACACCGCGACCCACGGCGCCTTCGGCGCGCTGGCCTTTGGCATCGGCACCAGCGAGATCGAGCACGTGCTGGCCACCCAGACGCTGTGGCAGGCCAAGCCCAAGACCATGGCCGTCGAGATCGAGGGGCGCGCGCCCTTCGGGGTGACCGCCAAGGACCTGATCCTGGCGGTCATCGCCGAGATCGGCGTCAGCGGCGGGGCGGGCCACGTTATCGAGTACCGCGGCGAAGCGGTCGCGTCCCTGTCGATGGAGGGGCGCATGACCGTGTGCAACATGTCGATCGAAGGTGGGGCCCGCGCCGGCATGATCGCTCCCGACGAGACCACCTTCGCCTGGCTCGAGGGCCGCCCGCACGCGCCGGGCGCCCACGCCGACGGGTCGGCCTCGTTCGATGCCGCCGTCGAGGCTTGGCGGGAGCTTCCCACCGACGCGGGAGCGACGTTCGATCGCGTGGTGCGCCTGAACGCCGCTACCTTCCAGCCCACCGTGACCTGGGGCACCACCCCGGGTCAGAGCGTGCCCGTCAGTGGCCGCGTGCCCCGCCCCGAGCACACCGGCGACGCCGAGCAGGCTCGCCGGGCGCTGACCTACATGGGCTTGGACGGCGGCGAGGCCATCACCGACATCCCCATCGACCGCGTGTTCTTGGGCTCGTGCACCAACGCGCGGCTGTCCGACCTGCGTGCCGCCGCCCGGGTCGTGACCGGCCGCCGGGTGGCCGACAATGTCCGGGCGATGGTCGTGCCGGGCTCGACGCTGGTAAAGGCTCAGGCCGAGGCCGAGGGGCTCGACCGGGTCTTTACCGAGGCCGGCTTCGAGTGGCGCCAAGCCGGCTGCTCCATGTGTCTGGGCATGAACCCCGACGTGCTGGCCCCCGGCGAGCGCTGCGCCTCCACGTCCAACCGCAACTTCGAGGGCCGCCAGGGCAAGGGCGGGCGCACCCACCTGGTCAGCCCGGAGATGGCCGCCGCGGCGGCGCTGGCGGGCCATTTCGTGGACGTGCGCGACGACCCGCGCGCCGGCGATGCCACCGAGGCGCGCGACACCCGGGGGGCGTGATGCAGCCGGTCACGGTGATCACCGGGACGATGGCGCCGCTCTATCGCGCCGACGTCGACACCGACCAGATCATGCCCAAGCAGTTCCTCAAGCGCGTGGAGCGCACTGGCTTTGGGCAGTTCGTCTTCCACGACTGGCGCGAAGACCCCGACTTCGTGCTCAACGACCAGCGCTACGCGAGCGCGACCGTGCTGGTCACCGGGCCCAACTTCGGCTCGGGCTCGTCGCGTGAGCACGCGCCGTGGGGGCTGCAGCAGCACGGCTTCGAGGCGATCATCGCGCCCAGCTTCGCCGATATCTTCAAGACCAACTGCGCCAAGAACGGGCTGTTGACCGTCGAGCTCGACGACGATCACATCCGCGAGCTCGTCGCCCTCGCTCACGCCGATCCGGCGGCCCAAATCCGCATCGACTTGCCCGAGCAGACCGTGGAGTCCGCCGCTGGCGTGGCACGCTTCGACATCGATGCCCACACCAAGCACATGCTGGTGGCAGGCCTCGACCCCATCGGGTTGACGCTGCAGCACCAGACCCGCATCGGCGAGTTCGAGGCCCGCCGGCTGGCCCACCGACCCACCACCGCGTGACGCCGCGCCCCACCCCAGCGTGGGCACCGCCGTCGGGGCGCAACCGCTGTCTCGCCACGCAAGGCCATGCCATGGAGCTCACACTCGAGGCCGACGACGGACGCACCCAGAGCGCCCGCTGGCGCGATGCCAAGCCGGCCCGCCGCGGCGGGGCGGTATTGCTACCCGGGCTCGGCTATCACCCCCAGAAGCCGCTGCTGCACTACACCACCAAGGTGTTGCGCACGTCCGGCTATCCAGTGCTGGAGGTGTGGTATCGCTATGACGCCGCCGCCGCGGCCGAGTTCGAGGACTGCGCCCGCGCCGACGGTGTGGCCGCCTGTCGGGCGGCCGCCGAGCGCGGCGGGCGTCGGCAAATCGCTGGGGACCCGCCATCTCGCCGAGTTGGTGTGGGCCGGTGAGCTCGACGACGTGGCCACCGTGTGGCTCACCCCGCTGCTGACCCACGCGGGAGTGGTCGACGCGCTGGCCGCGCGCACTGCTCCCACGCTGGTAGTCGCCGGCGGCCAGGACGACGCCACGCCGCCCGACGCCGTGGACCGGCTGCGCCACGAGGCGGCCCCCACGACCCACGTGGTCACCGTCGCCGGGGCCGACCACGGCTTGGAGCGCACCGCCCCTCGCGACTCGGTGGACGCCCTCGGCGAGGTCGTCGACGCCCTGGCCGGGTTCGTGGTGGGGCTGGCGCGCGGGTGACGCCGCGGGGGTCCAGTCTGGCTAGGTCGTCTCGGCGCCCTGGGCCGCGCGCAGCCGGGTTTTCTCCTTGCGCGCCCAGGCGGCCTTGGCCTTGGCGGTGGCCACGCGCTCGGACTTGCCCTCGGCGATGAGCTGATCGTAGGTTTCCTGGTCGATCTGCACGCCCTCGAGCTGAGGCTCGGAGTCGCCACCGCCGCCGGAGCCGCCGCTCTGCTCGTCGGCGGCTGCGCCGGCGGCCGCCGTCGCCGGCGCTGCGCCGGCGGGTGCCGTCGCCGGGGCTTCGACGCCGGCCTGCGCCTCTTGCTCGGCAGCGCCAAACCGCGGGGTCAGCGCGAGGATGTGGCAGTGCTGGCGCCATCGGGCCAGGGCCTCGTCCTCGTCGGCGACGTTGAGGCGGGCGGCCAGCATCTTGGTGGCGATGCACCTGGGCCACCGCCGAGCGGATGTCCTTGGAGCGCACCGTGAGCTCGACCTCGTCGGACTCGGCCAGGCCCGGCACGTGTTGCTCGTCGGGGTCGTTGGGGCCGTCCAGGGCGTACACCGTGTCGTTGTCCCACACGAACCAAATCGCCTGCGCCCGCGTGGTCTGCGGCGTGCGGTGGCGGCCCTTGAGCACGCCGCGGAAGAGCTGCACGCCGGTGCGCCGGTCGCCCCGGCCGGGCACCGTCACCCACAGGATGTCGCCCTTCTTCAAAGCGGCCGCGAAGGTCTGCTGGAGGAAGGTGGGCAGGCTGCCGCCTCGGCCGGCCTCGATGAACACCGGGACCGAGCCGGCCTGCTGCCCGTCGATGAAGAAGTGGGCGGGGTGCTCGCCGCTCTCGGCAAAGATCACGTCGTGGAGGTAGGTGCGGAACTCGTCCTCGGCGAACTCGCCCTCCAGGGTGATGCGCCGCACCGCCGAGGCGTACAGCTCGTGACCGTCGGGATCGGTCAGCGTGAACTGCTCGCGGTAGTAGCCCTGCGGGCCTTGGTAGCGCCGCAGGACCGCCACGGGACGGGCCGGGCCGGGCAGCCCCCCCTCGAGCCGCACGACCGGATCCAGCAGGTCGGGATCCACCTGGCTGGCCTGATAGATCTCTCGATCCAGGACCAACGCGTAGTGCAGATCCGCGCGGACCATGAGCGATCGGCTCCCTGGCGGCAGTTAACGGGTGCCCGGAGTGTATCGGGCGATACCCTGCTTCCCTGTAGCCTCGCTCGGAGGTCGACAAACCCGCCGACCCAGCACCCGGCCCCCTTGGTGCCCGCCCCCGGCTGTCGTTTCAGCGCCCGGCGACCGCCCGTTGCCACGCTGGGCCGCCGCCCCCGGGCGCCAGCGCCGCCAGGAGCCTGCGATGACCGCTCACGCCGCGATCGCCGCCCAAGACCGTTGGACCGCCGCCGGGGCGGGGCTGCGCGTGCGGTGCTACGACCCGCCGGCGCCCCAGGCGACGGCGGTCGTGCTACACGGGCTGGTCGCCGGCATCGACCCGCTGATGGCCGCGCGGCCCGGTGTCGACCCGTTCGAGCGCCTGGCGGCCGAGGGCCTGGCGGTCGCGGCGCTCGACTGGCCCGGGCACGGTCGCAGTGGTGGTCGCCGCGGCGTTTTGTCCTACCGGGCGGCCATGGCGGCCGTGGGGGCGGCGGTGGATCTGGCCGTAAACCGCTGGCCCACGCCGGTGGGGCTGGTGGGCACGGGTCTGGGGGGCACCCTGGCTCTCTACGGCGGGATCGAGGACCGCCGCGTGGGGGCGGTGGTCGCCCAGGGGCCGGTGGACCTTCGTGACGTGGTCACGGTGCCCACCAGGGCGGGCCTGCGCTCGCTGCCGACGGTGGCGGCGAGGCTGCGCCGGCGGCTGCCACCAGGGGTGGCCCGGCGCACCCCGGTGTCGGCGCGGCTGCTGGTGGGCCGCTTTGATCTCGCCGGCGATCCCGCCACCGCCGAGGCGCTGTGGCGCCATCCCCAAGCCGTGCGGCGCTACCCCTTGGAGCCGCTGGCCAGCTTGCTGCTCGAGCCGGCCGACAAGCCCGATGTCGCCGCCGCCCGCGCCCCCACGTTGCTGGCCGCCGGCGACGCCGACCCCTTGCAACAGCCGGGCGGGCTGCAGCGCGTGGCGGCCCGCTTGGCCTGCCCGAAGCGCACCTGGGTGCTGCCGGGCGCCGGCCCCCAGCTGCTGGTCGACCATCCCGAGGCCACAGCGCCGACGTTCGGCGCGTTTCTGCGTGAGCACCTCACCGACGCCGCGACCGGCTGACCTTCAGACCGCTACCGGGCTGACCCCGGCGGTGACCGCGGCCGCGGCGCGGCCGACCCCGGTGCACACGGCGGGCGCGCCGCGCCCCCAGGCAGCCGGCTCAGGGGCGCCTTGGCGTGGCGGTGTTAGCCGCGAGGTGGGCCACGACGCCGTGGTCGACCAGCCATGGCCACAGGCCCTCGATCAGCGCCAGGCTGGCGAGCCCGCCCCGATCGGCCCAGCACGCGCCGTCGGCGTCACCGCCGGGGCGGGCCGGCGCGTGGCCCACGTTGACCCAGTAGTCGAGGATCACGAAGTGGTGGCCTGCGCCCATGTGCTCGACCACGCCGCACAGCGGGCCGACGCGGCCGGCGAGGCCGGTCTCCTCGGCCAGCTCCCGGCGCACTGCCACCTCGAGGGGCTCGCCGGCGCCGACCCGCCCCCCGGGAAGCGACCAACGCCCCGCCGCCGGCGGGTTGCGCCGGCGCACCACCAGCAACCGCCCGGCGCGCACGACCACGGCGCCGACGGCGAGCTGGGGCTGTGTGGCCACACCGGTCAGGGTATGCCCACGATGACGCTGGCGACGGCCCCGCCGGCTGGCGCTTTGCGGCTGGAGCTCGCCGCACGGGGTCGGCGACCGCCCGGGCTCGCTAGCGGTAGGCTGCACTGGCTTGCCCTCGAGGTCGACACGCGGATGGAGGTGACACAACCCACCGTGGTAGGCCCCGCAAAGCGATTGACGCCGCTGCCCAGCCTGGTGGTGACCGGGGAAGGCCCGCTGCAGGGCCACAGCTTCTCGTTGGATGGCGACGAGCTCGTCGTCGGGCGCCGCGAGCACAGCGACGTCCACATGCCCGACCCCCACGTGAGCCGCACGCACGCGGTCATCCGCAAGCACAGCGGAGCGGTGTGGATCGAGGATCTCGGCTCCACCGGCGGGACGTGGGTCAACGACCAGCAGGTCGCCGGCGCGCGGGCGCTGCGTCACGGCGATCAGGTCCGCTTCGGTGCCGTGACCACGCGCTTCGAGGACCGCACCGCCGCCATGGAGCGCGAGGACGACACCGAGATGATGGAGGTCGCACCCAACGAGGTGGGCCCCGACCTGTCGCCGCGCCAGAAGGAGGTCCTTACATACCTGCGCGACGGGCTGACCAACCCCGAGATCGCCCGCCGCCTGGACGTCACCGAGCGCACGGTGAAGGCCCACTGCCAGGAGGTCTTCGACCGCCTGGGCACCCGCAATCGCACGGCGGCGGTGGCTGCGGCGCTGCGGCTGGGGCTGCTGTCCGAGGACGAGGACTGACGCTGTGGGCGTGGCGCGTGGCGACAGGCTCTCGACGGTCCGCTAAGGTGGTCATGGGCCAACGAGGCCCCGCCCTCCGTACGAACCCCTCGGAGGTCTCTCATACAAATCACGGGTCGACTCGCCACCCCTCGCTCTGTGTTGAGCGACCGGTGGCGGAGGCCCGACTGGCTGCCCCTCGGCCCTGTTGTGCGTCGGGTCGGCCCGCCGACGCCGGCGCGGGGCCGATGCGCCAGAGTGGAATAAGCCGCTCTGAGCAGGGCTCGCCTCGGAGGGCGGGACCTCGTCGGCTTCTTGTGCTCCGGCCGCGACGTGTGAAGGCTCATGTCCCCCGCCCCGCCGGCCAGCTCGACGGCCACCGTCTTTGCGGTGGCCAATCAGAAGGGCGGCGTGGCCAAGACGACCACCACCCTGTCGCTGGCGGGGGCGATGGCCGCCCAGGAGCTGGCCGTGCTGGTGGTCGACCTCGATCCCCAGTCCTGTGCGACGTTCGCTCTGGGCTTTGATCCCGACGCGCTGGAGCCCACCGTCGAGGACGTCTTGAGCGGCCGTGCGGGGCTGGCAGCCACCGTGCGCCAACATCCCGAGACCGATCTCGTCCCGGCCTCGATCGATCTGGCGGGGGCTGAGGTCGCCCTGCTGACGCGCCCAGGGCGGGAGTACGCCCTCAGCGCCGAGCTGGAGCCGCTGCGGGAGACCTACGACGCCATTTTGGTCGACTGCCCCCCGTCGCTGGGCGTGTTGCCCCTCAACGCGTTGACCGCCGCCGACCGGGCCCTCGTGCCGCTGCAGTGCGAAACGCTGAGCCACCGGGGCGTGTCCCAGCTGCTGGAGACCATCGCCGACGTCCAGCGCCTGACCCACCGGGGTTTGGAGGTCGCCGGGCTGGTCGCCACCATGTTCGACGGACGCACGCGCCACGCCCGCGCGGTTGTGGCCGACGTCACCGAGCGCTACGGCCTGCCGCTTTTGGGTGTGCCGGTGCGCAAAAGCGTGCGTTTCGCCGAGGCCAACAACCGCGGGGTGACGATCCACGCCCACGAGCCCGGCGTGCCCGGCGCTGCCGCCTATCGGGTGCTGGCCGCCGAGTTGCTGGGCCTGCCCGTCGACCCCGACGACCGGGCCCGCGCTCAAGGCCGCCAGCAAACGAAAGCGTCACCGTGAGCGACGAGTTCGACCGCATCCGTCCGCCGCGGCGTCGGGTGCGCGCGCGCGGCGACGACGGTGAGCCCGCGCCGCCGGGCGGGGGCCGCCAGGCGCTGTTCTCCGGCGGGGTCGCCCGGTCCGAGCCCGCCAAAGCCGCCGGCGCGGCTATTCGCTGCTCGCGCTGTGCGGCGACGAGCCCGCTGGACGTGCGCACCGCGATGCGCGCGGCCCTGCCGCTGATGCTGGTGGCGCCCTGGCGCCGCGAGCCGGTGTTTGCCCGGTGCCCGGCGTGCCGGCGGCGCAGCTGGCTGGCGATCGAGGCCCGGCGGTGAGCGGCGCCGAGCCCGAGCCCGCCACGCTGCTGACATTGGCGGCCGAGGCGGCGCGCGCCGCCGGTGACGAGCTGCAGCGCTGGTTCGGCGATGCGGGCGCGGTGACCCGCAAGTCGTCGTCGACCGACTACGTCTCCGAGGCTGACCGGGCCAGCGAGGCGGTGCTGGTTCAGCGGTTGCAGGACGCCCGCCCCCACGACGCGGTCCTGGGCGAGGAGGGCGGCGAGCGCAGCGGCACCAGCGGGCTGCGCTGGGTCGTGGACCCTCTCGACGGCACGGTCAACTTCCTGTACGGGCGCCGGCCCTGGTCGGTCAGCGTGGCCTGCGTCGACGACCACGGCGCGCTGGTCGGGGTGGTCCACGAGCCCCAGCGCGGCGAGGTCTTCAGCGCCGCCCGCGGCGCCGGGGCGGCCCTCGACGGTGACGCGATTGTCTGCAACGACACCCTCGCCCTGGCCCAGGCGCTGGTGGGCACCGGCTTTTCCTACGACCGCCAGGCTCGGGCCGTGCAGGGGCGGATCGTGGCCCGGGTGGCGCCGGCGGTGGGCAACCTGCGCCGGCCCGGCTCGGCGGCGCTGGACCTGTGCGATGTGGCGTGCGGACGCCTCGACGCGTGGTATGAGGACTACTTGAGCAGCTGGGACACCGCCGCCGGCGCGCTGATTGCCACCGAGGCGGGGGCTGCCGTGCGCGGCTTTGGCGAGCGCGGGCTGTTGGTGGCTGCGCCGTCGCTGGCCGACGAGCTCCACGCGCTGATCACCGCCGAGGAGGCCCAGGTGGCCTCGCGATGAGCGGGGTGGTCGAGGCCCTGGGTCGCAAGCCCGCCAAGGGCGCGGCCATGGAGCCGTGCGACGAGCTGGTGTGCCACGAGCGCTGGGGCATCGACGGCGACCGTGCCGCCCAACCCGACAGCGCCCGCCAGGTGCTGTTGGTCGACAAGGGCGTGCTCGACGAGATCGGCCTGCCCCATGGGGGGCTGCGCGAGAACGTCACCGTGGCCGGCCTGGGCCTGGACCAGCTGAGCTCGGGCACGGCGTTGGCCCTTGGGGAGGTCCAGCTGCGGCTGACGATCGTGTGTGACCCGTGCGCTGCGATCGGCCACTCCGCCGACCTCGACCACAGCCGCGTTCACCGCCGGCGGGGGATGCTGGGGGTGGTGGCCGCCGGCGGGCGCGTGCGCCGCGGCGACGTCGTCGCCGATCTCGGTGTGGCCTACGAGCCCATCCCCGACGCGGTGTTGCGACGCTGCGAGTGGGTCGCGCGCCGCGTGCCGCCCGGCGAGGTGCTGACCTTTGACCAGGTGCGCCGGGCCATCGGCATGGCCAAGGGCTACGTGCGCACCATGCCCCGCCACGTGCGACGCCTTATGGACGAGGGCGCCCCGGCTCACCGCCTCGTGCCCGGCGGGCAGGGCGCAGCCGTCGACGCCGAGCAGGCCGCGGCGCTGCGCGCCGAGGGCGTGGCGGTCGGCGACGACGGGCGCGTGGACCAGCTCACGCCGTGGCGGTTCGTCGAGCCCCTCTACGCCCCGGCCAGGTGGGTGGCCAGGAATGCCTCCACGTCGGCGACGCGGACCGTGCGCGTCAGCGGCGGCATCGAGTCCAGCAGCACCGAGCGGTAGCCGGCCGTGGCCAGGCGCGGGTCGAGCACGGCCACCACGCCGGCGTCGTCGGCCGAGCGGATCAGGCGCCCGGCGCCCTGGGCCAGGCGCACCGCCGCCAGCGGCAGGTCCACCTCGGAAAACGCCGAGCGCTCGCTGGCCTCGGCGCGCTCGCGGCGGGCGGCCAGCAGCGGGTCGTCGCGGCGCGGGAAGGGCAGCTTGTCGATGATGACCTGCAGGCAGGCGTCGCCGGGGGCGTCGACGCCCTCCCAGAAGCTCATGGTGGCCAGCAGCACGCTGGCCTCCTCGTCGCGAAAGCGCGCGATGAGCTGGTGGGGGGCCGTCTCGCCCTGGCGCAGCAGGGTCCACGGCGCGTGGTGCTGGGCCAACCAGTCGGCGGTGTCGTGCAGCCGCCGCCACGAGGTGAACAGCGCCAGCGACCGGCCGCCGGCGGCGGCCAGCAGGCGCCACGTGAGCTCCCGGGCGCCGTCCTCCCACTCGGGGCGGCGCGGGTCGGGCAGGTGCTTGGGCACGAACAGCCGGCCCTGGCGGGCGTGGTCGAAGGGGCTGGCGATCTGCTCGGTGGCCACCGCGTCGGGTGGCAGGCCCCATCGGGCGATGGTCGGCGACAGGTCGCCGCCCACGCTCAGCGTCGCCGACGTCAGCACGACCGGCGGGCCGGTGTCCAGCGCGCCGCCCAGCAGGCCGGCGACTTCGATCGGCGCCAGGCGCAGCACCGCGCCGCCGGCGTCGCCGGCCTCGACCCAGGCGACGGCCTCGTCGGGGTCGTGCTCGCGCAGCTCGGCGAGCTCGGCCAGCAGTGTGCGTGCGGCGCCGTCGACAATGGCGCGCTGGGTGGTCTCGCCGTCAAAGCTCGCGGCTGGCTGCGCGTCGGGCCCGCCCCCCTCGCGCCCGCAATCTTCGGCGGGCTGCCCGCCCCTGCCCAGGCCGTCGGCGTCGTCGGCCAGCCCCCGCAACATCTGGCGCAGGCCCGACACGGCGGACTCGGCGGTGGCAAGCGCCGCGGCCAGGGGCCCTTGGGCGGGTGTCACGCGCTCGCCGGCGGGCAGCTGGGCCAGCGCGCCGGCCAGCTCCTCGGCGGCCTCGGCCACGCGGCCGGCGGGCTCCTCGCCGGCGGTGGCCCTCACCGCGGGCGGTGGCAGCAGGGCGCCCTCGACGGCCGCGTCGAGCAACAGCACGTGCTGGTTGGTCACGACCACATCGGCGGCCGCCGCGCGGGCCTTGGCGTGCTCGGCGTGGCACACGTCGCCGAAGGGGCAGCGCCGCGCGCCGGGGCACTCGTTGGCCGACACCGACACCTGGGCCCACAGCGCGTCGTTGACGCCGGCCGGGGCGTGGGCGCGGTCGCCGTCGGTGGTCTGCTCGGCCCAGGCCCGCAGCCGGTCCCACGCGGCGGGGTCGACGCGCTCGGTGAACAGCGCCTGCTCCTCGCCGCGGTCAATGGCGTCGAGGCGGGCCCGGCACAGGTAGTTGGCGCGCCCCTTGACGGTGGCCCAGGTGAGCTGGTGATCCAGGGCGGCCAGCCGCGGCAGGTCGGTCTCGACCAGCTGCTGCTGCAACGCCTTGGTGGCCGTGGCCACCACCACGGGGCGCTGTGCCCCGTCGGCGTCGCCGCGATCGGCCAGCACCGTGGGCACGAGATAGCCCAGGCTCTTTCCCACCCCCGTGGGGGCCTCGACCACCAGCGTCTCGCCGGCGTCGACGGCACTGGCGACCGCGGCGGCTAGGCGCTCCTGCTCCCTGCGGCGCACGCCGCCGGCGACGCCGGCCACGACCCGGGCCAGGGCCGCCACAGCGTCGGCCGCCGGGTCGTGCGCCGTTGACGCTCCGTCTGGGCGCGCGGCGGCGAAGGCCCCGTCGTGGGGCGAACCGGTGGGCTGGGCATCACACGCGGGGTCGGATCTCGAGGCCATGGCGCCATCACACCACATGCCCGCCATCGTCGCGGCACCCCGAAGGCGGGCCGGTGGACCCGCCCCCCGCGGGTGAGCCGCCACCATGGCCAGTAGGCTTTCGCTGTGGCCCAGCACGCCTTGCGAGGCCGGCGACCCACGATGCGAACGAAACGCCGCGCGATGAGAGGAGCGGCCTGGTGCGCTTCGCCAGAGTCCAGCGACCCGGCGGCGCAGGCTACGCGCTGGTGCGCGACACGGAACAGGGCCTGGTGGCCCAGTTGATCGACGGGGTGCCGTTTGGCAACTTCACCGAGACCGATCAGGTGGCGCCGCTGGAGCAGGTCCGCCTCCTGGCCCCCGTGATTCCCACCAAGGTGCTGCTGGTGGGCCGCAACTACGCCGATCACGCCGCCGAGATGGCCTCAGAGATTCCCGGCGAGCCGATGGTGGGGGCCAAGCTGCCCACGGCGGTGGTGGGCCCCGACGACGCGATCGGCCTGCCGGCGCAGTCCGACGAGGTCCACCACGAGGCCGAGCTCGCGGTGATCATCGGCGGGCTGGCCCGCCACGTGCCCCCCGATCAGGCCGGCGCCCACATCGCCGGCTATACCTGCGCCAATGACGTCACCGCCCGCGATCTGCAGGCCCGCGACGGCCAGTGGACCCGGGCTAAGGGCTTTGACACGTTCTGCCCGCTGGGGCCGTGGCTGGACACCGACGTGGACCCCACGCAGGGCGTGCGGCTGCAGTGCCGCGTCAACGGCGACACCCGCCAGGACGGCACCACCGCCGACCTGGTGTTCGGCGTCGCCGAGCTCGTCAGCTTCTGCTCGCAGTTCGCCACGCTGCTTCCCGGCGACGTGCTGCTGACCGGCACCCCGGCCGGCGTGGGCCCCATCGCCGACGGTGACCGCGTGGAGGTCGACATCGACGGGCTGGGAACCTTGGCCAACTCGGTGCAGGCCGAGGCCGGCTGACGCGGGACGTCGGGGGGAGAGCGCGGCCGGGCGCGGGTCACCCACACGCCTACCGTGTGGCCACAGTCGGTCAGTGTGGGCTCAGGTCCATTTGGCCAGCCACAGGGCCTGCCCGAGCTGATCGAGGTTGGCGAGCTCGGCCTCGGCCTCGTCGACGTGGCCCTCCTCCTCGGCGAGAAAGCGCTCCATCAACGCGCGGCTGGCGGGATCGCCCTCGTCGGCACAGATGCGCACCGCGCGGCGGTAGCGCTCGACGGCCTCGAGCTCGAGCTGGTAGTTGAGCCGGAACTGCTCGATGGGCGCTTCGCCGACTCTGACGGTGAACAACCGCTGCATGTTGGGCACGCCCTCCAGCAGCAGGATGCGCTCGATGAGCGTCTCGGCGTGCTTCATCTCGCCCATCGACTCGTCGTAGTAGTGCTGGGCGAGCTTCGAATAGCCCCAGTCAGCGGCCATCTTGGAGGAAATGAAATACTGGTTGATGGCCGTCAGCTCAGCGCTCAACGCCTCGTTGAGGATTTCATGGACCTGAACACTGCCCTGCATGCGCTGCTCCTGTGGTCCGCCCCCGCCTCAGCGGGCCAAAAAACGGGGCCTGAGTGGCGTCTGGTCCTTGCGGGACCCGGTGGCTAGCGGGATTGCACCACTCTAGCGGACGCTTGACATGGCCAACCATCTTCGGCGCCCTCGCCCAGCAGCCGCCAGATCGTGGGCATACAGCTGCCACAGCAGCTGCCGGCGCCGCACGCGGCGGCCACGTCGTCCTCGTCGCGGGCCCCGCGGGCGATGCACTCGCGGATGACGGCCTCGTTGACCGCGTAGCAGTGGCAGACGAGCACGCTGTGGCTCTCCCTTGGCCCTGGGGGGTCGCCGGGCCGGTGGCCGGACGCCAGGGGCCACGCATCAGGCTAAGTAAGGCTTTCCTAATGCCTAGGGTAGGCGCACGGCCCGGCGGGCCGCAACCGCGAGGCGGTGCGCCTAGGGGGCCCACGGATCGCCGAGCCCGCGCCCTGCGGGCGCCGGGGTCTTCGCGCCGAGCAGCGCCTAAAGAGGAGCCTAGGCCGAGCGGACGTAGACGAGGTGGGCCTGGTCGGTGGTGAGGCGGACCTCGGCGCCCTCGCGCTGCAGCACGACGCCCCCGCCAGCGTCGGCGTGAGCCTCGATCTTGGCGGTCGGGCGCATGCCCGCCGCGTCAAGGGCGGCCATCAGCGGCTCGTCGCTTTGCAGGTACTCCGAGAGGCGCTCGACGATCAGCGCCCGACTGTCGACGACCTCGTGCAGCGCATGCAGGTCGCTGCGCTGAGGGCCCTCGCCCAGGCCAGGGATGGGATTGCCGTGCGCGTCGCGCTCGGGGCGGTTGAGCAGGCGCACCAGCCGGTTCTCCACGCGGCTGCTGACCACGTGCTCCCAACGGCAGGCCTCGGTGTGGACGTAGGCCCAGTCGAGATCGATGACGTCAGTCAGCAGCCGCTCGGCCAAGCGGTGCTTGCGCATGACACTGACCGCCTGCCGCCGGCCCTCCTCGGTGAGGCTGAGCACGCGGTTCTCACCGACGGTGACCAGCCCCTCTTCGGCCAGGCGGGAGATGGTCTCGCTGACCGACGGCGCGCTCAAGTGCAGCCGCTCGACGAGCCGGGCTCGCAGGGCAGCGATGCCCTCCTCCTCCAGCTCCCAGATGGTGCGCAGATACATCTCGGTGGGGTCGACGAGCTCGTTCATCGTCGCCCTCCTGAACAGCGTTGCGTCACACGGCCCGGCCAGGCTCGAACGTGGCGAGCTCGCGCGCCCCAGCCAACCTTGAGCCGGGATTCTACCAGCAGGCGCCCGCGCGCGGACCGCCGGGCGCCAGGGGCGGTGACGGTGGCCCGCGATGTGGCTCAGCCGCCCGTGGGCGCCGTTCCGGGCTCGGGCTCGCCGGTGGCGGCCAGCAGCCAGGCGCGCTGCAACGACCAGCCGACGGCCTGGCCAGGGTGCGCCTGAGGCGGCCCCGGCCGGCGCACGTCCAACTCACCGCCGGGCACGTCGAGGCGGTAGTCGGTGTGGGGCCCGCGGAACCAGGCGTGGCGCACCGTGCCCGGCAGCGGCCCGCCGAGCTGAGCCCAGTCGGGGCGCACCAGCGCCTGGACCGCGCCGGCCCCCGCCCCCCCGCCGGCAACGGCAACGACCTCGTCGCCCACGCGCAGGCGGACCTGGCCCGCCCCGGCCTCGACACACTCCACGGTCAGCACCGAGGCCGGCCCGGTCAGCCCCGCCGTCCACCGATCCAGGGGCTCCTCGTAGACCTGGCGGGCCGTGCCCGTCTGCACGATGGCGCCGTCGCGCATGAGCACGACCCGGTCAGCCACCGCTAGAGCCTCGCCGGCGTCGTGGGTGGCGTACAGCGCGGCGGCACCCGTGGCGGCGCGTCGCTGGGTCATTTCCTCTTGGAGCCGCCCCCGCAGGGCGGTGTCGAGGTGGGCGGTCGGCTCGTCGAACAGATACACCACGGCGTCGCGGGCCAGCGCCCGCGCCACGCCCACGCGCTGCTGCTGACCGCCGCTCATCTGAGCCGGCCGGCGGTCGGCGAGCTCGGCGACGTCCAAAGACCCCAGCAGCTCACGCGCCCGCTGGCGAGCGCGGCGCGCATCGACACCGGCGCGCCGCAGCGGGTAGGCCACGGTGTCCACCGCGCTCAGATGGGGCCACAGCGCGTAGTGTTGGAACACCACCCCCACCCGCCGTCGCTCGGGCGACGTGGAGCGCGCGGGGGTGGCCACCAGCCGCCCGCCGATTGCCACCTCCCCCGCGGCGGGGGCGACGAAGCCCGCCACGGCGTGCAGCAGCGTCGTCTTGCCCGCCCCGGAGGGGCCCAGCAGCGCCACCGCCTCGCCGGCCTCGACGGCCAAGTCGATGTCGCGCGCGGCGCGCACCGCGTCGTAGTCGATCGACAGCGCGCGGCAGGCGACGGCGGGCGTGGCCGGGCTGGCCGCTTCCGACGGCGGCGGGGTCATGGCGTCACGGCCTGTCGGCCGCGTGCCACCGGCGTCCGCCCAGCAGCAGCGGCGCGGCCACCACCAGCACCAAGCCGGTCAGGGTCACCGCCAGCGCGGCGGTGGCGCGCACGTCGCCGAGCTGGTGCAGGTTCAGAATCACCACGGCCAGGGTCTCGGTGCCGGGCCCGTACAGCAGCGCCGACATCGTCAGCTCGTGGAAGGCGAACAAGAACGCCACCAGCGCGCCGGCGGCCACCGCCGGGCGCAGTAGCGGCAGCGTGACGGTGGTGGTGGCCACCGCCGGGCCGGCGCCGCTGGCGCGGGCCGCGCGCACCAGGTCGTCGGGCAGGCCCTCTGCGGCCGAGGCGATCGTGCGGTGGCCCAGCGCCCACAGCTTGGCCACGTAGGCCACGCCGATCAGCACCAGCGTGTCGCGCCACCACCCGCCGTAGGCCAGCAGCACCGCCACCGCCAGCGCCGAGCCCGGCACGGCGAAGGTCAGAACCGAGGCGCTGCCCACCAGTCGGGCAGCCCGGCGCCGGCGCAGCGCCGCCAGCACCGCGCCCAACACCGCGACGACGATCGCCGTGGCCGTAGCCAGCCACAGGCTGTTGCCCAGGCCGGCCAGCGCGCCGGCGTCGAGGGCGGCGTCGAAGTTGGACAGGGTCCAGTTCGCCGGCACCGGCGGCAGGCCCAACGCCCGGGTCAGGGCCACCAGCACCAACGCCAGCAGCGGACCGGCCACCGCCACGGTGACGTAGGCCCACACCGCCAGCGCTGGCCACCAGCGCCGTCGCCCGCTGGCGGCGCCGCCGGCCGGCAGCCCCGTGCGGGCCCCCCGCAGCCGCAGCCCCACGACGGCGTCGGTGACGGTGAGGACGGCCACGGCGATGACCACCAGCACCATCGACAGCAGCAGCACGCGGCTGAACGCGGTCGGGTCGCCCGACTGCACCAACCCCTGATAGATGCGGGTGGTCACCGTCGAGAAGCCGGCCGGGCGCCCCAGCACCGCCGGCACGCCGAAGTTGTTGGCCGTCATGACGAATGCCAGCGCGCCGGCGGCGACCAGCGCCGGGCGCAGCAGCGGCAGCGTGATCGTGCGAAACGCCCTCCACGCCGACGCGCCGCTGGCCCGCGCGGCGCGCTCGAGGTCGGGCTCGGCGCGCGACGCGAGGCTGGCGGCGATGATCACGTAGGCCAGCGGCACGGTGTTGACCGCGATGACGGCGACGATGCCCGGCGGGCCATACACCCCTGGCAGGCTGAACCCGGCGAGGTCGTCGGTGAGCCCGGCGGTGCCGTAGGCGCGCCCCCACGACAGCGCCGATACGTACGGCGGCACCAGCAGTGGGGTGACCACCGCCAGGCGCAGCGCGCGGCGACCCGGCACGGCCACCCGCTCGGTGACCACCGCGGCCGCTGTGGCCCCGGCCAGCGCCAGCGCCGTCACCGCCACGCTGGTCCACAGCGTGTTGGCCATCGCGCCGGCCGCCGGCCCCTGGGCCAGCGCGGCCAGCGCGGTGCCACCGCCCTGGCCGCCCGCGGCGCGGATGAGCTCCAGCAGCGGATAGCCCACCGCTGTGACGCAAGCCTACTCACCGATGATGGCGCGGTACTTCTCCAGCAGCCCCTCCTGGCGGGCGAAGCCCTCGCTCCAGTCGGGGCTGACCGTGTCGCCGGTGGGGTGGGGCCAGTCCGCCTCGGGGTTGGCCGGCTGCCAGCCGGTCTCGGCGATGAGGTTCTGGGCCTCCACTGACAAGACGAACTCGGTGAACGCCTCGGCGGGCTCCACCGCGTCGGCGGTGGCCAGCACCCCGATGGGGCTGTAGACGGCCACCGCGCCCGGCTCGGGCCACACCATTTGCACCGGCGAGCCGGCCTCCTCGGCCTCGCGGGCCATGCGGTCCAGGGTCATGCCGGCCGAGAAGCGTCCCTCGGCCACCCCCGAGACGACCTCGCCGGGGGCCTGGACCTGGGTCACGCCGCTGTCGGCCATGGTCTCGTAGAACTCGAAGCCGTAGCGGTCGTCCAGGGCGAAAAAGCCCAGCGCCCCGAACGCCGAGCCGGCAAAGCCCGGATCCGGCAGGGCCACGGGCTGCTGGAAGTCGTGCCCGGCCAGCTCATCCCAGCTGGTGGGCGTCGCCTCGAGGTCGTCGCGGGCGACGATCACCAGGTTCAGCAAGCGGGTGCCCCAGAACGTGTCGGTGCGAAACGCCTCGGGGATGGCTTCGGCGTTGGCCGGCGTCCACTCGCGCAACAGGCCCTGCTCGGCGAAGGGTTGCATCGACAGCGGGTCGGTCAGCCAGAAGACGTCGGCTTGGATCTCGCCCTCGCGGCGCTCGGCGTTCACGCGGGCGTTGAGCTCGCCGGTGGGTGCACGGAACACGTCCAGGGTCACATTCGGATTGGCCTGCTGGAACCGCTCGGTAACCGCGTCGACGGTGTCCTGGGTCACCGAGGTGTATAGGCGCAGTGTCGTCTCCTGCTCGGCCTCGCCGGTGGCGGTCTCGGCGGGCGTGGGCTCGCCGTCGGCGGCCTCGTCGGGGGCGCCGCAGGCCGCGGCTAGCACCACCAGGGCGATCGCGGGGGCCAGGCCGACGTGGCGAGGATGCACGCGGGTCATGGGTGGCTCCTGGATGGAAATGGCGGGCGGGCTCGGCCCGCGGCCGCGGGCCACGCC
>PXPH01000022.1:33441-43113 GCA_003021615.1 Actinobacteria bacterium QS_8_72_14
CGCGCTGGGGCTCGCCCAGCGCGAGGCGCTGGCCGGTCCACTCCAAGGGCGGGGTGTCGACGAGGACCTGCGTGCCCTGCACCGCGGCCACGCGCCCCCAGCGGATGCGGCACTGCTGCAGCACCTGCATGGGCTGGTCGATGTGACCGCGGCGCAGCAGGCCGGCCCAGGGATACACGCCGAACACGTGGTAGCTGTGATGGCACAGGGCGTCGCCGGGAATCGTCTCGGCCAGGTAGTTCCAGCCCTTGGCCCCGGTCTTGCCCTTGAACGCCTCCTCCAGGCGATTGCCGAAGTCGTGGGTGGGCACGCGCTCCAGCAGCTCGTTGCCTACCCAGTAGGCCTCGACCACGCGGTAGTCGAAGGGATCGGCGATGTTGGCGGCGCCGGCGATCAGCGTCAAGTACGGCCACGGCCCCAAAAAACCGCGGGCGAGCTCCGCCAGGCCGGGGTCGGCCACGCCCGCCTGGGCGTACTCGCCCAGCTGGACGTGGTCGGCTGGCCCGCAGAAGCCGCGGCGATTGGGCGGGTAGGCGTAGCGCGCGAACAGCTGCAGGCCTGCCACGACCGCCGGCGACATCTCGGTGGCGCTCATCCCTGCCCCTTTGTTGCCTCGGCTGACCGTGCCGTCGCCCGTCGCCGGCTCGACGTGGGCCAGCTTACCGCTGTGGGACTGGCCCGGCGTGCCCCCCGCGCCGCCGGCTAGCGGTCATTGCCGCGGGGGCGGGGTTGGGAACTGCTCGGGGGTCTGTAGACATCTGTGAATAGAGGCGGGCAGCCACACCCCCTTGGCATCATGCGCGGTGATGAAGCTGTCGACATGGGCGCGCCAAGTCGGATTGCACCCGCGAACGGCCTATCGGTGGTTCCACGCGGGCGCGCTGCCAGTGCCGGCGCGGCAGCTGGCGGCGGGCACGATCCTGGTGGAGCCCACTTCGTCGGATGCGGGTGAGGTGGCGGTCTATGCGCGGGGGTCCTCGGCCGATCAGCGCAGCGACCTGGACCGCCAGGTGGCCCGGCTTGCCGCCGAGCGCGATGTTTGGTCGAAGGCCTACTACATCGACCAGGCTCTTGGAGTGTACATTAGAATGAGTAGCTAACCGAGGTGGGTGGTAGGGCCGTGCGTCAGTGCTTGCGTGTCTCGATGTTTGGCGCCCTCGTCGTCCTCACCGTGTCGATGAGCGCTTGTGGTGACATGACCGGTGGCCCCTGGGGTCCATTGGCCGTACAGGGACCTATTGACCAGGCTGATGACGCGGGTCTCGCAGGCGGAGAATTAGAAATTCGGGATGCGTGTGTGCGGATCGAGGGGCGAGATGCCTTGCTCGTGTGGCCGTCCAATCGAACGAGCTGGGACCCGGACTCGCAAGCAATCTTGTTCGAAGACAATAATGGCGGTCGCGGAAATATGGAATTGACGGAGGGGACCAAAGTGGTGTTGTTTGGCGCTGGGTCGCGTGACTCCGGGTCTCTGAGAGAGGTTGACTGGGTGAATCCGCCTGCCGAGGAGTGCCGCGCCGACATTCGGTATTACATCCACGATGTTGACCTACCTGCGGACCTGCCCTCGTAGTGCCGATCGCGGTTGCGAGGAGCAAGGTCGGCAGCCTGCCAATCTGTCCGTGTATACGCGGACAGTTTGGAGGTGGGTCGCATGGTTGACGCCGTGACGACCGACCGGGAATCAGGGGTGCCCGAGCTGCTGCGCGGCTCGGTGATCACGCTGCGCCGCAAGTGCGGCAAGCTTAACTGCCGCTGCGCGGTGAACCGTCAACCCCGCACCAGCCGCCGACGCGGCCGGGTAAGACGGGGACCGCCGCGCCGCAAGGCGCGGCTGCCTGACCGGTGGATGTCACAGATGTCTACATTCCAGGCAACGGCGCTAGCCTGCGCGGGGCACCCGTGACCGTCGAGGAGCTCACCGCGATGTCGGCTCCACGCTTGCGCTTTCCGCCGGCGCCCAGCGGCTGGCTGCACGTCGGCGGCGCCCGTACCGCGCTGTACAACTGGCTCGGCGCCCGCGGGTCCGACGGGACGTTCGTGCTGCGCATCGAGGACACCGACGCCGACCGCTCCGACGTCGCCGCCCAACAGGGGATGCTGGACTCGCTGCGGTGGCTGGGGCTGTCCTGGGACGAGGGCCCCGAGGTGGGCGGGCCGTGCGGCCCTTACGTGCAAAGCGAGCGCCGCCCGTTGCATGACGCCCTGGCCCGGCGGCTGCTGGCCGCCGGCGCCGCCTACGAGGCCTTTGAGACCCCCGACGAGCTCGAGGCCGATCGCCGGCGCGCCCAGGCCGAGGGCCGGCCACCGGGCTACTCGGGGGCCCACCGCGACCTGACCGAGGGGCAAAAGGCCGCCCTGCGCGCCCAGGGCCGCGAGCCGGTGCTGCGGCTGCGCACCCCCGACGAGGGCACGTTGGCCTTCGACGACCTCGTGCGCGGCCGCGTGGAGGTCGCCTGGGCCGAGATCGACGACTTCGTCATCGCCCGCGCCGACGGCTCGCCCACCTACTACCTGGCCAACACCGCCGACGACCTCGCCCAGAGCATCACCCTGGTAGCCCGCGGCGAGGACCTGCTCAACGCGGTGCCCCGCCAGGTCCTGCTAGCCCGGGCGCTGCTGGGCGCTTCAGGCGACAGCGCACCAGTCGCTGAGCCCGGCGCCGCGCCGGCTGGTGACGGCGCCGGTGACCGCGACGCGGCCGAGCTCGGCGGGCGCGGCGGGCACCGCCCCACGCTGTTGGACGACGCCTTGGCCGAGGTGGGCTTCCCCCCGCGGCCCGACCCGGCCGCCGGCGCGCCGCAGTGGGCCCACCTGCCGGTGATCGTGGGCCAGGACGGCAAGAAGCTGTCCAAGCGCCACGGCGCGGTGGCCGTCGACGACTACCGCCAGCAGGGCGTTCTGCCCGAGGTGCTGTGCAACTTCCTGGCGCTGTGCGGCTGGGGTGACGAGACCGGCCGGGAGCGCTTCACCCTCGAAGAGCTCATCGAGCGGTTCTCCTTCCAGCGGGTGGGGCGCAACCCGGCGCGGTTCGACACCGACAAGCTGCGTAGCCTCAACGGCGACGCGATCAGGGAGCTGTCCGCCACCGAGCTGACCGCGCGCCTCGAGCCGGTGTTCGTCGAGGCCGGCGTGCTGGCCGACCCGCCGACAAACGAGCAACGGGCGCTGCTGGCGAGCCTGGCGCCGCTGCTGCGCCCGCGCATCCAGACGCTGCGCGAGGCTGTGGGCCTGGTCGCGTGGTGCTTCGCCGATGAGGTCGGCTACGACGAGCAGTCGGTGGCCAAACACCTCAAAGGGCGAGCCGGCGAGGTGCTGGATCGCGCCGCCGAGGAGCTCACCGCCCGACAGGAGTGGAGCGCCGAGGCGATCCTGGGGGTGTTCGACGCGCTGTGCGCCGAGCTCGAGCTGGGCCGCGGCAAGGTCATGCAGCCGGTGCGTGTGGCGGTGGCCGGCACCCACGTGTCGCCGCCGCTGCCGGAGACGCTGGCGGTGTTGGACCGTGACGTGGTCGTCGAGCGCATCAGGGCCGCCCGGCCGATGGCGGCCGAGGCGACCTGAGCGCGCCGGCGGGCCGCGGGCAGCGCCCCGGGGCGCTCGCCGGCCACGTTGTTGGCTCGCCGGGGTCCCGCTAGCATCGGCTCTCGCCCGTTCGGGGGTGGTGTAAAGGCAACACGGCTGGTTCTGGTCCAGTTAATGGGGGTTCGAATCCTCCCCCCCGAGCTCTCGTCACAGGGCCGCGCCGGTTTCCGGCGCGGCCCTTGTGGTCACGGGACCACGTCCCCCCGGACCGAGGCAAGCAAAGGGGGCGCGCCCGGCTCGGACGCGCCCCCTCTTTTCCGTGCGATGACGAGGCCCCGACGGGGTTCGAACCCGCGTCACCGCCTTGAGAGGGCGGCATCCTCGGCCACTAGACGACGGGGCCATGTGTTGGGCAGGCAGACCTGCCTCTTGCGCGACGGTCGGCAAGCGTACCCCCGCCCTCTTGACGAGACAACGCGCGGTGTCGCCCGACCTTTGGCAACTGGCAGCCCGGCCTAAGGGCCTGGTGGTGGGCCGGCTTCCGGGCGGCTGGAGCGCGCCGGTTGGTCGCTGAGAAAGGCCGCGCGGCCGGGACGGCTGAGCAGGACCGCCAGGCCGGCGACGGTGACGGCTGCCGCCGCCCCGCTGACGGGGCCGCGCCAGGGCACCGTGGTCGCGATCAGCGTGATCCCGTTGATCACCAGCCCCAGTGCCCAGGCCCACTGACGCTGGCGCCTCGCGCCGGCCGCGACCAAGGCGAACAGCACCGCGCCTACCGCGAACCCGCCGGCCACTGCCGGCAGCGCACGGTCGCCGCCCGGGCCCAGCTGGGCCACGAGCGGCACGGTGACGCCAGCGTGGCTGACGGCCATAATGAGCGCCCCCACCGCGCCGAGAGCGGCCAGAGCCCCGACGGCCTGAGCAGCGGTCGGTGGCCAGAAGCGGGGGCGGGTCGGCGGCACGCACGCCACCCTAGCCACGGCTGGTGAGCCTGCGTGCGCCCGGAAATCACCTGTGGGCACCGAGGCGACGATCAGATAGATTCGGGCCTATGACGGGTACGTCCGATTCCTCGCGCAGCGGCCTGGTCGACGCCGACCGGCTGCTGGGCGTGCGGGCGAGGCTGCAGCAAATCACCGCCGCCCTCGCCGACTACAGCGACGTCGCGCGTCGCCGCGTCACCCGCCGCGTGGAGCGCATCGCCGAGCTGGCCCCGTACGATCTCGATGCGGCCGAGGCGGCCCTGGATCGTCTCGAGCGGGGCATGAGGCGCTGAGCGGGCGCTCACAGCCGGGGGCTCACAGGCTGATCAGCGCCACGCGCGTCGCCCGAGCGCGCTCCTGCCCGCCGGGCTCGGCGAGCTCCAGGCGTACCCGCTGGCCGATGCGCAGCTCCTCGAGGTGTGACTGGGCGAATGTCTCGGCGTCGACGAGCACCTCGGTCTCGTCGTCCAGCAGGACCGTGGCGGTGGCGGTGTCGGCCTGGAAGTGGGTCACCGTGCCCTGGGGCATGGACGAACAGCCCTCCTCGCTCATGGGCGGCGCGCAGCCTACCCGTCGCCGCTGTCGGCGCAGGCCTCGGCGATGGCCAGATCAGCGGGCTCGTCCACGTCGTGGCCCAGCCACGGCGACCACCAGCACACCAGCCGCGCACCGGCGGCCGCCGCAGCGGCGCGGTGTGCCGCTGCGGAGCCAGGGCCGTACGCCGGGGCGATGACCCCGGCCGGGCGGCGCAGCAGGGCCCCGGTGCCGCCGTCGGCGGTGGGGGCCAGCACCACCGCCGGCCCCCGGGCCCCCGCTGTGATGAGCCCGGTGAGCTCGGCGGCCCGAACGCCTGCCAAGTCCGCGGCCAGCACGAGGGTTGCGCCCGCGTCGGCGTAGGCCGCGTCCGCCTCGGCCAGGGCGGCACTCAGGCCACAACCCGGCGGGCGCCACACGGTGACCGAGCGGCCGGTGGCCACGGCGGCGGCGTCGTCGTCGCCGGCCAGCAGCACCACCGCGTCGATGGCGGGGCAGGCCACGCACGCGTCACACACCGAGGCGGCCAAACGCGCGGCGAGGTCCCGGCGGGCGGCTGGCGTCAGGGCGGGGGCCAGGCGGGTCTTGGCGGCCGCCAGCGCCTTGAGCGGCACCAGCGCGGTCACCGTGTCGCCAGCCATGAACGGCGATGGTAGAGCCGTGCTCGACTAGACTCGCCCTGCCAGCGCCCCCAGAGGCCGACGACCAAGGAGGAGGCGATGGGCACGGTCGCGGTGCTGGGCGCAGGCAGCTGGGGCACGGCCTTGGCCCAGATCTGCGCCGAGGCCGGCGAATCGGTGCGCCTGTGGGCTCGGCGCCCCGAGGTCGCCCAGGCCGTCAACGAGCGCCACGCCAACCCCTACTTTCTGGGCGATCACACGCTGCCCGCGTCGCTGCGCGCGACCAGCGACGTCGCCGAGGCCGTCGCCGGCGCCGAGGTGGTGGTCGTGGCGGTGCCAAGCCAGGCGCTGCGGGCCCAGTTGCAGCAGTGGGTGGACGTGCTGCCGCGCGACGCGATCTTCGTCAGCGTGATCAAGGGCCTGGAGACCGACACCCGGATGCGCGGCTCGCAGGTGATCCGCGAGGTCCTGGACGTGCCCTACAGCCACGTCGTGGTGCTGTCGGGTCCGAATTTGGCACGCGAGTGCGCTGCGCGCATGCCCAGCGCCGCGGTCGTGGCCGGCCCTGAGACCAAGATCGTCACGCGCGTGCAGGCGATGGCCCACACCGGCTACTTCCGCGTCTACACCAACCCGGACGTGGTGGGCGTCGAGCTCGGCGGAGCGGTCAAGAACGGCATCGCGATCGCGGTGGGCATCGCCGACGGCATGGGCTACGGCGACAACACCAAGGCGATGCTCACCACGCGGGGCTTGGCCGAGCTGGCCCGGCTGGGCCTGGCCCAGGGGGGTAATCCGTTGACGTTCAGCGGGCTGGCGGGCATGGGCGACCTCGTGGCCACGTGCAACAGCCCCCACTCACGCAACCGCTCAGTGGGTCGGCGGCTGGGCGAGGGCCGGCCGTTGTCGACCATCGTCAGCGAGATGAACATGGTCGCCGAGGGGGTTCACTCGTCGTGGGCGATCGCAAAGCTGGCCGGCGAGTGCGGCGTGGAGATGCCCATCGTGGAGCACGTGGTCAAGGCGTGTCACGAGGGGCTGGACCCGCGCGACATGGCCCGGTCGCTGATGGGGCGCGACCCCAAGCCGGAGTTTCACGGGATCGGAGCTGTTGGATGAGCCGCGTCCTCTTGCTGTTCGGAGGCCGCTCGAGTGAGCACGCGATCTCGTGCCTGTCGGCGGCCAACGTCGAGCAGGCCCTGGGCAAGGCCGGCCACGAGCCGGTGTGCGTGGGCATCACCCCCACCGGGCGATGGACGCTGGCCGAGACGGTGCCGCGGCCCACCGACGAGGCGCCGCTGCCGCAGGTCGACGACGCCAATCCCACCGTGACGCTGGTGGCCAACCGCGGCCACACGCGCTTGCTGGTGGTCGAGGAGCGCGGGGACACGCTGGCCATGACCGCCGATCTCGGCGTGATCGACGTCGCCTTCCCGGTTCTGCACGGCCCCCACGGCGAGGACGGCACCGTCCAAGGGCTGTTGGCCACCTCGAGCGTGCCCTACGTGGGCGCCGACGTCGCCTCCAGCGCGCTGGGCATCGACAAGCGCCAGATGAAGGCGGTGTTTGCCAGCCGTGGCCTGCCCCAGCTGCCCTACACCGCCGTCTCGCGTCGCGAGTGGGACGAAGGCGGCGAGACCGTGCTCGACCGCCTCGATCGAAACCCGGGACTGCCAGTGTTCACCAAGCCCGCGCGGCAGGGCTCCTCCATCGGCGTGCGGCGCTGCCACAGCCGCGCGGAGGTGCGCGCAGGGCTTGTTGAGGCCTTCGTCTACGATCGGGTGGTCATCGTCGAGCAGGCCCTGTCCGACGCCCGCGAGATCGAGTGCGGCGTGCTGGGCAACGCGGCCCCGGAAGTGAGCCGTCCCGGCGAGCTGGTCCACGCTGGGCAGTACTACGACTTCGACGCCAAGTACCTCTCGCCGGTCGAGCTGACCTGCCCCGCCCCCGTGCCCGAGACCATCAGCGAGCGCTGCCGCGAGCTCGCCCGAGAGGCGTTTCGCGGGATCGGCGCCCGCGGCCTGGCCCGCGTCGACTTCTTCTATCTCGACGCCGAGGACGCCGTGTTCCTCAACGAGACCAACACGATCCCGGGCATGACCTCGCAGTCGATGTTCTGGGTGGTGTGGGAGGCCGAGGGCTACGACCGTCCCGGGCTGGTCGATCGGCTGGTGGCCCTGGCGTTTGAGGCCGCCGACACGCAAGCGCGCTGGGCGCCGTAGGGGCAGCCGGCGGGCTGTCCTGGGACTCGCGGCGCCCACCCACGGCCGCCCCCGAGGTCGTTTTCGGACAGCCCGCCGCTGGTGTGGACGGGGACCCGCCGCGTGGGGCTGGGGCTACAGGTGAACGACCGGGCAGGTAAGGGTGCGGTCGATGCCCTCGATCGCCTGGATTTTGGCCACGACCATCTTGCCCAGCGCGTCGACGTCGTCGGCGTGGGCCCGCACGATCACGTCATAGGGGCCCGTGACGTCCTCGGCGGCCTCAACCCCCTCGATCTGCGCGGCCTCCTCGGCGACGCGGGCGGCCTTGCCGACCTCGGTCAGGATGAGCACGTAGGCGCTGATCATGGACGGGCCTTTCGCCGCGAGCCGAGTATCGTAGCCGCCCGTATGCTGCGGGGACAGCCGACCCCGAAAGGGTGGAGCGCACGCCAATGGAGGTCTTTGCCGACCGCACCGACGCGGGGCGCCGGCTGGCTGCCCGCCTGCGCGACGAGCCGGCCGTGGCCGCCGCCCAGCGCGTGGTGGTCTTGGCGATCCCGCGGGGTGGGCTGCCGGTGGGCGCCGAGGTGGCCCGCGCGCTGGGCGCCCCCCTGGACGTGGCGGTGGTGCGCAAGCTGCGAGCGCCTGGGCATCACCCGCCAGGAGATCGACGCCGAGATCGCCGATCGCCGTGATCGGGTGCGCCAGCGCCTCGAGCTGTATCGAACGGCGACGAGCCGCACCGACATGACGGGCGGCTGCGTGCTCGTCGTCGACGACGGCATCGCCACCGGCGGCACCGCTCGGCATGCCTGTGCCTTCGCCAGCCGAGCCGGTGCCGACCGCGTGGTCGTGGGCGTCCCGGTCGGCCCCGCCGACGCCGAGCACCGCCTCGCCGACGTCGCCGACGACGTCGTCGTGCTGGTCCACCCCGCCGAGTTCCTGTCGGTCAGCCAGGCCTACGAGGACTTCTCGGTGCTCGACGACGACACGGCGATGGCGGCGGTCAGCATGTCGGTGGCCGACGGGTGACCGCGGTCAGGCGGCGGGTGGCACACCAACGGGCGCCCCACGGCGGGCCTTCTGCGCCGCGTGGCGCCACGACTGCCACGAGACGCCCTTTCGGTCGATGGAGTTGAGCACCGCCACGACTGGCTCCTTCTCGTGGGCTCGGGGCTCGTTGGGGGGGCAGGGCGCGGGGGCGGTTGGCCACGAGGGCCGAAGGCGTCCTCGTGGCCCGGTGGGCGACGAATGAGCGCCGAGCGCGCGCTCGTGGCGCGCCTGTTGGCCGAGCTCAGCGACAGCGCCGCCGGGGGGGCCCTGGGCGCCGGAGACGACGCGGCCGTGGTGGCCGTGGAGGGCACCCCGGTGGCCATCACCGTCGACGTCGTGGTGGAGGGCGTCCACTGGAACCCGGCAGTGTCCTCGCCGGGCGACGTGGGGTGGAAGGCGATCGCGGTCAACGTCAGCGATCTGGCCGCGGTCGGCGCCGACCCGATTGCGGCGGTGGTGGGGCTGCAGCGCCCGTGCGGCCTGGTCGACGCGGACGTCGAGGCCGTCTACGCCGGCATGGCCCAGGCGTGCGACCGGTGGGGCCTGGCGGTGGTCGGTGGCGACGTGGTCGACGCCGACGGGCTGGGGCTGTCGGTGACCGCCATGGGGGGGATGGGCGGGCGCCGACCCGTCACGCGCGCCGGCGCCCGGCCCGGCGACCGCCTGGTGTGTGTGGGCTCGGTCGGGGCGGCGGCCGCCGCCATGGCGGTGTGGGCGGCCGGCGACGAGCCCGCCGAGGCGCTGGGGTGGGCCCAC
>PXPH01000023.1 GCA_003021615.1 Actinobacteria bacterium QS_8_72_14
CCGAGCCGGTGGCGTCGTGACACCGGCGACGCCGCGATGGTGGCCGCGGGGGCCAGGCGCCGCGCGTAGCCTGTCATCGCTGCGAGCCAGGCTGGCCGCGCCAGGTCGCGCCGCGCCGGCCGTGTGCGGGTGAGGAGCGCCGTGACCGGGCTGGACGACGACATCGACGAAGTCCTGTTGACCCAGCAGGCGATCAGCGCGCGCGTGGGCGAGCTGGCCGCGGAGATCGACCGCGACTACGCCGACCGCGAGCCGCTGCTGGTGGGCGTGCTCAAGGGGGCCTTTCCCCTGATGGGCGACCTCGCCCGGGCCCTGCAGGGCCCGGCGCAGTTCGACTTCATGGCCGTGTCCAGCTACGGCTCGGCCACGCGGACCTCGGGGGTGGTGCGCATCCTTAAGGACCTCGAGGGCGACATCGCCGGCCGCGACGTGATCATCTGCGAGGACATCGTCGACAGCGGGCTGACGCTGAGCTATCTGCTGCGCAACCTGCGGGCCCGCGGCCCGGCGTCGTTGGAGATCCTGTCCTTTCTGTCCAAGCCCGACCAAACCCGGGTGCACGTGCCGCTGCGCTACCACGGCTTCGCCGTGCCCGACGTGTTCGTGGTCGGCTACGGCCTCGACTACCAAGAGCGCTACCGCAACCTGCCGTATGTGGGCACGCTCAAGCCCGGCCTGCGAGCCGGCTGAGCCCGGCCAAGGCGATCGTCAGCCTGGTGATACCATCGCTGGATCGCACGGCGGTGATCCGCGCCGGGGGATCGCCCGAGAGCCGGGCAGCGGCTTGCTCTTTGACACGCAGGGACCGCATGAAGCTCAAAAACGCGTTACGCCGCCCGTGGGCGTGGGTGGCCGTGCTCGTGGTGATCGCGTTGGCCATCGCCTTGCAGGCGCGCAGCGGCGACGAGGAGCGCGAGGAGCTGGACTACTCGCGGCTGGTCACCGCCCTGAACGAGGACCGCGTCGAGTCGGTCACCGACAAGGTCCGCGACCACGTCATCGCCGGCGAGCTGGCCGACGGCACCGAGTTCGAGACGGCCTACAACCCCGACGTGGGCGGCAGCGAGCTCGCCAGCGCCCTGGAGGCCGCCCGCGAGCGCGGCAGCCTGGACACTCAGGCCGCCGACGCCCAGACCGGCAACCAGGCCCTGATGGTGCTGCTGCAGGCCCTGCCGTTCGTGCTGATTTTGGGGCTGTTCGTCTTCCTGATGATGTCCATGCAGGGCGGCGGGCGCCTGGCCTCGTTTGGCAAGTCCAAGGCCAAGGCCGTCACCAAGGACTCGCCCACGGTGACCTTCGCCGACGTGGCCGGCGCCGACGAGGCCGTCGAGGACTTGCGCGAGATCCGCGACTTCCTCTCCGAGCCGGGGCGCTTTACCGGGATCGGGGCCAGCATCCCCAAGGGCGTGCTGCTGTTGGGCCCGCCGGGCACCGGCAAGACGCTGCTGGCCCGGGCCGTGGCCGGCGAGGCCGGCGTCCCCTTCTTTGCCATCTCGGGGTCGGACTTCGTGGAAATGTTCGTGGGCGTGGGCGCTTCGCGGGTGCGTGACCTGTTCAACCAGGCCAAGGACAGCGCCCCGGCGATCGTCTTCGTCGACGAGATCGACGCGGTGGGCCGCCACCGCGGCGCCGGCATGGGCGGCGGCCACGACGAGCGCGAGCAGACCCTCAATCAGCTGCTGGTGGAGATGGACGGGTTCGACTCGCGCACCGGGGTGATGTTGATCGCGGCCACCAACCGCCCCGACATCCTCGACCCGGCGCTGCTGCGCCCGGGGCGCTTCGACCGCCAGATCACCGTCGATCAGCCCGACGTGGTGGGCCGCACGGCGATCTTGGAGGTCCACGCCAAGGGCAAGCCCGTCGACGCCCACGCCAACTTGGAGATCATCGCCCGGCGCACGCCCGGCTTTACCGGCGCCGACCTGTCCAACCTCGTCAACGAGGCCGCCCTGCTGTCGGCCCGCCACGGCGAGACCGAGATCTCCATGGCCAGCCTCGAGGCCGCCATCGACCGGGTCATTGCCGGTCCCGAGCGGCGCACGCGCCTGATCGACGACGACCAAAAGCGCGTGATCGCCTACCACGAGGGTGGCCACACCATCGTGGGCCACGCCCTGCCCCACGCCGACCCGATCCACAAGGTGTCGATCATCCCGCGCGGGCGGGCGCTGGGCTGGACGCTGTCGCTGCCCACCGAGGACAAGTACCTGGTGGCCCGCGGCGAGCTAATCGACCGGCTGGCGATGATGCTGGGCGGGCGCGTGGCCGAGGAGCTGACCATCGGCGATTTCACCACCGGGGCCGCCGACGACATCGAGAAGGCCACGGCCACCGCCCGCGACATGGTGACGCATTACGGCATGAGCGCCCGGCTGGGCCCCCTGCGGGTGGGCCGCGACAGCCAGCAGCCGTTCATGGGCCGCGAGTACGGCCACGGCCCGGACTACTCCGACGAGGTCGCCCGCGAGATCGACCGCGAGGTGCGCGCTTTGGTCGACGAGGCCCACGACGAGGCCCTGGAGATTTTGGTGGCCAACCGCGCGGTCCTGGAGGAGCTCGCCGACTCCCTGGTGGGCGGCGAGACGGTGGAAGGTGAGGCGTTGGGCGCCCTGTTGGACCGCGTCGTCCAGCGGCCCTCGCGCAAGATCGAGCCGTTGATGAACGGTGACGGCCAGCACCCGGACGGGTCCACGGTCGTGTCGCGTCTGCGCCGCGCCGCGGCGCCCCACCAGCGCGCGCCGGCTGAGACCCAGCCGCGCGAGGGCCCCGAGCCACCGCGGCCGTGAGCGACGATCAACCCCGCCCGGCTGGCTCGACCCCACAGGGCGGCTGGGCGGCGGACGGTGGCTCAATGGCCGACGACGACTCGGCGCCGCCCGAGCCGCAAGGCGACTCAGGGGCCAGCGACCGGGTGCGCTTTGCCACCAACGCCGCGCCGCAGGGCACGTTCGACCACGAAAAGATCCGCCACGGCGTGCGCCTGCTGCTCGAGGGGATCGGCCTAGACCCCCAAGAGCCCGCGATCGAGGGCACCCCCGACCGGGTCGCTCGCATGTACGACGAGATCTTCGCCGGCCTGCTGGTCGACTCCGGTGAGGTGCTGGAGGTGATGTTCGAGGAGGGCCACGACGAGCTGATCCTGCAGCGCGACATCCCCTTGGCCAGCGTCTGCGAGCACCATCTGATCCCCTTCATTGGGCGCGCCCACGTGGGCTACATCCCCAACGAGCGTGGCGCGATCACCGGCTTGAGCAAGCTCGCCCGCCTGGTGGACGTCACCGCCAAGCGCCCCAACGTCCAAGAGCGCATCACCACCCAGATCGCCGACACGATGGTCGAGCGGCTCGCCCCCCGCGGGGTGATCGTGGTCATCGAGGCCGAGCACCTGTGCCTGACCATGCGCGGGGTGCGCAAGCCCGGCTCGATGACCGTCACCAGCGCCGTGCGTGGCATCATGCGCGAGGACCCCCGCTCGCGCGCGGAGGCGATGGCCCTGGCGACCGGCCGCAGCCACGCCCCCGGCTGACGCCGCGTTTCGACCCGGAGGTCGAGGATGCCTGCAGCCAGCCCGCCGTCGTCGCCGCTGGTGCGCATCGTGGAGGCGGGCCTGGGCGCCGACCATCAGGTGCGCCTGGTGGTCAGTCGGGCGGCCGAGGCCCAGGCGCTGCTGCGGGCGTGGTCGTCGTCGGGGGCGACCATCGAGCGCAACGGGGACCGCCTCGAGGCCGTGAGCACCGTCCAGGCGCTGGCCCGCGCCGCCGGGCGCACGCTGGGCGGCGAGACGGCAGATGCCCTGGAGGCCGCCCTGCGCCGGGCGGTCACGGCCTGGGGCGGCGCGCCGCTGCCGTGGACCGTGCGCGACGGGCGGGTGCTGCGCGCCGACCGGCGCCCGCTGGTGATGGGGGTGGTCAACGTCACCCCCGACTCGTTCTCCGACGGCGGCGTCGTCTACCCCGACCGCCACCCCGATGCGGCCGTCGAGCTGGGCCGCGAGCTGCTGGCCGCCGGCGCCGACGTTTTGGACGTGGGCGGCGAGTCCACGCGGCCGGGCGCGCAGCCGGTCGGGGCCGACGAGGAGCTCGCCCGCGTCGAGCCGGTCATCCGAGCGCTGGCCGGCGAGGGGGCGGTGGTCAGCGTCGACACCACTAAGCCCGGCGTGGCCAAGCAGGCGCTGGCGGCCGGCGCCGCCATTGTCAACGACGTCAGCGCCGCCGGCGACGACGAGCTGCTGGGGGTGGTGGCCAACACCGGCGCCGGCTACGTGCTCATGCACAGCCGTGGCACCCCCGCCGACATGCAATCGCGCACCGACTACGACGACGTGATCGCCGAGGTCTTCGAGTCGCTGGCCGACGGCCTGCAGCGGTGCGCGGCGGCCGGGATCGAGTCCCAGCGCGTGGCCGTCGACCCCGGCATCGGCTTTGCCAAGACGCCCCGGCAGAACGTGGCCCTGCTGGGCCAGCTGCGCAGCCTGCGCAGCCTCGTCCACCCGGTGGTGGTGGGAGCCTCGCGCAAGTCGTTCATCGGTGAGCTGCTGGGCGACGACGACCCGGCCAGTCGCCTGGAGGGCAGCCTGGCCTGCGCGGTGCACGCCGCCCAGGCGGGCTCGTCGGTGGTGCGCGCCCACGACGTCGCCGCCACCGTGCGCGCGCTGACCGTGGCCGGGGCCCTGGCCGGCGGCCAGCCGTCGTCGCGCGCGTGACCGTGAGCAGTGACGTCGAGGCGCTGCGCGCCGCCAACGACGCGTTCTATGCCGGGGTGGAGGCGCTGGACCTCGACGCGGTGGCGGCCGTGTGGTGCCACGGCGACCACGTCGCGTGCGTCCACCCCGGCGCCGAGCTGATCCTGGGATGGTCGAAGGTGCGGCGCTCGTGGGCGGCGATCTTTGCGGCCACCAGCTATCTGCAGTTCATCGTCACCGACGTGCGCGTGGTCATCGAGGGCCGCTCGGGCATCGTCACCTGCACCGAGAACATCCTCTCCGACGCCGGCCACGAGAACCATCTGGGCACGGCCAAGGCCGTGGCGACCAACGTGTTCACCCGCGACGAGGTGGGCCAGTGGCTGATGGTGCTGCACCACGCGTCGCCGGTGCTGCGCGACGACGTCCCGCCGGTCCACAAGCCGTAGGAGGCGGCCGTGCCCGCGCCCACGCCCGCTGACGGCGACCGCGACCGCATCGAGCTGTGCGGGCTTCGCTGCGCCGGCCACCACGGGGCTGATGCAGCCGAGCGCGCCCAAGCCCAGCTCGTGGTGGTCGACGTGACCGTCCACGCCGACCTCGCCCGGGCGGCGGTCACCGACGAGCTCGCCGACACCGTCGACTACGCCGGTCTGGCCGAGCGCGTCGCCGCCGCGGTGGGCGAGACGTCGTTCGCGCTGCTGGAGGCCCTGGCCGACCACTTGTGCGCCGTGGTGTTGGCCGACGCCCGCGTGGCCGCCGTGGCGGTGCGGGTGGCCAAGCCGGCTGCGCCCATGCCCGTTGAGCTCGACGAGGTGGCCGTGGTGGCCCACCGCCAGCGCGGCGAGGCGCGCCCGTGATCGCCCGGCGGCGCCAGCGATGGGCGTTTCTGGGGTTGGGCTCCAACATCGGCGACCGCCTGGACTCCCTGCAGCGCGCCGTGGATCGGCTGCACGCCACCGCCGGGATCAGCGTGGTCGACGTCTCCAGTGTCTACGAGACCGAGCCGGTCGGCGGCCCCGAGCAGGAGGCGTTCCTCAACATGGCCGTGCGGGTGGCCACCCGGCGGGGGCCATGGCGGCTGCTGCGGGGATGCCGGGCCGTCGAGCGCGAGCTGGGCCGGGTGCGCGACGGCTGCCCGGCTTGGAGATCCCCCACCCGCGCCTGGCCGAGCGCCCCTTTGCCCTGGTGCCTTTGATCGAGCTCGCCCCGGGGGTCACGCTGCCCGACGGGCGCACGCTGACCCAGGCGCTGACCCAGCTCGCCCCCGTCCAGGGCGTCACGATGACCGGCCAGCAGGTGGTCCAGCCGCGGCCAGAAGCCTAGGCGCATGGAGTGACGCCCGGCGCCTGGTAGCGTCGCCGCGGTGGAGTGTCTCACCGAGCCCGCCGAGGTGCGCCGCTGGGGGCAACTGCGGCGCTGCGCCGGTAGCACGGTCGGGTTCGTGCCCACCATGGGCGCGCTGCATGACGGGCACCTGTCGCTGGTGCGCGCCGCGCGCGACGCCTGCGACGCGGTGGTGGCAAGCGTCTTCGTCAACCCGTGGCAGTTCGGCCCCGGGGAGGATTATCAGGCCTACCCCCGCGACCTGGACGCCGACGCCGCCCACTTGGCCGAGGCCGGCATCGACCTGCTGTTTGCTCCCGCTCCCGAGCAGCTCACCCCGGCGGATGCCACCACGACGGTGTCGGTCGGGGGCCTCGCCCAGCACCTGGAGGGCCCCAGCCGGCCCGGCCACTTTGCCGGGGTCGCCACGATCGTGACCAAGCTGTTGGCCGTGGTGGGCCCGGATCGCGCCTGGTTCGGCGAGAAGGACTTCCAACAGCTGGCGGTGATCCGCCGGCTGGTCGCCGATCTGGCGCTGGGCGTGGCCGTGGAGGCCGGGCCCACCGTGCGCGAGGCCGACGGGCTGGCGATGTCGAGCCGCAATGCCTACCTGACGGGGTTGCAGCGCCGGCAGGCGCTGGCGCTGAGCGCCGCGCTGTTCGCCGTCGCCGAGGCGTGGGACGGCGACGCGGACTGGGCCCGCGACGAGCTCACCCGGCGGTTGACCGGCGCTCCCGGTCTGGCCCTTGACTATGCCGAAGTGTGCGACGAACGCACGCTAGAGTGTCTGACCGGCCACGTCAGCGGTCGGGCGCGGGCGCTGGCGGCGGTGCGCGTCGGCGAGGACCACGCGCCGACCCGCCTGATCGACAACGTGGCGCTTCCGGCGCGTGGCGATGGGTGAGCTTTGGCGCGCGGCGGGTGAGCCCCTGGATGGGCCCCTGGTTGGGTTTCGGGCCGTGCGGGCGGGTAGCCTGATCGTGTCCCTTCCGGTTGGACCCGCGCTCGGCGGGCCGACACGCGAGGAGCGCATGCGATGCAGCGCACGCTGATGAAGTCCAAGCTGCACCGGGCCACGGTGACGCAAGCCAACCTCGACTACATGGGCTCGGTCACCATCGACGCCGAGCTCATGGAGCTGGCCGACATCATGGCCCATGAGCGCGTGCAAGTCGTCGACGTCGACAACGGCACCCGCCTGGAGACCTATGCCATCGCCTGCGAGGCCGGCTCCGGGCAGCTGTGCGTCAACGGGGCGGCGGCGCGGCTGGTGCAGCGCGGCGATCGGGTGATCGTGATCTCCTACGGGGTGTACGACGCCGCCGAGGCCGCCGCACATGAGCCCGTGGTCGTGCTGTGCGACGAGGCCAACCGCCCCACCGTCCTTGGCCCTGAGACGGCCTACCGCATGGCCGGCGCCGGTGGCGGCTGAGCCCTTTTTGGGCGGTCTCGCCGAGTTCGCCCGCGCCGCCCTCGCCGAGGATCTCGGCGTCGCCGGCGACGTCACCTCTTCGGCCATCCTCGCGCCCCGGGCGCGCGCCACGGCCCAGCTGGTGGCCCGCGCCGAGGGGGTGCTAGCCGGGTGGGACGCTGCGGCGGCGGTGGCCGCCACCGTCGAGTTGAACCTGCTGGGTCACCTGTCGGGGGTGGCCACGCTGACGCGGGCCTACGTCGACGCGGTCGCCGGCACCAACGCGGTCATCCGCGACACCCGCAAGACGTTGCCCGGCCTGCGAGGCGTGCAAAAGGCAGCGGTGGCCGCCGGCGGCGGCGTCAACCACCGTCACCGCCTCGACGACGGGATCCTGGTCAAGGACAACCACGCAGCCCTGGCCGGCGGGATCGACGCGGCCACCTCCGCGGCGCTGGCCGCCGGCGAGGCCCAGGGCGTGGCCGTCCAGATCGAGGTCGACTCGCCAACACAGCTCCACCAGGCGCTGGACGCCGGTGCGCGCTCGGTGCTGTGCGACAACTTCGCCCTAGCGGATCTGGCCGAGGCCGTCGCCGCGGCCCACAGCGGCGACCCGCCGGCGTTCGTGGAGGCCTCCGGGGGCGTGACGCTGGATGTCGCCGCCGCGATCGCGGCCACCGGCGTGGACGCGATCGCGGTGGGGGCGCTGACGCACTCGGCGCCGGCGCTCGACATCGGCCTGGACGTGCAGCCGCCGTCGTAGCCCCCCGCCCCCGTCACAGCCGCCGTCGTAGGCCCGCCCCCGCCCCCGTCACAGAGCCCGCCCGGGCGCCCTCAGCGAGCCCGCCCGGGTGCCATCAGAGAGCCAGGCCCAACCCCGTCCTGCGAGGAGCCCACGGTGCTGCTGGCCGTCGACGTCGGCAACTCCCAGACCGTCATCGGCGTGTTCGACGGCGACGAGCTCGCCCACCACTGGCGCATCTCCACCGACGCCGAGCGCACCCCCGACGAGCTCGCGCTGCTGTTCGGCGGCCTGCTGCGCTACGCCGGTTTGGACTTCACCCACAACGTCCACGGGCTGATCGTGTCCTCGGTGGTGCCGGTGGTCACCGAGATGCTGCGGGTCATGGCCCACAAGTACTTCCCCTTTCCGCCGCTGGTGGTGGGCCCGGGGGTGCGCACCGGCATGTCGCTGGCGGTCGACAACCCCCGCGAGGTCGGCGCCGACCGGCTCGTCACGGCCTTGGCGGCCCACCACGAGCACGGCGGGCCCGGGGTCGTGGTCGACTTCGGCACCGCCACCAGCTTCGATGTCTACTCCGCCGACGGGCGTTTTGTGGGCGGGGTGATCGCCCCGGGAGTGGCCACCTCCATCCAGGCGCTGTCGGCCCGCGGCGCCCAGCTGCCACGCATCGAGCTGGCCACCCCCGACCGGGCGATCGGGCGCAACACCGTCGACGCGATGCGCGCCGGCGGCGTGTACGGCTTCGCCGGGGCGGTCGACCGCATCCTCGAGGAGGTCGGCGCCGAGCTGGCCGAGACCGACCCGGTGGTGGTGGCCACCGGGGGGCTAGCCCCCAGCGTGTTCCAGGCCTGCCGGCGGGTGCACTACCACGACGCGTGGCTGACCTTGAAGGGCCTGCGGGTGGTGTGGGAGCGCAACACCTGACCGGCAAGCTGGCGCCCGTGGCAGGCGGTGGCAGGCTTGCTAGCCTCCGCGGGTCGACTCCGTCAAAGGCAGGGACGTGATCCAGCGGCTGCTGGTGGCCAATCGTGGCGAGATCGCGATCCGGGCGTTTCGCGCGGCCGTCGAGCAGGGCATGAGCACCATCGCGGTCTACACCCGCGAGGATCGCGGGGGGCTGCACCGCTCCAAGGCCGACGAGGCCTACGAGATCGGCGAGCCCGGCCACCCCGTGCGCGCCTACCTCGACGTCGACGAGCTGGTGGCTACCGCCGTGTCGGTCGGCGCCGACGGGGTCTATCCCGGCTACGGGTTCTTGAGCGAGTCGCCCGAGTTCGCCCGGCGGGTCGCCGAGGCCGGCCTGGTGTGGGTGGGTCCGCCCTCACAGGTGCTGGCGCTGACCGGCGACAAGATCTCCGCGCGCGACGCGGCCGCGGCCGCCGGCGTGCCGGTGCTGCGGGCCTCGCCGCTGGTCGACGACCCTGAGGAGGCCGTGGCCGCCGCCGAGGAGATCGGCCTGCCGGTGTTCGTCAAGGCGGCCGCCGGCGGCGGCGGGCGCGGGCTGCGGCGCGTGGAGGCCGCCGCCGATCTGCGCGGGGCGGTGGAGACCGCCATCCGCGAGGCCTCGGGGGCCTTCGGCGACCCGCGGGTGTTCTTGGAGCAAGCCGTGACGCGCCCGCGCCACATCGAGGTGCAGCTGCTGGGCGACGCCGAGGGCGGGGTCGTCCACCTGTTCGAGCGCGACTGCTCGGTGCAGCGCCGCCACCAAAAGGTGCTGGAGGTCGCCCCCGCTCAGGGCCTGGACGACGACAAGCGCGCCGCGATCCACGCCGACGCCACGCGCTTCGCCGAGCAGGTGGGCTACATCGGGGCGGGCACCGCCGAGTTCTTGGTCGACGGCGTCACCGGTGAGCACATGTTCATCGAGATGAACCCGCGCATCCAGGTGGAGCACACCGTCACCGAGGAGGTCTGCGACGTCGACATCGTGGGCACCCAGCTGGCGCTGGCCAACGGCGCGTCGCTGGCCGACCTGGGGCTGTTCCAGCAGCGGCTGGGGGTGCGCGGCGCGGCGGTGCAGTGCCGGGTGACCACCGAGGACCCCGCCAACGGCTTTCGCCCCGACACCGGGCGCATCACCGCCTACCGCTCGCCAGGAGGCCACGGCGTCCGCCTGGACGCCGGCTCGGCCTACGTCGGCGCGGCAGTGAGCCCCTACTTTGACTCGATGTTGACCAAGCTGTCGGCCCGCGGGCCCGACATCGTCGCCGCGGCCACGCGGGCGCGCCGGGCCCTGGCGGAGTTTCGCATCCGTGGGGTGGCCACCAACCTGGCGTTTTTGCGGGCGCTGCTGGCCGAGCCCGAGGTGTTGACCGGCCGCGCCACTACCTCGTTTGTGGACGACCACCCCGAGCTGCTGCAGGTCTCGGCCGGCCGTGACCGCGCCTCGCGGCTGCTGGAGTACCTCGCCGACGTGACCGTCAACCAGCCCCACGGCCCGCGGCCGGCCAATGTCGGCGACCCCGTCGACAAGCTGCCCGCGCCTGCGGCTGGCGAGCAGCCCCCGGCGGGCTCGCGCCAGCGCCTCGACGCCGACGGCCCGGCGGCCTTCGCGCGCTGGCTGCGCCAGCGCGACGCGATCGGCGTAACCGACACGACCTTTCGCGACGCCCACCAGTCGCTGCTGGCCACGCGCATGCGCACCATCGACATGGTCCGCGCCGGGCCCTACTACGCCCACCGCCTGTCGGGGCTGTTGAGCCTGGAGTGCTGGGGTGGGGCGACCTACGACGTGGCCTTGCGCTTTCTGCGCGAGGACCCGTGGCAGCGCCTGGAGCGCCTGCGCGCCGCCATCCCCAACGTGTGCCTGCAGATGCTGCTGCGCGGGGCCAACGCGGTGGGCTACGCGCACTACCCCGAGGAGGTCGTGCGCACGTTCGTGGTGGAGGCCGCCGCGGCGGGCATCGACGTCTTTCGGGTGTTCGACGCGCTCAACGACGTCGAGGCCATGAGCCCGGCCATCAAGGCCGTGGGCGAGGCCGGCAAGGTCGCCGAGGGCACGCTGTGCTACACCGGCGACCTGCTCGCCCCCGACGAGGACGTCTACACCCTTGACCACTACCTGCGGGTCGCCGAGGGCGTGCTGGCCGCCGGAGCCCACGTGCTGTGCATCAAGGACATGGCCGGGCTGCTGCGCGCCCCGGCCGCTCATCGCCTGGTCCGCGCCCTGCGCCAGCGCTTCGACGCGCCGGTGCACCTGCACACCCACGACTCCGGCGGGGGCCAGCTGGGCACCTACCACGCCGCCGTGGAGGCCGGCGTCGACGCCATCGACGGGGCCAGCGCGCCGCTGTCGGGCATGACTAGCCAGCCCAACCTCGCTGCCATCGTCGCCGCGACCGACCACACCGAGCGCGCCTCGGGCCTCGACCTGGACGCTTTGGGCGACCTCGAGCCCTACTGGGAGCGCGTGCGCCACCTGTACGCGCCCTTCGAGGCCGGCTTGGCCGCGCCCACCGGCACGGTGTATCGCCACGAGATCCCCGGCGGCCAGCTGTCGAACCTGCGCCAGCAGGCCACCGCCCTGGGGCTGGCCGATCGCTTCGACGAGATCGAGCACGCCTACGCCCGCTGCGACCAGCTGCTGGGCCGGCCCGTCAAGGTCACGCCGACCTCCAAGGTCGTGGGCGACCTGGCGCTGTATGTCATCTCGGCGGGCATCGACCTGGACGCGCTGGCCGCCGACCCCGGGCGCTATGATCTGCCCGCCAGCGTGCTGGACTTTCTGCGCGGCGAGCTGGGCACGCCGCCGGGGGGCTGGCCCGAGCCGTTTCGCTCCAACGCCCTGGTGGGACGCGCCGAGCCCCAAGGCGTCGTGACGCTGTCCGACGAGGACCGCCGCGGGCTGCTGACGGCGCCGCGGGCCACGCTCAACCGGCTGCTGTTTCCCGGGCCCACCGCCGACTACGAGGAGGCGGTGAGCGCCTACGGCGACCTGTCGGTGCTGCCCACCCGCGCCTTCTGGTACGGCCTGGCCGACGACGACGAGCTGGCGGTCGATCTCGAGCCCGGCGTGCGTCTGTACATCGGCCTCGAAGCGGTGGGCGAGCCCGACGACCAGGGCGTGTGTACGGTGCTGGCCACGCTCAACGGCCAGCCGCGCCCGGTCGACGCGCTTGACCGCTCGGTGGGCGACGCGGCCGTGTTCCGCAAGGAGCAGGCCGACCGCGCCCAGGCCGGCCACGTCGCCGCGCCCCTGACCGGGGTGGTCGCCATCGCCGTGCGCGAGGGCCAGCAGGTGGCCGCTGGCGACGAGATCGCCACGATCGAGGCGATGAAGATGGAGAGCTCGGTGTCGGCGCCCATCGCAGGCCGTGTGGCGCGCATCGCCGTGCCCACCGGGACCAACGTCGAGCCCGGCGACCTGCTGTTGGCCGTCGAGGCGTGAGCCGGTGGGCCGACCATGAGCACCCACGATCGCTCCCATGACCCGCCCCGGTCCCACCAGGCGCCGCCTCCGGCGGCGATGAGCGCGGCGCCCCAGGGCGGCGACGCCGGCGGCGACGCGCCGGCGGCGGATGCCGGCGAGGCCGGCGTCGCCGATCGGCGCGCCAAGCGCGATGCGTTGCGCGCGCGCGGCGTCGAGCCCTACCCCGTGGGCGTGGCGGTGCGCGACGGGCTGGGCGAGACGCACCGACGCTACGCCGACTCCCTGGAGTCCGGCCAGGACTCGCGGGATTTCGTGCGGGTGGCCGGCCGGCTGCTGCGCCAGCGCGGCCACGGGCGGTTGGTGTTTCTGGTGCTGGCCGAGGGCGACGACGAGCTGCAGATCATGTGCCGCCAGGACCGCCTGGGCCAGGCCGGCATGGAGGCCGCCGGCGAGCTCGACGTGGGCGACTGGGTGGCCGCCGGGGGCACCGTGGCGCGCTCCAAACGCGGCGAGCTCAGCGTCGACGCCGACGAGGTCGCGTTGATCGGCAAGTCGTTGCGGCCGCTGCCGGACAAGTGGCACGGGCTGCGCGACGTGGAGACGCGGTATCGCCACCGCGAGGTGGACCTGGCGGTCAACCCCCAGGCCCGGCGGGTGCTGCAGCACCGGGCGCGGGTGCTGCACGCGCTGCGCGGCGAGCTGGCCGCCCGCGACTACCTCGAGGTCGAAACGCCGGTGCTGCACCCCATCCCCGGCGGGGCCAACGCGACGCCGTTCGTGACCCGCCACGAGGCCTTGGACACCGACCTGTACCTGCGGGTGGCCCCCGAGCTGTACCTCAAGCGGCTGGTCGCCGGTGGGCTACCGCGCGTGTACGAGATCGGCCGGGTGTTTCGCAACGAGGGGCTGAGCCCGCGCCACAACCCCGAGTTCACCATGCTCGAGTCCTACCAAGCCTATGCCGACTACCACGACATGATGGATCTGACCGAGCAGCTCATCCGGGCGGCGGCCACGGCCGCCACCGGCGAGCTCACCGCCACGGTGGGCCAGCGCGAGGTGGATCTCAGCGCGCCGTGGCCGCGGCGGCGGCTGCTGGAGCTGGTGGCCGAGGCCACCGGGGCCGAGGGCCTGTCGCTGTCCGAGCCGCGGGCGCGCTTCCAGGCGCTGTGCGACGCACACCACGTGGCCGTCGAGCCGGCCTGGGGGCCCGGCAAGCTCGCCGTGGCGCTCTACGAGAAGCTGGTCGAGCCCCACCTGGTCGAGCCCACGTTCGTGCTCGACTATCCCGTGGAGGTCTCCCCGCTGGCGCGGCGCCACCGCGACGACCCGGCGCTGACCGAGCGCTTCGAGCTGCTGATCGGCGGCCGGGAGATGGCCAACGCCTTCAGCGAGCTCACCGACCCCGTGGACCAGCGGCAGCGCTTCGAGGCCCAGGCGGCGGCCAAGGCCGCCGGCGACACCGAGGCCATGGCCGTCGACGAGGCCTATCTCGCGGCCATGGAGCTGGGCATGCCCCCCATGGGCGGCCTCGGCATCGGTCTCGACCGTCTGGTCATGCTGCTGGCCGGGGTGGAATCGATCCGCGATGCCATCGCGTTTCCCACGCTGCGTCCCGGTTGAGGCAAGCCCCGCGTGGCCAGCAACCGTCGCCGGCCGAGCGGCGCACGAGGCGGGTGCCGCGGGCCAGGCCGGTGCTACCCTGGTTGTCCGAGGCGCCCGAGGTTGAGAGGGCACACCGATGTTCGAACGCTTCACGGACCGAGCCCGCCGCGTGGTTGTGCTGGCGCAAGAGGAAGCGCGCATGCTCAACCACAACTACATCGGCACCGAGCACATCCTGCTGGGGCTGATCCACGAGGGCGAGGGGGTGGCCGCCAAGGCCCTCGAGTCGCTGGGCATCTCCCTGGAGGGCGTGCGCGAGCAGGTCGAGGAGATCATCGGCCAGGGCCAGAACGCGCCGGCCGGCCACATCCCCTTCACGCCGCGCGCCAAGAAGGTCCTGGAGCTGTCGCTGCGCGAGGCGCTGCAGCTGGGCCACAACTACATCGGCACCGAGCACATCCTGCTGGGGCTGATCCGCGAGGGTGAGGGCGTGGCCGCCCAGGTGCTGCAGAAGCTCGGCGCCGACCTCAACCGCGTGCGCACCCAGGTCATCCAGCTGCTGAGCGGCTACGCCGGTGGCGAGCAGGGCCAGGGCAGCGGCGGCAAGCAGACCGCCGGCGTCTCCGGTGGCAGCGGCGAGGAGGGCAAGGGCTCTCCGGTGCTGGACCAGTTCGGGCGCAACCTCACCCAACACGCGCGCGAGGGCCAGCTCGACCCGGTCATCGGCCGCAGCCGCGAGATCGAGCGGGTCATGCAGGTGCTCTCGCGGCGCACCAAGAACAACCCGGTGCTGATCGGTGAGCCCGGGGTGGGCAAGACCGCCATCGTCGAGGGCCTGGCGGCCAACATCGTCAACGGCCAGGTGCCCGAGATCCTTAAGGACAAGCAGCTCTACACCTTGGATCTCGGCGCGCTGGTGGCCGGCAGCCGCTACCGCGGCGACTTCGAGGAGCGCCTCAAGAAGGTCCTCAAGGAGATCACCACCCGCGGCGACATCATCCTGTTCATCGACGAGCTGCACACCCTGGTCGGGGCGGGCGCCGCCGCCCGCGGCGAGCTGCAGACGATCGGGGCCACCACCATCGACGAGTACCGCAAGCACCTGGAGAAGGATGCCGCCCTGGAGCGCCGTTTCCAGCCCATCCAGGTCGACGAGCCGTCGGTGGCCCACACCATCGAGATCCTCAAGGGCCTGCGCGACCGCTACGAGGCCCATCACCGCGTGACCATCACCGACAACGCGTTGGTGGCCGCCGGCAACCTCGCCGACCGCTACATCTCGGATCGCTACCTGCCCGACAAGGCCATCGACCTCGTCGACGAGGCCGGCAGTCGGCTGCGCATCCGCCGCCTGACCGCCCCGCCGGACCTGCAGGACCTCGAGGAGGAGGCCTCCAACGTCCGCCGGGACAAGGAGAAGGCGATCGACGACCAGGACTTCGAGCGCGCCGCGCAGCTGCGCGACGACGAGAAGAAGCTCCTGGAGCGCAAGACCTCCCGCGAGCAGGAGTGGAAGTCCGGCGGCATGGACTCGGTGCTGACCCTCGACGAGGAGGAGGTCGCCGAGGTCCTGTCCAACTGGACCGGCATCCCGGTGTTCAAGCTCACCGAGGAGGAGACCGCCAAGCTGCTGCGCATGGAGCAGGAGCTGCACCGGCGTATCGTCGGCCAGGACGAGGCCATCTCGGCGGTGTCCAAGTCCATCCGCCGCACGCGCTCGGGGCTAAAGGACCCCAAGCGCCCCGCCGGCTCCTTCATCTTCCTGGGCCCCTCGGGGGTGGGCAAAACCGAGCTCGCCAAGTCCTTGGCGGAGTTTTTGTTCGGCGACGAGGACTCGCTGGTCCATCTGGACATGAGCGAGTACATGGAGAAGCACACGGTCTCGCGCCTGATCGGCTCGCCGCCGGGCTACGTCGGCTACGAGGAAGGCGGCCAGCTCACCGAGGCGGTGCGCCGCAAGCCCTTCAGCGTGGTGCTGTTCGACGAGATCGAGAAGGCCCACCCCGACGTCTTCAACTCGCTGCTGCAGATCCTGGAGGACGGGCGCCTGACCGACGCCCAGGGCCGGCCGGTGGACTTCAAGAACACCGTGCTGATCATGACCTCCAACCTGGGTACCCGGGATCTGGGCAAGAGCGGCCTGGGCTTTGCCGTCGAGACCGACGAGCGCACCCAGTACCAGCGCATGAAGGAGCAGGTCGACGAGGAGCTCAAGCAGTACTTCCGCCCGGAGTTCCTCAACCGCATCGACGAGGTCATCGTCTTCCACCCGCTGACGCGCCAGCAGGTCAAGGACGTCGTCGACCTGATGATCAAGCGGGTCAAGGAACAGCTCAAGAGCCAGGACCTCGACATCGAGCTGACCGAGGAAGCCAAGACCTGGCTGGCCGAGAACGGCTACGACCCACAGCTGGGCGCGCGGCCGCTGCGGCGCACCATCCAGCGCGAGGTCGAGGACAAGCTGTCCGAGAAGGTCCTGTTCGGCGAGTATCAGGCCGGCCAGCTCATCGTCGTCGATGTGGAGGAAGACGAGCTGACCTTCCGCGGCGTGGACTCGCCACCCGACACCCCGCCGGTGGAGCTTGCCGGCTCCTCCTCGTCGGGCAGCAGCTCCTCGGAGCACGAGTCCGGCTCGGGTGAGGAGTCGGAGTCCTGACGGCTTTCCGGCTGCGCCATGTGTGGCCAACAGCTCCAGCGGGGTATACTGACACTCCGCCCGTCTGACGGGCAGCAGGGGTACAGGCGGTGCTTCTCGGCTGAACCACGGCGCTGACGCCAAGAGTCAGATTTCGTGAGCCCGCGGGGCACACCACGCCTGCAGGACCCGGTGCGCCAAGAGCACCGGGTCTTTTCACGTGGACTGACCGTCTCGCTAGCCTGCCGCTGATGCGCCTGGTCATCGCCCGCTGCACCGTCGACTACCAGGGGCGCCTGACCGCCCATCTTCCCAGCGCCGTGCGGCTGGTCATGATCAAGGCCGACGGGTGCGTGGCGGTCCACGCCGACGGCGGCGCCTACAAGCCGCTGAACTGGATGAACGCGCCCAACACCTTTCACGAGGCCGACGGCGTGTGGACCGTCACCGGCTCCAAGGGCGAGACTCTACAGATCGCCCTGGAAGAGGTCGTCGACGACCTTGACGTCGACATGGGCCAGGACCCGGGGTTGTACAAGGACGGCGTGGAGGCCCACCTGCAGCAGCTGCTGGCCGGCGACCCGGCCGCGCTGGGCCAGGGGATGCGGCTCATGCGCGCCGAGCACCCCACCGACATCGGTCCGGTGGACCTGCTGTGCCGCGCCGAGGACGGCGCCACGGTGGCCGTGGAGATCAAGCGCCGTGGCGAGATCCCCGGGGTGGAGCAGCTCGGGCGTTACCTCGAGCGCCTCGAGCGCGACCCGCTGCTGGTGCCCGTGCGGGGCGTCTTCGCCGCCCAGGAGATCAAGCCCCAGGCCAAGGTGCTGGCCCGCGAGCGCGGCATCGAGCCCGTCGAGGTCGACTACGACGCCTTGGCCGGTCGCGAGACCGGCGAGCTGCGCCTGTTCGATCCCTAACCGTGGGCGTCGCCGGCGCCTTCGCGGTGGGCCAGGCGGTAACGCAGGTACAGCTCGCCGGTGTCGTCGATGGCCACCTGGCGCAGCGACAGGGCGGCGGGCTCGTCCAGCCCGCCGGCCAGCCGGGGCGCGCTGGGCACGCCGACCAGCTGTGGCGCCAGCGTCACACACAGCTCGTCGACCACCCCGGCGCGCAGCAGTGACGCGTTGAGGCTGGGGCCGCCCTCGCAGGTGATCATCGGCCCCATGACCTGGCGGATACGGGCCAGGCCGTCGACGAGGTCCACGTGGTCGCCGCCTGCGGTCAGCACCGTGGCCACCGGCTCCAGGCGCGCCCGGCGCTGCGCGCTGGCCCCCGCACAGGTCAGTACCGCGGTGGGTGGGTCGGCCTCGGCAAAGATCGGGCTGGCCGGATCGAGCGCCAGCGACCGCGACACGAGCACGATCGCCGGCCGCCGGGCCCGGCCCAGGTCGTCGCGGCGGCGAGCGGCCAGATCGCGTCGCAGCCGGGCGGGCCCGTAGCCCTCCCGGCGGGCGGTGCCGGCTCCCACCAGCACCACGTCGGCCTGGGCGCGCAGCGTGCGAAACACCTCCCAGTCGCCTGGCCCGCCCAGCTCGGCCGTGTGCCCGTGGCGGTCGGTCGCCGCGCCATCGACGCCGGCGACCATGTTGAGCCGCAGCAGCGGCGCGTCGGGATCGTCGGGGCGATACAGAGCCCACGGGTCGAGGCCGTGGTGGGCCTGGGGCCACAGCGCGCGCATGCGGTCCATCCTCGCACGCCACGGATAAGCGGCTCCCGCCGCGGCGGCGCCAAACGGTCTTGGCTGAAAGCGGTAGACAGGCGGCCAGCGTCGCGGTTGCGGCGGCGTCAAAAGATCTTGCCGAGAGCGGTGACAGGCGGCCGGCGTCGCGGCCGCGCCGGCGTGGTGTTGCGCCGGCAAGCGGGCGCCGGCAGGCTCGGCGCGCCATGGTCGCCACCGATGCCGAGACCGCGCGGCGACGCCGCCTGCGGCGGCGGCTGCGGTGGTGGTATCGCGACGCCGGGCGCGACCTGCCGTGGCGCCACAGCCGCGACCCGTGGGCGGTGCTGGTCAGCGAGACGATGCTGCAGCAGACCCAGGCCGCGCGCGTGGCGGCGCGCTATCCGGCTTTTTTGGCCCGCTTTCCCCCCCCGGCGGCGATGGCGGCCGCCACCCCCGCCGACGTGGTGGTCGAGTGGGCCGGGCTGGGCTACAACCGGCGGGCGGTGTCGCTGCACGCCACCGCCACGGCGCTGGTCGAGCGCCACGGCGGCGCCGTGCCGCGCGACGTGGCGGCGCTGACCGCGCTGCCGGGGGTGGGCCCCTACACCGCCCGGGCGGTGCGCGCCTTTTCCTTTGACGCCCCCGCGGCGCCGGTCGACACCAACGTCGCCCGGGTCCTGGCCCGGCTGGTCGCCGGCGCTGCGTGCTCGCGGAGCCAGGCGCAGCGGCTGGCAGACGAGCTGGCGCCGCGCTACGCGCCGGGGGAGTGGGCCAGCGCCCTGATGGAGCTCGGCGCGACGGTGTGCACCGCCCGCCGCCCGGCCTGCCGTTCGTGTCCGGTGGTCGGCGACTGCGCCTGGGCCGCCACACCGAGCGGCGACGACCCCGCGGCGGCAAGCGCCCACCGCGCCCGCCCCCAGGCGGCGTTCGCCGGCTCCGACCGCCAGGCGCGGGGACGGCTGGTCGCGGCGCTGCAAAGAGGGCCGGTGGCCCAGGCGCGGTTGGCTCAGGCCGCTGGCGTGGCCGACACCACGCGCCTGGAGCGCCTGGTGGCGCGGCTGATCGCTGACGGCCTGGCCGAGCGCCGCGACGGCGAGCTGCGCCTGCCGGGGCGATGAAACACCCCGCAAGCGAGACGTAGGCTGGCCGGCGCCGCGCTGGTGGGGGCATGATGCTGCCGTGTCCGCCAACGACAGTCCGCCAACGAAGGTCCCACGCCCATGAGCGAGCCCCGCCAGGGCGACACTGCCGGCGCCGCCGATCCCGACCCCGGGGGGCACCCCCGCGCGGAAGCGCGCTCGTGGGGCACGGTGATCAAGGGCGCCAAGCGTCGCATCAAGGCCGACGACGTGCCGTCGCTGGCGGCCAGCGTCGCCTTCAAGATCTTTTTGTCGCTGTTTCCGACGCTGATCGCGGCGATGGCGATCGCCTCGCAGGTCGTCGAGCCCCGCCGGCTGCTGGCGACGATCCAGCAGCGCCCCGGCCTCGTGCTGCCGCCGGGGATGAGCGGGCTGATCGAGGAGCGCCTGCAGAGCCTGGTCGACACGCCCGGCGCCGGCGGCATCGCCCTGGCCGGTATCGCGGCGGGCCTGTGGGCGGCCACCAGCGCCGGGGCCACGCTCGTCAAGGCCCTCAACCGCATCAACGGGATCGTCGACCAGCGTGGCTTTTTGGCCCAGCGCGGCGTGGCGCTGCTGCTGACGCTGGGGCTGCTGGTGACGCTGGTGGTGCTGGTGGCCGGCGTCGTGTTGGGCTCGTGGCTGCGCGGCGAGGCCTTACAGCTCTTTGAGGTGCCCGGCCGCCTGGGTATGGCGGGCAACGCGCTGTGGAACGTCGGGCGGGGCCTCGTTGCCGTGGCGGTGCTGATCGCCTTCTTTGCCTTCGTCTACTGGATCGCGCCCAACCGGGAGCGCCCGCAGTGGCGGTGGATCTCGCCCGGATCGATCACCGGGGTCATGGGGTGGGTGGCGCTGTCGCTGGCCTTTGGCGCCTTCGTGCGCATGCTGGGCGCCTACGAGGAGACCTACGGCAGCCTCGCTGCCGTAGCGATCACGCTGCTGTGGCTGCAGCTGTCGATGCTGATGGTGCTGCTGGGCGCCGAGATCGACGTGGAGATCGCCCGCGAGGAACGAACCGCGCAGGCCCTGGCCGAGGGGGCGGGCATGGCGGTCATCGAGCCGGCCCCAGTGGCCCCTGACGCGCCGGCAGGTCAAGCCCGCCCGGCCTCAGGGGGACCGCGGGCAGGCACACGCAGTGCCCCGGCAGTCGACTGGGCCTGGCCGGAGACGGCGACGTCGCCGATGGCAGCGGGGCTGCCGACCGGCGTGGGCCGCTACCAGGCAGGCTCCTCGGGTGAGCTGATCCGCGTGGAGCGGCGGCGGCGCCCGCGACTGGTGGGCGCGACGGTGAGCTTGGCGGCGCTCGCCGCGGCCATCGGGCTCGCCCTGCGCCGGCACGGCCCCTCAGCGACCTCTTCGTCTGATCGGACAAGTTAGACCGGCTCTGTGCGGGCAACGATGTGGGGTGCTGCGTCACCGCAGCCCAACGCTTTACTTCCGACGTTGTGGAGGCTGACCATGAGCGGCACTGACAAGGACGCTGAGAACGACAGTGACGACAAGTCCCGGGTGACCGAGGCCTTCCATGAGGCCGAGCGCGAGCTGAACGAGAAGGGCCCCGCCCAGGCCATCCGCGACGACATGTCCGAGCTCAAGGACGGCATCAAGCAGGCTCTGTCGCGAGACGACGAGGCCGACGCGGCTGAGCCGGCGCCCCAGCAGGACCAGCCCGAAGAGCCCGCGCCCCGGCAAGAGCCGGCGCCCCGGCCGGACCAGGTCGAAGAGTCCCCGCCCCAGAAGGCCGAGCCCGCACCGCCGCCCAGCGACTCAGCGGAGAGTGAGAGGTTCTGGGCGTGGATGCATGCGGCTGACGCGACCCACAAAATCGACCCCTCCAGCGGGTCGCTGCAGGGCAGCGGACCGCCGAATGTCGCCGCGCCGGACCAGCCCGTCGCGCCGAACGCGCCGCAGCAGGCCGTCACGCCTCCAGACGAGGCTATGCCGCCTGAGGACGAGGAGGAAGCCTAGAGCTTGGCGGCCATGCCCCCAGGCGCCGGCCCGCTCTGGGGGGGACACCTTTTACCTCCGGACCGGGCCCTGGACCGGTCACAGGGCGGCGCCGGCGCCGGGCAGCCCCTGCATCTCCCCCCTCAAGCGCCTCGGCGTCGATGACCTCGGCGTCGTCGGGTGGGGAAACGTCGACCTCGGAGGCGCTGTCGGCGCCGGCAACGAGGGAGAAGCTGTCGCCCTGCGCGCTGTGGCCGCGCTCGTTGGCGCCTAGCTCCTCGATGTCCTCGCCGGCGGCGCCCAACGCCTGGAGCATCTCGGTGGGGCTGGCGCCCATGGCGCCGCTGGGGCCCCACAACAGCCACGCGGCGCATCACATCCCCCCCGGCTGATCATCGCATCCCCCCGGCGAACCTCGGCTCCTGTGGCGGGCACATGACCTGGCCGCCGGCCGCCGCCCCCTTGCTGCGACGACCCCGGCGGGCCTCGCTATGCTGCGGCGCCGTGAGCGCTGTGGCTGAGCTTCGCACCGATCGCGCCGCCCGCGTGGCGGTGGGCTGAGCGTGGCGTGGCAGTCCCTGCTGCCTGTGGTGGCAGTGCTCGCGTCGCTGCTGGCCGCCCCGGCGATCGTGGCCTCGCGACATCGCCCGAACCTGCGCGAGGCGGCCACGCTGTTGGCGGCCACGGTCAAGCTCGGCGCCGTGGTGGCGCTGCTGCCCATGGTGCTGGGCGGGGCCACCCCCGAGATCGCCCTGATAGGCCTGCCCCCCGGGGTCGACCTGGCGTTGCGCGTCGACGCGGCGGGCCTGGTGTTCGCGCTGGTCGCCTCGGTGCTGTGGCTGCTGACGGCCGTCTACGCGATCGGCTACGTGCGCCAGCTGGCCCACCCCCGCCAGACCCGCTTCTTTGCCAGCTTCGCGGTGTGTCTGTCCACCGCCGTGGGCCTGGCGTTCGCCGCGAACCTGCTGACGTTCTTGGTCTTCTACGAGCTGCTGACGGTGGCCACCTACCCCCTGGTGGTCCACACCGGCAGCGACGCCGCCCGAGCGGCCGGGCGCCGCTACCTCGCCTACCTGCTGGGCGGTGGGGCGGCGATTTTGCTGGCCACGGGGCTGGTCTATCAGGCCGCCGGGACTTTGGAGTTCGCCGCCGGCGGGTTCGTCGCCGACCACCTCGACGGCGGCCAGCTCGCGCTGGTGGTGGCGCTGTTCACCTTGGGCTTTGGCACCAAGGCGGCGCTGATGCCACTGCACGCCTGGCTGCCGGCGGCGATGGTGGCCCCCACGCCGGTCAGCGCGCTGCTGCACGCCGTGGCGGTGGTCAAAGCCGGCATCTTCGGGTTCGTGCGCGCCTTCGGCTTCGTCATCGGCCCCGACGAGCTGGCCGCCGTCGACGGCGACGTGGCGGTGGGCGCGCTGGCGGTCATCACCCTGGTGGGCGCCTCTGTGGTGGCGCTGCGCCAGGACGACCTCAAGCGCCGGCTGGCGTTCTCGACGGTGGCCCACCTGTCCTACATCATCCTGGGCCTGTCGCTGGCCACGGTCACGGCCTGGAGCGGGGCGCTGCTGCACTTGATCAACCACGCGGCGCTCAAGATCACGCTGTTTTTCTGTGCCGGGGCGCTGCACGCCGGGCCCCACCTCGACCGCGTCAGCGAGCTCGATGGCATCGGCCGGCGCATGCCGATCACCATGGGCGCCTTCGGGCTGGCGTCGCTGGGCCTGGCCGGTGTGCCGCCCTTGGGGGGCTTTGTCAGCAAGTGGTTCCTGGTGGTGGGCGCCTTCGACGCCGGACGGTGGGTCTTTGGGGCCGCGCTGCTGCTGGCGGGGCTGCTCAGCGCCGCCTACTTGCTGCCGGTGGTGTATCGGGCCTTTGTGAACCCCGGCGACGCCGCCACGGTCGCCCCATCCTCGGCTCCCGCCCCGGCTGCGGCCGGCGCCGATGTCGCGGTTGATCACGGCCACGCCCCCCCCGCCCAG
>PXPH01000020.1:0-7445 GCA_003021615.1 Actinobacteria bacterium QS_8_72_14
ACGATGCCCGAGTTCATCCCGCGGGCGCCGAAGGGGGCGAACAGGTGGGCCGCCTCTCCCGCGAGGAGGACTCGACGGTGCGCATCGGTGAAGGCCTGGGCCACGACCTGGTGGAATCGGTAGGTGGAGGCCCACGACACCCGGTCGAGGGAGCCTGGCCCCTGCACGGCTTCCAGCCACGATTCCATGCCGCGGGGACTGGCGAATTCCTCGGGGTCGTCGCTCGGTCGGCACTGCAGGTCCACGCGCCAGCCGCCGGCGAACGGTACGTGCAGCACGTGGCGGCCGCCAGCGGCTGGATGCCGGTAGTGGAAGACGCGCTCAGGGGGCAGGGGCGCGTGGGGATCCTCGTCGACGTCGACGATGACGAAGGCATTGGCCGAGCTGCGCCCGGCCATGGCGATGCCAAGCGCATGGCGCACTGCCGAGCGGGCACCATCCGCAGCGACCCCGTACTCGGCTGTCCACTCCTCGCCGCCCGCGGTCACCAGGCGGACCCCGCCGGGGTGGGTCTCGGCCGCCGTTACCGGCGTGTCCCACACGAGCTCGACGTCGGCCTGCTTGCATGCGTCCAGCAGGTGCTGCTCCGTCTCGACCTGGGGCATGCTGGTGAACGGCGGCAGGGCGTTGTCTGGAGGCGGCGGGTAGGTGCGGCGAAACCCCTCGCGTCCGCGCCACAGCGCGCGCTTGGTCGGCCAGACCAGGCCGTGGCGGGCGAGCGCCCATCCGAGCCCGGCCCGCAGACGCTCCAAAACGGCAAGGACCGTGCCGTGGGTGAAGATGGCTCGGCTGCCGGGGCGCTGGCGGTCGGGCGGATCGGCCTCCAGGACGGTCGCCGGCCAGCCCTGCGCCCGCAGCGCGAGCGCGGCGCTGAGCCCGACCGGGCCGGCGCCGACGACGAGGACGGGGCGGTGCGGTGCGCCGCGTTGCCCGTCGTGGCGGCCCTGTGGCCCCGACCCTGGCTCGAGCGCGTCGGCGCGTGGGTCGTCAGCGCGTGAGTCGCTCACGCGGCTTCTCCCCGTCCAGGACCCGGTCGCGCAGCGCGGCCCGGTCGACCTTGCCGATCACCGTGCGGGGGATCTCGTCGAGCACGCACAGCTCGTCGGGCAGCTTGTGGCGCGCGAGGTCGTGACACAAAAACGCGTGCAGCTCCGCCAGGTCGGGCGGTGGCCCGGCGTCGGGGACCACACAGGCGCAGACGGCCTCGCCGAGCACCGTGTTCGGGGTGGCAAGAAGCGCCGCGTCGGCCACCCGTGGGTGACACAGCAGCGCCTTTTCTACCTCGGCCATCGACACGTGCAGCCCGCCGCGGTTGATCTGCTCCTTCAGCCGCCCGGTGATGACGACGCGCCCGTGCTCGTCGAGGTGGCCGAGGTCGCCCGTGCGGTACCACCCGTCCGTGGCGGTGGCCGGCTGATCCCAATACCGCACGGGGTGGGTGGCGCCGAAGGCGATCTCTCCGGTCTCGCCGGGCGGCAGCGTGGTGTCGTCCTGGGGGTCGGCGATGCGGACCGTCCCATCCGGTGGGGTGCCCGGTGGGCCTTGAAAGACGGTGTTGCCCACCGAGCCCGCAAGGATGTCATCGCGCTTGGTGGTCAGGGTGGTAAAGCCCTCGCTGCAGCCGAAGACGAACATCATGCGGGCCTGCAGGGTCTCGTAGACCCATTCGGCCAGCTGCGGGGAGAGGGCGGCTGCGGCGGAGATCACCCAGCCCAGGCTGGCGAGGTCATGCGTCGACGGGTCGTAGCGCTGGCGCAGCAGTCGCAGGTGGGTCGGCACCGCTGGCAGGAGCGTTACCCCCTTGCGCTCCACGAGCTCAAGGGTCTGGCTCGGTGAGAAACGGTCGGCGAGGACGAGATGGCCGCCCCGCAGAAGCGTCATGAACGCCAGCCGAAGGCCGAACACGTGCGAGATCGGCAGGAACAGCAGCTGCACGTCGTCCTCACCGGGTGCCACGGCGTCGGCGAAGAACTGCATCTTCGCCCAGTGCTCGGCGATGGGCTCCACGACCGCTTTTGGCTCCCCGGTCGTCCCCGAGGTCAAAAAGATCCCCCCCGGGTCCAACGGCGCCGGCCGGTCGGCCGCCGTCGTCTGGTCCGACTCCAGCAGGGCAGCGAGGGAGTGATACGGCCCCGCCGGCGCGTCGTGGACGATCAGCGGGGTGTCAGGATGCGCGTCGGCGACCGTGTGCAGCGGCGCCAACGGCTCGGTGGCGTCCCTGCTTGGCTGATAGATCAGCGCCGCAGCCTCGAGGCGCTCCACCAGGCGCGACAGCTCGGCGCCGGTGAGGTCGTTGTCGGCGCCGACATGGACCGCGCCGCGTTGCCACGCCGCCGCGGCGGCGATGATGAGCTCGTTGCAGTTGCGCAGCTGGCACAGAATTCGATCGCCGCGTGCGACGCCAAGCGTCTCGTAGGCGCTGGCTAAAGCGCGGATGCGCTGGCCCAGCTCCTGATAGGTCAGCGTGGTGCCGTGGGTGGTGAGGGCGGGCTTGGGCCCCCATCGCTGGCAGGCGTCCTCCACCGTCGGACTCAACGGGGCGATGCGCGCCGGTGCGGTCGTCACAGCCATTTTTGCCTTCGCTTCCCGTGTGTGGAGTTAGAAGTGGGTCGTGGGCTTGCGCTGGACGGCTGCACGGACTGTACCAAAGCGTCGCGGCGCGAAACGCTAGTAGGCACACGCGCCGCGGCGACTATGTGTGACCAACACTTACCACAGCTGCGCCGGCTTGCTATCATGTACGGCCTTGCCGTTTGCACAGAACACACTTCGTGGGCCGGCGCACCAGCCTCGATCGAAGGACGCCTGCCATTGACGACCAACCGTTTACGCCCGGCTGATGTCTCGCCCTCGATGCTCATGAGAGAAGTGGCCGCGTCCGTGGGCCACGACGACTGGGGGAGCCGTTCCTTCGTCGAGCCCCTGACGCTGCTGGTCGACTCCTGTCGGGCCAGCAACCGCATGAGCTTGGTCGGCTGGCAGGTGCTTCGCAGCGTCGCGCGTCGACACCTTCGCAACCGGCTTGACATCAGGGGCTACCTCCAGCGCCGACCGGAGGCGGCCCAGCGTCCCCTTGGCAGCCCGCTAGTGATCACCGGGCTGCCCCGGACGGGCACGAGCTTGCTACACAACCTGTTGGCGCAAGACCCGCGCCACCGCTTCCTGCGCTTGTGGGAGGCCCTGCACCCGCTGCCACCGGACAACGGGCACGGCCTCGACGAGGCCACCTTGGTACACAAGGCCGAGCAATGGCTCGGGCGGCTCTTTGAGCTGGCTCCTGACTTTGCAACCGTCCATCCGCTGGCCCCACACGGCCCCGAGGAGTGCGACCGGCTGCTGCAGAACGCGTTCGCGAGCCAACACTTCATGGACATGTTCGACGCGCCGGCATACGCCGACTGGTTCTGCCGCTGCAGCCTGGAGGACGCCTATGCCGACTACGCCCTGCAGCTGCGGGTGCTGACCCGCGAGGAGGACGCGGATAGACGTTGGGTGCTGAAGTCGCCGGGGCACATGGGCCACCTCGACGCGTTGCTGACGACGATGCCCGACGCGGTCGTGCTCCACTGCCACCGGGACCCGGGCGAAGCCGTCCCCTCGTATGCCAGCCTCATCGACACGGTGCGCCACCCCCACACCGACGAGGTGTCCCCGCTCGAGGTCGGCACCCAGGCCCTGCAGCGGTGCGAGACGGCCCTGAGCCGGGCGCTCGAAACGCGTGCGGCCACCGCAGGGCGCACGTTCGTGGACGTGTCCTATCCGTCACTGGTCGCCGATCCCGTCGCCACGGTGGCGGATGTCTACCAGCGTCTCGGGCTGTCGCTGGAGCCAGCCGTCGAAGGCCAGATGCGACGGTGGCTGACAGAGAACCCACGGGACCAAGGCGGGCGTCATCGCTACGACCCCGAGCGTTTCGGGCTTCCCCCTGAGCGCGTTCGCGCTGCGTTCACCGACTACCGTGAGCGCTATGCCTCGTTGCTTGAGGAGCGCCTATGACACGATAGATCATCACCGCAGGTCGCGTGGTTTGTGTATAGCCACCGAGTCGATCGAGCGCGAACGTTACGCTCGTGCTCTTCCAGGAAAACAGCGACGCACCCCCGACACAGCAAAGGACATCATGCGAAGCGCGGGCTTTTCTACAATCGCCGGCGTGTGTGCCATCGGACTCGTGGTCGCGGTGGTTCCCATTCCCGGTTCGCAGCACCCGGCCCAGGCAGCGTTCCCGGGCACGAATGGCGACATCGCTTGCGAAGGACAGCGCAACGGCAGCGCCGACGTCTACACCATGAACCCCGACGGCTCGGACAAGCAGTTTTTGACTGATAGCAACGCTCGAGACGGTGACCCCGCCTGGTCACCCAGCGGCGAGAAACTCACCTTCGAGAGCTACCGCAACGACGCGGCGTCGGAGGCCTACAAGATGAACGCCGACGGCAGCGGCGTCACCCGCCTGACGTTCAACGGCTCACCGGAGGACCGGGGGACCGCGTGGTCGCCGGACGCCGACCGGATCGCCTTCCACAGCACGCGGGAGGCCAGCGACGAGCTCGGCGGCAGCGACTTCGACGTCTACACGATGAACCCCGACGGCAGCGACCCGGTCAACGTCACCGACGGGCCCAGCTTCGACGCCCAGCCGGACTGGTCACCCAAGGGTGACAAGCTCGTGTTCAACACCGACCGGGACGGCCCGTTCAACATCTACGCGATGAACCCGGACGGCACCGGCCTGCAACGCCTCACGAGCTCCCCGGCCCAGGACAGTGGGCCGGTGTGGTCGCCGGACGGTTCCCAGGTGGCGTTCCAGAGCCTGCGCAGCGGCACGTTCGAGATCTATCGGATGGACGCCGACGGCAGCAACGTCACACAGCTGACCAACAACAACCTCGGCACGTTCTTTGACACCTTCGACGCTTTCCCGGAGTGGTCACCCGACGGTGAGCGGATCATCTGGACCAGTGGCCGTGACAGTGACATGGGCGACTACGACGTGTTCTCCATGGACGCCAAGGACGGCAGCGACGTTCGCCGCCTCACCGAGCGGCCGGGCTTCGACGGACGGTGTGACTGGCAACGTGCCACCCCGACGAGCAAAACGGCCTGCAGGGACGAAGGCTGGCGGGACTTCAACCGCCCCGGCGCGCAGCGCTTCGCCAACCAAGGCGAGTGCGTTAGCTTCGTCGAGGGCTAGCTCTCGCCGCAGGCGAAGGCGGGCGCGGCGTCCACGAGCTTCCCGGTGGCGGCGCCTCGGGGGCTCGTGGACACCCGCGCCGACGGCCCCGCCTGGACCATCCGGCCGCCGTCGAGAACGACGCTGCGGTCAAGACTCAAGCTAAGCCAGGGCCCACCAGGACGCTGGCCGGGGGGTCAGGCGGCACAGCAGGCCGAGTTGGATGTGGCCGCGGCGTGCTGGCGGGCGGCGGCGAGCAGCTCGTCGAGGGTTTCCACGAGCCGCTGCCGCAGCTGCGCGTCAACCAGGCGGCCCTGGTCGTCAAAGGCATGGTTGGCCCGGGGGACGGCCACCTCGCCGTCGACGACGCGCGCACCGATCGCGGTGAGCACGGCTCGCGTCTGCTGCTGGCCCCACGCCGCACCGTAGGCGCTCAGGCTGGCCCCGACGACGGCCGCCGGCATGCCGGCCAGCGGCGACGCGCCCGGCGGGCGGGAGGCCCAGTCGAGCGCGTTCTTCAACACCCCCGGCATGGCGTGGTTGTACTCCGGGGTGGCCACGACCAGGCCGTCGGCGTCAGCCAGCGCCCGGCACAGCTCGGCGACCGCCGCCGGCGTTCGGATCGCCTCGAGGTCCTCGTTGAACCCCGGGATCCGCGCCAGCCCGTTCCACACGGTGAGCTCGGCGTCGGCGGGCAATTCGCTAGCCACCACGTCCAGCAGCTGGCGGTTGTACGACCCGTGGCGCAGACTCCCGGCTAGCCCGACAAGGCGCACGGCCACCACTCCTTTCTCGGTCACGTCAACGCATCGATGGCCAGAGGAAGGCCTCGCCGCCGTGTGATATTCCCGCGGTGGCACACCGGCTCGCCACGCCCCGGGCGCGGCCCGGCCGGGATAAGCCCAGCGCCCGCCTGGGGCCGCGTGGGCGTGGGCTGCGACCCGGCGGCCGCGGACCGCACAAGCAAGGAGCGATCGCCCATGACCGACACGATGCAGGCGGTGGTCAATCACGGCCCGGGCGACTACCGCGTCCAGACCGTGCCGCGGCCCGCCGCCGGCCCCGACGAGGTCGTCATCGCCGTGGAGGCAGCGGGCATCTGTGCCAGCGACGCGAAGTGCTTCGCCGGCGCGGCCATGTTCTGGGGTGGCGACGACCCGTGGGTCAAGGCCCCGGTCATCCCCGGCCACGAGTTCTTTGGCACCGTCGTCGAGCTCGGCTCGGGTGCCGGCGAGCGACACGGGGTGCAGGTCGGCGACCGGGCCATCGCCGAGCAAATCAACCCCTGCGAGCGCTGTCGCTACTGCCGCCGCGGGCAGTACTGGATGTGTGCCGTCCACGACATCTACGGCTTTCAGCGCGAGGTCGCCGACGGCGCCTGGGCCGACTACATGCGCTTTGGGCCCAACTCACGGGTGCATCGCCTGCCACCCGATCTGTCGCGGCCCGCCGGGGTACTGGTCGAGCCGCTGGCGTGTGCCATCCACGCCGTCGAGCGCGGCGACGTTCGGCTCGGCGACACGGTCGTGCTGGCCGGGGCCGGGGCGATCGGGTTGCTGATGCTCCAGGTCCTGTGGCTGCGTAGCCCGGGCCACATCATCGTCACCGACGCCCGCGACGCCCGCCTCGACGTGGCCCGCCGCCTTGGGGCCGATGCCACCATCAACGTCGAGCGTGACGACGTCGCCGCCCGCGTCGCCGAGGCCACCGACGGCGACGGCGCCGACGTGTTCATCGAAGCCACCGGCCATCCCGAGGCGGTCGGCCAGGGCCTGGCCGCGGTGCGCAAGCTGGGCACCATGGTCGTGTTCGGCGTGTTCGCCGCGCCGGCCACGGCCGACTGGTCGATCATCGGCGACCGCAAGGAACTCGACGTCCGCGGCGCCCACCTCGGCCCGTACTGCTACCCCCAGGCAATCGACTACCTCCACCGCGGCGTGGTGGATGCCAGCCCGGTCGTCACCCACCACCTGCCGCTGGGGCGGTTCGACACGGGCCTGCAGGCGCTGCAGGCCGGCGAGGCCATCAAGGTGATGCTCACCCCCAACGGAGGCCGACCATGACCACCAGTGGGCTGTTGTGCGGCGTCGACGTCGGTACCAGCAGCGCCAAGTGCGTGGTGACCGACACCGCCGGGCGGCTCGTGGCCGAGCACAGCGCCGGCTACGAGGTGTCCACCCCCAAGCCGCTGTGGGCCGAACAGTGGCCCGACGTGTGGCTCGACGGGCTGACCCGGGCGGTGCGCGGCGTGCTCGACCAGCCCCGTGTGGAC
>PXPH01000020.1:7667-19811 GCA_003021615.1 Actinobacteria bacterium QS_8_72_14
TGCTCGGCCTCGACATCACCAAGCTGCCCGAGCCGCTGGTGGCCTCCCACGACGTGGTGGGCACGCTGCACCGCGAGGGCGCCCGCCGGCTTGGGCTGGCGTCGGGCACGCCGGTGTGCGCCGGCGGCGTGGATGCGCCCGCGGCGACGCTGTCAGCCGGGGTGGTCGCCGAAGGCCGCCATGTGGCGATGATGGGCACGTCCATGTGCTGGGGCTTTGTCCACACCGCCCCGCCCACCGAGGCCGGGCTGGTCAGCATGCCCTACGTGCTACAGCCCGAGACGCTGGTGTACACCTTCGGCGGGGCCGCCACCGCCGGGGCGGTGCCGGCCTGGTTCGTCGACCAGCTCGGCGCCAGCGAGCGCACCGTCGAGCAGCTGACCGCCGACATCGACGGCCCCGACGCCTACGCCCAGCTCGAGGGCCGCGCCGCCCGAGTGCCCCCGGGAAGCGACGGGCTGGTGATGCTGCCCTACTTCATGGGCGAGCGCAGCCCCATCTGGGATCCCGACGCCCGCGGCACGATCACCGGCCTGACCCTGTATCACACCAAGGCCCACCTCTACCGCGCCGGCCTGGAGGCCGTGGCCTTCGCCCTGCGCCACAACCTCGAGACCGGCCGGGCGGCCGGCTACCACCTGGCCGACGAGGTGCACCTGGTCGGCGGCGCCGCCCGCTCGCCGCTGTGGTGTGCCATCATCGCCAACGTGGTCAACCTGCCGGCGACCGCCACCCGCGGCGGCGAAGCCGCCTACGGCGACGCGATGCTGGGCGCGGTCGCCACCGGCGTGGCCGACGCCGCCGAGGTGGCGTCCTGGACCGCCGCCAGCCAGCGCGACCACCGCATCGAGCCCGATCCGACCCACGCGGCGGCCTACGAGGCGACCTATCCGCGCTACCTGGCGCTGTACGAGGCGCTGGCCGACTATTTCGCGGCCTCGGCCGCGACCGCCTGACGTGGGAGCCGTTGACGCCAGCGCACGTCGAGGAGCGTCACGAGGCGGGGCCGTCGCTGGCCCGCTGGGGACAGGTGCGCCGGTTGTGCCCGGGCTGGTGGCACAGCCGGCAGCGAGAGCGCCCCGTGGCCTTGGGCTTCGCCGCCAGCGGCGGCTCCGCCGGCGGCGACGTCTCCGCCGACAGCGTCTCCGCCGACGGCGTCTCCGCCGGCGGCGAGGGCGATGTCTCCGAGACTGTGTCGGGGTGTGGCTGGTGCGCTGAGGTCGCCGCGGGCGTGGCGTGCGAGCGCGCGCTCAGCCGCCGCATGGCGGCGCCGCCGACGTGGCCGTAGCGATCAGCCACACACGTCAGCACGATCACCTGGCAGTCGCGCGCGGCGGCGGCCAGCACCGCCCCCATGCGCTCCAGCCGCGCCGGGTCGGTGTAGCCCAGCGCGTCGTCCAGGATCAGCGGGGCGCCGCCGTCGTCGATCAGCGAGCCGCACGCCAGCGCCGACAGAACCCCCAGCTGCTCTTTGGCGCCGCCGGACAGCTGATGCCACGCCACCGTCTGGCCCTGCAAGGTGCGCCAGGCCACGGCCAGCCCGTCGTCGAGCTCGACAGCGAACGAGTCGTCGTGGACCAGCCGGCCCAAGCGCTCGATGGCCTGCGTCAACGGCTGGCGGTAGGCCTGCTGGGCGCGGGTGCGCTCCTGGGCCATGACGTCGAACAGCAGCTTGGCGGCGTTGGCGTGGCGCCACTGGCGGTCGCGATCAACGCGGGCGCGCTCGAGCTCGGCGTCCACCTGGGCCAACCGCTCCCCCAGGCCCTCTTCGCCGTGAGCGCGCAGCCGCGCGCGCACCTCGGTGCGCTCGGCATCGAGCTCCTCGCGTTGAGCGTCGACGTCGCGCAGCTGGCGCTCGAGGTTGTCGGCCAGCAGCTCGACCTGCTCGGGGTGGGCCTCGTCGAGCTGGGCCTGGGCCTGCTGGCGGGCCTGTTCGGCGGCGCGGCGCTGGCGCTCGTGCTCGTCGCGCTCGACGACCAGGGCGTCGTCGGGCTGCTCACAGCGGGCCCGCTGCAGCTCGTCGCGGCGCGCGGCGAGCTGCTCGTCGGCGCTGTCGCGTTTGGTCTGGGAGGCGATGCGGTCCTCGCGGGCCGCGCTCAGGCTCGGTTCGAGCTCGGCGACGGCGGCGCGGGCCTGCTCGGCGGCGCGCTCGGCCTCCTCGACGGCGGCGTCGGCCTCGCGGCTTCGCGCCTGGGCCTGGTCGACGGTGGCCGGCAGCGCCTCATCGGCGGCCCGCGCCGCCGACTGGCCCTCCACCCAGGTGGCCAGTTGCTGGATCTCGCCGGCTAGCGACTCGCGGGTGTGGCCGCCCAGCAGCTCGGCGACCCGTTGGTCGCGGGCGGCGACCGTCGACTCGGCGTCGCGGCGCTGGCGCCGGCGGCCGCACACGCCTTGTCGAGGGCGGCGCGGGCGGTGCGCCGCGCCTCGGTCAGCTGAGCCAGCGACGCGCCCGGGCGCACGGCGATGCGGGCGACGTCGCCGATGTCCAGCTCGGTGGGATCGGCCACCGATACGGTGTGCTGCTCGCCGACGGCCAGCGTCGCCGGCTCGCCGTCGACGCCGACGGTGACGTCGCCCAGCGCCTCGACGGTGACCGCCGGGGCGCCCGCTTCGAGCTGCGCTTCGGCAAACCGCAGGTTGTCGTGGGCGGCGTCGATGGCAGCCAGGCGCTCGTCGGTCAGCGCGCAGCCGGCCAAGAGGACCTCGGCGTCGTGGGCGGCCGCGTCGGCCTCGGCCACCTTGTGGTGGGCGTCGCGGTGGCGCTCAAGGCGCGTGGCAGCCTCGACCAGCTCGACGTCGGTTCGGCGGGCCGTGGCGGTGCGCCGGGCCTGCTGGACCGCCGCGTCGGCGTCGTCGCGGACGCCGGTCAGTCGCCGGTGCTGCCCCTCGAGGCGGGCCACTTCGTCGTCGCAGCGGGTCAGGTCGGCCTCGAGGCCGGCCCGCCACTGTTCCAGCTCGCCGATGGCGCGCTCCAGCTCGCCGCGGCGGTCCAGCTCGCCCTGGGCGTGATCACGGCGGGCGCGGGCCAGCTCCTCGTTCTTTGCCTGCTCGTCGACGGCGCTGCGTAGCTGCTGGATGTCGGCGAGCTGTTGACGGGAGTGCTCGAGGTCGGGAACCAGCGCCTCGCGGCGTTGGGCGAGCTCGGCCAGCTCGCGGTCGAGGGTGGCGCTGCGGTCGACGTCGTCCTGGAGCTCATCCAGGCGCTGGCGCAGCGAGGCGGCCTGGCTGTCGAGCTCGTCCACGCGGGCGTCAAGGGCCTTGAGCTTTTTTCCTGGCTGCTGGGCCTTGGGGGTAAACCACTGGTTGTGCTGGTCGGCGCCCCCGCCGGCGGCCTGGTCCAGCGCGGCGCCCAGCGACCAGCTGTCACCCACGGCGAGCTGACCCAGCGACCGGCCCTGCTCGAACCACAGCGCGTCGAACAGCGCCCGGTCCAGATGGGCGTCCAGGATCCTCTGCAGGCGCTGGTGGGCCTCGTCGCCGGCCAGCTGCTCGGGCTGGGGCGCCGTGATTGCCAACTCGGTCAGCGGCTGGCGGTTGAAGCGCTTGCGACACGTCAGGCGGTACTGGCCACAGGACAGCTCGACTTCGACCAGGCTGCCCACGTCACGGCCCACCGGCTGCACCTCGCGCACCGGCTGGGCCCGCGACGAGTCCTTGTAGTCCAACACCAGCGTGACGGCCTCCAGCAGGCTGGTCTTGCCGGCCTCGTTGGGCGCCTCGACGACGGTCACCCCCGTCTCGGCGAACGCCACCTCCTGGGCGGCGATGCCGCGGAAGCTCTCCACGGCCACGCGGTGCAGCCTCATGGGGTCGCCTCTGGGTTGCTGCGCTGGCTCAGCCGCAACAGCAACGCCAGCGCGTCGACGGCCGTCTCGGCCTGCTCACCGCCGGTCTCGGCGAGCTGGGCCAGCCGGTCGCGGGTGGCAGCCGCGTAGCCGGCCAGCGCCAGCTCGGAGAAGTCGCCGTCGTCGGGGCGCACGTGCAGGTCGTCGTGGCGCGCCGGCCGGTCCAGGGCCGCCAGCCGGTCGGCGGCGTCGGCCAGCACGCCCTCGAGCTCACCGGCCTGGGTCAGCGTCAGCGTGCCGGTCAACTCCAGGCGCACCGCGGTGCGCTCCTTGCCCGGCAGCGCGTCGAGCTCGGCGGCCAGCGCGGCGACGTCGTCGGGGCCGTCGACGCGGCGGGCCAGCTCGACGAAGCGCCACCCGCCCACCGAGACCGCCTCGACGTCGCAGCGCTGCGCGTCGCGGCCCTCGGCCAGGGCCGCCTCGAGATCGTCCACGCGGATCGCCGCCGGGTCGCGGTGGTCGCCGGCGAGGGCATCGACCCCGCCGTGGGCGACCAGCACCCGCACCGTGTCGCCGGCCGGCTCGAGATCGGCCACGGCGGCCCCCGCCAGGTCGCACACCGGGCGCTTGCTGGTCCACGGCGCCCCGACAAGCTCCACCCCGTCGGCGCCAGCGACCGGCTCGCGCCCGGCCAGCACCCCGATGTGGTCGGCGCAGGCGTCGGCGAACGCATCCGAGGCCAGCACGCTGGCGGCATCGAGGGGATCGTGATTGCCCGGCAGCAGCCACACCGGCACGGGGAAGTCGTTGAGCGCCTCGACGGCCCGCAGCAGCGTGCGGCGGTCGACCTGGTTGGTGTCGAACACGTCACCGGCCACGACCGCAAACGCACAGCCGCGCTGCTCGGCCAGGCGGCCCATGGCCGCGATCGCGTCGATGCGACCCTGGCGAAAGCGCCCCTCGGCCTCGCCGGCCAGGTAGTGGCGGGTCATGCCCAGCTGCCAGTCGGCGGTGTGCAGAAAGCGGACCATCGCGGCTCCTCGTCACTGGCCGTCGTGGCCCCGCGCCGGTGGGCCGCACGGCGCGAAGGCGGGCTCGACACCGATGGGACCGTAGCCCAGGGGTGTGACGGCAGCCGGATCAGCCTGCGCAGCGAGCTGGCCAACGCCGCTTGGTCACTCGCGCGAGGAGAGGCTAGCATCGCCGCGAAGGGGAGTATCCCTTGCAGAGCCCATGGCCGCGTCGCTGCACGCGTCGCTCTGCACCGACGGCGCCGTCATCTCGGCTACGCCCCGGCATCGTCGCCCAGCACCCCTGGGCGGGAGAGACCTTCGATCCGTGTGAGCTGATCGAAAGGTCCAGATGGTGCAGGTCCCCGCCGAGTCGCTGCCCGCCGGCGACGAGCTCGTGGCCCACACCCGCGATGTCGACGCCGTAGCCGACGCCTTGGGCGTCGATCCGGCTCAGGGGCTGTCGAGCGAGGAGACCGCGGCCCGCCGGCAGCGGTTCGGCCCCAACGAGGCCACCACGGCACAGGGGCGCTCGTGGATCGCGCTGCTGGCCGGGCAGTTCCGCAGCGTGCTCGTGCTGATTTTGATCGTGGCCGCTGGGCTGGCCGCGATCGTGGGCGAGGTGGTCGACGCGATCGCCATCGGCGTGGTGCTGGTGCTCAACGCGGTGCTCGGGTTCCTCCAGGAGCACCGCGCCGAGGCCAGCATGGAGGCGCTGCGCGGGATGCTGCCGGGGCGCGCCCAGGTGCGCCGCGACGGGCGAGTGGTCGACATCGCCGCCCGCGACGTCGTCCCCGGCGACGTGGTGCTGCTCGCTGCGGGTGACCGGGTCGCCGCCGACGGGCGCATCCTCGTGGCCGAGCAGCTGACGCTGGACGAGGCGTCGCTGACCGGCGAGTCACAGCCGGTGGCCAAGGACCCCGCGGCACGGCTGTCAGCCGACACGCCGCTGGCCGACCGGGTCAACGCCGCCCACATGAACACCGTCGTCGCCAGCGGCCGCGGCGAGGTCCTCGTGACCGCCACGGGGGCGGCCACCAGCGTCGGCCAGGTCGCCGAGATGCTGGCCGGCGCCGCGCCGCGCCCCACCCCGCTGCAGCGCCAGCTCGCCGATCTGGGGCGGCGCCTGGCGCTGGTGGCCGCCGTGGCCGTGGGAGTCGTGCTCGCCGTGGCGCTGGCCCAGGGCGACGCGCTGGCCGACGCCGCCATCGACGCGATCGCGCTGGCGGTCGCCGCCGTCCCCGAGGGGCTGCCGGCGGTGGTGACACTGACCCTGGCGGTGGGCACGTCGCAGATGGCCAAGCGCCACGCGATCGTCAAACGGCTGGCGTCGGTGGAGACGCTGGGTTGCGCCACCGTGGTGTGCACCGACAAGACCGGCACGCTGACGCGCGGCGAGATGACCGTGGTGCGGCGCTGGCCCGAGTCGGCCGAGGACGCGCTGGCCGAGGCGATGGTGTTGTGCAACGACGCCGAGGTTGACGGCGAGCACCGCGTGGGCGACACCACCGACCTGGCGCTGATTGACGCCGCCGCCACCGCCGGCGTCGACGTGGATCGGCGCCGCGGCGAGCGCCCGCGCCGCGCCGAGCTGCCCTTCGACTCGGCCGCCAAGCTCATGGCCACCGTCCATGACCACGGCGACGGCGAGCTGCAGGTCATCGTCAAGGGCGCTCCCGACGTGCTGCTGGCCCGCAGCGACCGCGTGGTCAGCGGCGACGGCGACGCGGCCCTGGCCGGCGAGGCCCGGGCCGCGGTCGACCGCGAGCTTGACGACATGGCCAATCAGGCCCTGCGCACCCTGGCGGTCGCCACCCGGGTGGTGCCCGGCGACACCTCGCTGGACGACGTGGGCGCGCTGCTGACCGGGCTGCGCCTGCAAGGCCTCATCGGCCTCGCCGACCCGGTGCGCCCCGAGGCGACCAGGGCCATCGCCACCTGCCACCAGGCGGGCGTGACGGTCAAGATGGTCACCGGCGATCACGCCACCACCGCCGCCGCGGTCGCCCGCGAGCTCGGCATCCCCGGCGAGGTGCTCACCGGTGCCGAACTCGACGGGTTGTCGCAAGCCCAGCTGCTCGAGCGCGTAGAGGACATCGGCGTGTTCGCCCGCGTGGAGCCCGAGCACAAGGTCCGGCTGGTCACGGCCTTGGGCGAGCACAATCACGTGGTGGCCATGACCGGCGACGGCGTCAACGATGCCGCCGCCCTCAAAGGCGCCGACATCGGCGTGGCGATGGGCCTGGCGGGCACCGAGGTGACCAAGGAAGCCGGCGACGTGGTGCTGGCCGACGACAACTTCGCGACGATCGTCGCCGCCGTCGAGCGGGGCCGGGCGATCTACGCCAACATCGTGTCGTTCGTGCGCTTCCAGCTGGCCACCAACATCGCGGCGATCAGCACGATCCTGGCCGGGCGCCTGCTGGGGCTGGCGACGCCGTTCACGCCGCTGCAGCTTTTGTGGGTCAACCTGATCATGGACGGGCCACCGGCGATGGCGTTGGGTGTGGACCCGCCGCGCACCGGGGCGATGCAACGCCCGCCGCGCGACCCAAACGCCCGGATCCTGGACCGGGCACGGCTGCTGCGGCTGCTGTTCACCGGCGCGGTCATGGCCGCCGGCACCCTGGTGGTCTACGCCGTGACGCGCCAGACCGAGAGCTCGCAGCTGGCGGTGACCATGGCGTTTACCACCTTTGTGTTGTTCCAGCTGTTCAACGCCCTCAACGCCCGCGTCAGCACCACCACGATCCTGTCGCGCCACACGCTGACCAACGGGCGGCTGTGGGTGGCGCTAGCCGGCGTGTTGGCGCTGCAGATCGTCGCGGTCCACGCCGGCCCGGCCCAGCAGGTCTTTGACACGACGGCGTTGTCGCTCGGCCAGTGGGGGGTGGCGATGGCCACCGCTGTGACCGTCTTGGTCGCCGAGGAGCTGCGCAAGCTCGTGTTGCGGCGGCTGGCGCCAACAAAAGAGGACACCGACCGAGCCCCGCAGGGCGAAGCGGGATGAGGCGTGCCACTCCCCCGGGGCTCGGCCAGCCCTGGATTGGGATCAGGCCAGGTCGAAGCGATCGAGGTTCATGACCTTGTCCCACGCGGCGATGAAGTCCTGGACGAACTTGGCCTGCCCGTCGGCGCTGCCGTAAACCTCCGAGATCGCGCGAAGCTGGGAGTTCGAGCCAAAGACGAGGTCGACGCGGGTGCCCATCCACCGCAGCTCGCCGGTGTGGCGGTCGCGACCCTCGAACTCCTCTTCGCCCTCGCCGACCGGCTGCCACTGGGTGCCCATGTCGAGCAGGTTGACAAAGAAGTCGTTGGTCAACGCCCCGGGCCGGTGGGTGAACACCCCGTGGCTGGCGTCGTCGACGTTGGTGTCGAGCACGCGCATGCCGCCAACGAGCGCGGTCATCTCGGGCGCTGACAGCGTCAGCTTGTGTGCCTGGTCGAGCAGCACGTGCTCGGGTGGGACCCCGTGGTCCTTTTGCACATAGTTGCGAAATCCGTCCGCCGTGGGCTCGAGGTAGCCCATCGACTCGACGTCGGTCCACGCCTGTGTCGCGTCGGTGCGCCCCGGCGTGAAGGGGACCGTGACGTCGTGGCCGGCCGCCGTGGCTGCCTGCTCGACCGCGGCGCAGCCACCCAGCACGATCAGGTCGGCAAGCGAGACTCGCTTGTTGCCGGTTTGCTGGGCGTTGAACTCGCGCTGGATCTCCTCGAGCTGTGAGATCACGGTGGAGACCCCGGCGCGTAGGTTGACGTCCCACTCGGCCTGCGGCGACAGGCGGATGCGCGCGCCGTTGGCGCCACCGCGCTTGTCGGTGTTGCGAAACGTCGACGCCGATGACCAGGCGGTCGACACCAGCTGGGTGATCGACAGGCCGGAGTCCAGGATCTGTGCCTTGAGCGCCGCGATGTCGGCCTCGTCGATCAGCTCGTGGTCGACCGGCGGGACCGGGTCCTGCCACAGCAGCTCCTCGTGGGGCACCAGCGGACCGAGGTAGCGGCTGATCGGTCCCATGTCGCGGTGCAGCAGCTTGAACCATGCCCGGGCGAACGCGTCGGCGAGCTCGTCGGGGTCGTCGTGGAACCGCTGGGAGATCTCGCGGTAGGCCGGGTCCTGGATCAGCGAGAGGTCCGTGGTGAGCATCATCGGCGGGTGCGTCGTGGACGGGTCGTGCGCGTCGGGCACGAGGTCCTGATCCTCGACGTCCTTTGGCACCCACTGGTAGGCGCCGGCGGGGCTTTGGGTCAGCTCCCAGTCGTACTTGAACAGCAGGTCAAAGAAGCTGGTGTCCCACTGGGTCGGGGTGGGAGTCCAGGTGAGCTCGAGGCCGCTGGTGAACTGATGCGGCCCCGTGCCGGTGCCGTAGCTGTTGCGCCAGCCCAGGCCCTGCTCCTGGAGGGGGGCAGCCTCGGGCTCGGGGCCGACGTGGGACTCGGAGACCGCGCCGTGGGTCTTGCCGAAGGTGTGACCGCCGGCGATGAGCGCAACCGTCTCGTAGTCGCTCATCGCCATGCGGTTGAAGGTCTGGCGGATCTCGTGGGCGGCCGCCACCGGGTCCGGGTTGCCGTTGGGCCCCTCCGGGTTGACGTAGATCAGGCCCATCTGGACGTTGGCGAACGGGCCGGTGAGCTGGCGGTCCTCGGTGAAGCGCTCGTCGCCGAGCCACTCCGTCTCCGGGCCCCAGTAGACGTCCTCCTCGGGCGCCCAGATGTCGCGGCGACCGAAGCCGAACCCGAAGGTCTTAAAGCCCATCGTCTCCATGGCGCGATTGCCGGCGAACAGCAGCAGGTCGGCCCAGGAGATCTTGCGGCCGTGCTTTTGCTTGACCGGCCACAGCACGCGCCGCGCCTTGTCGAGGTTGGCGTTGTCGGGCCAGCTGTTCTCCGGGGCGAACCGCTGCGCGCCGGCTCCGCCGCCACCGCGGCCGTCGTAGACGCGGTAGGTGCCGGCCGCGTGCCACGACATGCGGATGAGCAACGGGCCGTAGTGCCCGAAGTCGGCCGGCCACCACTCCTGCGAGTCGGTCATCACGGCGTCGACGTCGCGGGTGAGCTCGTCGAGGTCGAGCTCGGCGAAGGCCTCGGCGTAGTCAAAGTCCTCGCCCAGCGGGTTGGCCTGGGGGTGGTTCTGGTGCAGGATCCGAAGGTTGAGCTGATCGGGCCACCACCACTCGTTCGATGGCCCCTCGAAGCTCGTGCGGGCTCCGGTCACCGGGCACTGACTTGGGTCTGTCAAGCCGCTCTCCTCTCGTTTTTCGCTTGCTGGCCGTAAAGCTGGGGTCATCCGGGCCCGGGCGGGGTCCCGTCCGGGGGAAAGCCGCCCCTCCTGCCGGGTGGGAACCCCGGACGCGCCCTTAGATTAGACTCAGTCCAAGGTGAGATCAAGTGGTTCTTGCTATTCTGCCTGCGTCGACGAGGAGGAAACGACCACGTGACACCGCTGATCGACCGGCTGCGCCGCCGTGGGTGGCGCATGACGCCGCAACGACGCGTCATCGCCGAGGCGATGACGGGTGAGCACGTGCACATGACCGCCGACGAGGTCCTGCGGCATGCGCGCGAGGTCTTGCCCGAGGTCAGCCGGGCCACGGTCTACAACACCCTCAACGAGATGGTCAGCATCGGCGAGCTGCTCGAGATCACCCACGCTGACGGTCGCAAGCGCTACGACCCCAACGTCGCCGACCACCACCATCATCTGCTGTGCGTGGAGTGCGGGCGGATGCTCGACGTCCACGTCGACGACCCGGCCCTGACCGCCGACCAACAGCACGGTTTCCACATCCTCGGCGTCGAGGTCACCTTCCGCGCGCGCTGCCCGGAGTGCGCCAGCGCCGCCTGAGCACCGCGGCCCTGTGCTCGCCGGGGGGACAGCCCAACGCTGGCGTCGTCACTGACGCGGACGTCGCCAGCCACGAACGCGTGGTCCTGGCCCCAACGTGCAGCGGTCACCGGGGGCCACCTCGTCGCGCCCCACCCTGACCAGCCCGCCGTGACCACCGGATGTGCAGTTACCGCCTGCGGCTCGATGACGCGGTGCTGTGCTCGCTGTGGAACTCCCGCGAGACCTGCGGCGTCCAAGCCTGCAGCACCCAGTAGGGCTGCGAAGCCACGCTTGCAACACGACGAAGAGCGTATCCCAGAGAAGGCGGAGGCGTGCATCACAGCGGGGCATACGGACAGAAACGACTGGCTTCGTGGAAGCCACGGATCGGCATGCTGGTCGTTGGCGCGGTCGTGGCGCTCGGCGCGTGCGGCGGGTCTGCGAACACCCCGACCGGTGCCAGCGGCGACGGGTCTGGCACGATCCGGCCGGCAAGCGCCGCTGTCGAGTTGTGTCGGGGGGCTGGTCGGCAAGAGGCCGAGACCGTCGCGACCGTGCAGACGCTCGAGGCCGTCTTCCGGGCTCGGGCAGCCGACATGGCGGCGTGGCGGGCAAGCGGCGCGCCAAACGATCCTCACACTCCATGGCGTGACCGTCCCGACGACCAGTTCGTGGCCGTGTGCATCTTCGACGCCGTCGACATTCAGGCGCCGGCAGGGCCGGCGATGGAAAAGGGCGAAACACGCCCCCCGTACGACAAGCTCAGCGTCGGCGCGGCCGAGGACGCCACGGCCAAACTGCTGACGACCATACGGCCCGATTGGCCTGCCGGCAAGACCTACGCGCCCGAAGACTACGCTCCCCCCGACAGCGAACGCGTCAAATAACGGAGCAGGCGACGCTTTGGCCTCGCCGCGATAGACCGACTCTCCGAGCAGGACACCGGCGCGCTCGTCGCCCTCGACGCCGATACCGGGGCAGGTCTACGGTCAGGCCGACACGCCCCCTGCCCCTCCGTGAGCTCAGCGTCGCCCACGAACACGTGGAAGCCGCCAGCCCATGACGCGCACTGGCGAACGGTCGGCCACTCGATCGGACGCGAGCGATGGTCCGCCTCGACGAGCTTCTCGACAGTCGAGCTTCGTGTCACAGGGTCGTGTTACACCTTCTGCGCGAGGAGGTGAGACGAATGCGCGTGGTGCTGTTCAGTGACCTGCATCTGGACACGGCGTTCCCGTGGGCACCGGCTGTGACGGCCCGCCGGCGGCGCCAGGCGCTGCGCGACACGTTGGGCAACGTCTTGGCGCTGGCCGACGAGTGCGGCGCCGACGCGGTGCTGTGCGGCGGCGACCTGTACGAGCATGACCGGTTCACGCCCGACACGGCGGCGTTTTTGCGGGAGGCGTTCGCCTCGACGTCGCGCCGGGTGGTCCTCGCCCCGGGCAACCACGACTGGCTTGGCCCGGAGAGCGTGTATCACCAGATGGCGTGGTCGGACAACGTGCACGTCTTTTCTGAGGCG
>PXPH01000024.1:0-7768 GCA_003021615.1 Actinobacteria bacterium QS_8_72_14
GCGAAGAGGCCGCCGGGCAGGCCCTGCCGGGCCCGCCTGGCCACGACGAGCGCGCCTTCGTCGAAGATCGGCGCGTGCGCCTGGCCGAGGCGGGTGGCACCGGCGAGCTGCGCCTCGACGGGCTCGCCCGCTATCTCCAGGACGTGGCCGACGCCGACGCCGCCGACGCCGGCATCCTGACCGACGCCGGCCGATGGGTGTTGCGCGCAGGCCAGCTGCGGGTGCGCCGGTGGCCGGCGTTGCGTGAGCTCGTGCGCGCCACGACGTGGTGCTCCGGGACGGGGGCCTGCTGGGCGCAGCGGCGCACCTCCCTGGTCGACGAAGCCGGCACCGCCCTGGCCGAGACGGTCACGACATGGGTGCACGTGGACCCGGTGCAGGGCCGGCCGCGCCGCGTGCCGGCGGGCATGGCGGCCGTGGGCAGCCTAGCCGCAGCGCTGTGCGTCGGGGGCAGCCCGCCGCGGCCGCGCTGCCCCCTGCAGCGCCTGGCCACGCGCGTCAACATGGATGTTCGTCTCGCAACGCGCGTTGACAGCGCTGCGACGCGTGACGAAACTGCTTGGACGCGCTCGTGCCCTGTTGGGCGTCCGCATCCACGGGCCCAACAGGCCGTTGCGGTCGCCCATTTTCCGCAGCCCGCCACCCACAAGCGAGAACCGGTACCGGCATGGAGCAGCAGACCGACAGTTCGACGCCCACCCTCGACACGGCCCCCGACGCGGAGCGCGAGCGCGGCGAGCAGGTCATCCTCGAGGAGTTCGGCTCCCGTGAGGAGTTCATGAACGCCCTCGAGGCCACGATCAAGCCCTTCGAGGAGGGCGACATCGTCGAGGGGGTGATCGTTCGGGTCGACGCTGATGAGGCGCTGCTCGACATCGGGTTCAAGAGCGAGGGGGTCATTCCCTCCAAAGAGCTGTCGATCAAGCACGACGTCGACCCGCACGAGGCCGTCGCCGTGGGGGACTTGGTCGAAGCCCTGGTGATGCAAAAGGAGGACCAGCATGGCCGGCTGGTCCTGTCCAAGAAGCGGGCGCAATACGAGCGTGCCTGGGGCAAGATCGAGGAGATCTTCAACAACGACTCCACGGTGACCGGCCGCGTGATCGAGGTCGTCAAGGGGGGGCTCATCATCGACATCGGCCTGCGCGGGTTCCTGCCCGCCTCGCTGGTGGAGATGCGCCGCGTGCGCGACCTGCACCCGTATGTGGGCCGCGAGCTCGAGTGCAAGGTGATCGAGCTCGACAAGAACCGCAACAACGTGGTCCTGTCGCGGCGCAAGTTCCTCGAGGAGACCCAGAGCGAGTTCCGCCGCGAGTTCCTCGAGACCTTGCAGAAGGGCGAGGTGCGCAAGGGCACGGTCAGCTCCATCGTCAACTTCGGCGCGTTCGTCGACCTGGGGGGCGTCGACGGGCTGGTGCACGTGTCCGAGCTCTCCTGGAAGCACGTGGATCATCCCGGCGAGGTCGTCGAGGTGGGCCAGGAGGTCGAGGCCGAGGTCCTGGACGTGGACCTGGACCGCGAGCGCGTCTCCCTGTCGCTGAAGGCCACCCAGGAGGACCCCTGGCAACAGTTCGCCCGGCAGCACTACGTGGGCGAGTTCGTCGAGGGCCGCGTGACCAAGCTCGTGCCGTTTGGGGCCTTTGTGAAGGTGGCCGAGGGCATCGAGGGCCTGGTCCACATCTCGGAGCTGGCCGAGGCCCACGTCGAGACGCCCGAGCAGGTGGTCCAGGTCGGCGAGCCCCGAACGGTCAAGATCATCGACATCGACGAGGCCCGCCGGCGCATCTCGCTGTCGCTGAAGCAGGCCGTCAAGGCCGGCTACGGCGAGGAGCCCGAGATCGCCGAGCCGCCGTCGTACTCCTCTCAGGTCGAAGAGCCGGCTGCAGAGGAGCAGGGCGCCGTGGGCGCGGCCTTCGCCCAGGCCTTCCAGGCCAAAAGCGACAGCGAGGAGGAGGCCGAGGAGGACAGCATCAGCGTGGCCGACGTGGTCGCCGACCTGCGCGGGCAAGTCGGCCAGGAGGCGGGCGCGCCCCCAGAGGCCGACGAGCCACCGCCCGACGAGGCGACGCAGGCCGCCGCGGACAGCGCCGAGCCGGCTTGGGCGGCTGAGACGGGCGACGAGCTGGCGCGGGCCGCTGAGGACAAAAACAGTGGCTCGGCGGACGAGGCGGCCGAGGCTGAGACCCCGGGCGAGGCGGCCGAGGCCGACACCCCGGCTGGCCGGGAGGCCGGCGAGGGTGACAGCTCCGAGGAGCCCGCTTCCGGCGATGCCGCGGGCGAGGCCGAAGACGGCGCGGTCGACGAGGAGGGCCGGTCGTCCTGACCCGCGTGCTGGCGCCCTAGCCCGTGCGTGGCCCTGCCCCGACAGTTCGTCGCTGCGGGCCGTGACCGCCGGAAAGGCGCGAAGGTGTACCTCGTTGGGCTAACGGGCGGGATCGCCGCGGGCAAGTCCACCGTTGCCGCGCGGCTGGTCCAGCGCGGCGCGGAGCTAGTCGACGCCGACGATGTCGCGCGCGAGATCGTCCTGCCGGGCACCGACGGCTGGCGCGAGATCGTGGAGGCCTTCGGGCGCGCCGTGCTCGACGAGGACGGCTTCGTCGACCGCGGCGAGCTGGCGCGCGAGGTGTTTTACGACGAGTCGAAGCGCGCCTTGCTCAACGAGATCACCCATCCGCGCATCACCGAGGAGATCGCCGAGCGCCTGGAGGTCCTGGCGCCCTTCGACGGCATGGTGGTGCTCGACATCCCTTTGCTGGCCGAGCTGGGCCTGGACCGCGAGCACGACCCCGCCAAGCGCTCCACGCCGCACTACGACGCCATCGTCGTGGTGGCCGCCCGGCGCGACACCCAGATGGAGCGCCTGCAACAGCAGCGCGAGATGTCGCCCAGCGAAGCCGCCGCGCGCATCGATGCGCAGGCCTCGATGGACGAGAAGCTGGCGCTCGCCGACCACGTGATCTGGAACGAGGGCACCCTCGCTCAGCTGGGGACCGAGGCCGACCGCGTGGCCGACGAGCTCATCGCCGCCGCCCGCGATAAGGCCGCTCGGGCTGAGCAGGGCCTGCCCAACGATTGAGCCGTGACGCGCCGGGCGCCACCGCTCGGCCCCTGCTGGGCTTACAGGACGGCGGGCACGCGGGCGGTGCGCCGCTGCAGCAGCAACCCCGCGGCGACCTTGGGCGTGACGTAGGTGGACTTGGGCGGCAGCACCGCGCCGGCGTCGGCCACGGCCTGAAGCTCGGCCATCGGCAACGCATGGAGCGCGAGCACGATGTCGTGGGGTGCTAGGCGCGCGTCGAGCTCGCTTAGCGGCACCGTGCCCGGCACGTGGCTCAGCGCCGACTCGTCGCATCCCGGGCCGGCGCCCAGCACGTCGTGCAGCAGATGGCGCTGGACCACGGCCTCATCCAGGCGGTTCGGCAGTCGCTGCGGGCAGATGTGGGCGCGGGGGTGAAGCCGGTACCACTGACCGTCCAGGCGCAGTCCCATCTCACCGCGTCGGCCGGGTTCGGCCTGCTGGGGGCCGTCGACGGGCGTCACCGTGAAGCGCTGGGCCACGGCGTCCAGCAGCGCGTGGGCTGACTCGTGCGGGGGGCGGCGGACCACCCGCCGGTAGTCCAGCAGTTGGACCTGCTCAGCAGGGAACAGCGCTGTGAGGATGCGCCCGGCGTCGCCGGGCGCGCCCGAGTCGGCAGCCACCGCGTCGGCGTGGCGGACCGCCGCGGCCAGGCGATGGTGGCCGTCCAGCACGTAGACCGCCTCGAGCGCCGCGAAAAGGTCGGTGATCTCGTCGAGCGCGGCCGGATCGGTGACGGGCCACAGGTCGTGGCGGGCGCCGTCGGCGGTGGTGGCCGAGACGGCCGGGGCGGTTGCGGTCAGCTGGGCGAGGCGCTCCTGGAGCCCGCCGGGATCACGGTAGGCAACGCTGATGGGGGTCGTGTCCACGCCGAGCTTGGCGCGCTGGTGCTCCAGGGTCGCCACCTTGGCTGAGTCGGTGTGCTCGTGGCGCCGCAGCCGTCCCGCGGCGCAGTCGGCGAGGTCCAGGTCGCCCACGACGCCGAGTGGGGCCTGGACGCTGGCCCCGATGCGGTAGACGACCACGCCAGGCCGGGGCATTGCCGCAAACGCTCCGGCCGCGCGCAGGCGTTGCAGGTGGGCCGCCGCGTCGTCGCCGGGCGGACCGGCCGCGTCGATGCCGGTGACGTGCAAAAAGCTCCACGGTTCGCGCTGGGCCAGCGCGGTCAGCTGCTCGGGCCCCACCGCGTCGACCGCCGGGGCCGTGACGTGCTCGGCCCACGTGGGCTGAACCAGCTGTGGGGCGACCAGACCGAGCTCGACCATGGCGAGCTCACCTCGTCGCGGGCTCGGGCGCATCGGTCACAGCCGTGCCAGGGGAGTTGACGCAGTGGCGCGCGTGGCCGGTGACCAGGTCGTCGACGATGGCCACGACCTCCTCGGCGATCGCTTGCTGGGCCTGCTCGGTGGAGGCGCCGATGTGATGGGTGCCGTACACATTGGGGTGGCGCGCCAGGGGGTGCTCGAAGTCGGCCTCGCCGGCCTCGGGCTCGTGATCGAACACATCCAGCGCGGCGCGCACGTCCTTGTGGTCCATGGCCTCGATGAGCGCCGGCGTGTCCACGAGCTCGCCGCGGGAGGTGTTGACGATGAAGGCGCCAGGGGGCACGCGGGCCAGCAGCTGCCGGTCGATCAGGCCGGTGGTGGCCGAGGTGGCGGGCACGTGCAAGCTCAAAATGTCGCAACGCTCGGCCAGGGCGGCCAGATCGGGCACGAAGCTCATCCCGAGCCCGCGGCAGCGGGCGGTCACGGCCGGGTCGCGCTCGGCCCGCTCGATGCCCAGCAGGGCCAGCCCGAAGGGGGCGGCGCGCTCGGCGACGGCGCGCCCCACCGCGCCGAGGCCGACGAGGCCAAGGGTGCGCCCCTTGAGGCCGCCGGCGGCGGCGTAGTGGCTCTTGCGCCAGCGGCCCTGGCGTAGATCGGCCGTGGCGTCGGGGATGCGCCGGTCCAGCGCCAGCATCAGGCCCAATGTCAGCTCGGCGACGGCATCGGCGTTGCGCCCCGGCACGTTGCACACCGCCACGCCCAGCCGCGCGGCCGTCTCGGCGTCAATGGTGTTGATGCCCGAGCCCGCCCGGACCACGGCGCGCAGCGCGTGGCCGGCCGCAACGGCCTCGCCGGTCACGGGCGTGCTGCGCCCCACGAGTACCTCGGCATCCTCGACGCCTTGGGGCAACTCGCCCTGGGCCAGCCCGGGCTCGTAGCGCACGGTGTGGCCGCGGGCGGCAAGGATGTCGCGTTGCGGCTCGGGGAAGCGGTCGGCGATGAGGATTCGCATGTCGGCACCCCTTAAACCGCTATACGCAACAGTTGCGTATAAAAGAACAATTGTGGGAGCGTTGCCGCGCCATGTCAAGGCCCGTCGTGTCGGGGCCGGCCCCCCGTCGGGGTCGGCTCCCCGTCGGGGTCAACCCCCCGTCGGGCTCCACGCCGGGACCTATCATGGCTCACATGACGTCCGGCCTCGATCTCAGCGATCTGCCGGAGCTGCCCGAGAGTCCGGCGGCCCCGGCACAGGGGCGCGAGTTCGCGGTGCGCTCGGAGTTCGAGCCCGCCGGGGATCAGCCGGCGGCGATCGATGCGGTGGCCGAGGCGGTCGAGCGCGGCGATTCCGACACCGTGCTGCTGGGGGTAACCGGCTCGGGCAAGACGTTTACGGCCAGCAAGATCGTCGAGCGCGTGCAGCGCCCCACCTTGGTCATGGCCCCCAACAAGACGCTGGCGGCCCAGCTGGCCAACGAGTTCAAGGAGTTCTTTCCCGACAACGCCGTCGAGTACTTCGTCTCGTACTACGACTACTACCAGCCCGAGGCCTACGTCCCGGCCACCGACACCTACATCGAGAAGGACTCGTCGGTCAACGAAGAGATCGAGCGGCTGCGCCACCGCGCCACGATGGCGCTGCTGACACGCCGCGACGTGCTGATCGTGGCCAGCGTCTCCTGCATCTTCGGCCTGGGCTCGCCGGCCGAGTACCGCAAGAGCGTGCTGCGGCTGGTTCAGGGCAACGAGCACGACTTCGACGGCGTGCTGCGCAAGCTGGTCGACCTGCAGTACCAGCGCAACGAGATCGATTTCCGCCGGGGGACCTTCCGGGTGCGCGGCGACGTGATCGAGATCATGCCCGCCCACGCCGAGCTGGCCTATCGCGTGGAGTTCTTCGGCGACACCGTCGAGCGGATCACGCGCATGGACGCGCTCACCGGCGAGCTGGTCAGCGAGCACGACGAGGCGTGGGTGTTTCCCAACTCCCACTACGTCGCCGACCAGCCCCGCATGGAGGCCGCGCTGGCCTCGATCGAGCAGGAGCTCGCACAGCGGCTGGCGGAGCTGGAGTCGCAGAACAAGCTGCTGGAGGCCCAGCGGCTGCGGCTGCGCACGAATCACGACCTGGAGATGCTGCGCGAGGTGGGCATGTGCTCGGGCATCGAGAACTACTCGCGCCACATCGACGGGCGCGCCCCCGGTGAGACGCCCTACTGCCTGCTGGACTACTTCCCCGACGACTTTTTGTGCGTGCTCGACGAGTCCCACGTGACCGTGCCCCAGGTCGGGGGCATGTTCGAGGGCGACCGTTCGCGCAAGGAAACGCTGGTCGAGCACGGTTTCCGCCTGCCCAGCGCGGTGGACAACCGGCCGCTGACCTTCGAGGAATTTCGCGCGCAGGTGGGCCAGACGCTGCACCTGTCGGCCACGCCGGGCCCCTTCGAGAAGCAGGTGGCGCCGTCGGTGGTCGAGCAGGTCGTGCGGCCCACCGGGCTGGTCGACCCCGAGGTGGTGGTGCGGCCCACCACGGGCCAGATCGACGACCTCATCGCTGCCATCGGGGAGCGCGCGGCGGCCGGCGAGCGGGTGCTGGTGACCACCCTGACCAAGCGCATGGCCGAGGACCTGACCGACTACCTGGTCGAGTCCGGCGTACGGGTGCGCTACTTGCACTCCGAGATCGACACGGTGGAGCGCATCGAGATTCTGCGCAGCCTGCGGCTGGGCGAATTCGACTGCCTGGTGGGCATCAACCTGCTGCGCGAGGGCCTGGACCTGCCCGAGGTGTCGATGGTGGCGATCCTGGACGCCGACAAGGAAGGGTTCTTGCGCAGCGAGCGCTCGCTGATCCAGACCATCGGGCGAGCGGCGCGCAACGTCAACGGCCGGGTGGTGCTGTACGCTGACGAGGTCACCGACTCGATGCGTGCCGCCCTGGACGAGACCGAGCGGCGCCGGGCCAAGCAGCTGGCCTTCAACGAGGCCCACGGCATCGACCCACAGACGATCCGCAAGAAGGTCGGCGACATCATCCAGCACGCCCGCGCGGCCGAGGCCGGAACCCCCTATCAGCCGTCGGCGCAGCCCGAGCTAGGCGAGCACCGCCGCCCCCGCGCCGGCGCTGCCCGCCGCGACGAGGACGAGACCGTCACCCGGCAGCAGCTCGAGCAGCTCATCCACAGCCTGTCCGAGGAAATGCGCGACGCCGCCGCCGACCTCAAGTTCGAATACGCCGCCCGTCTGCGCGACGAGCTCAGCGAGCTCAAGCGCGAGCTGCGCGGTTTGGAGGAGCTCGAGGCCTAACGGCGCCGCGCTGGCAGCTAGCCCAGCACGGCGGCGGCCTCGTCGGCGGGCACGCTCAGATCCCCGCTGCGCTCGGGGTAGGGGTCGAGGATGCCGGCCTCGGCCCAGGCGTGCTGGCCGGCCA
>PXPH01000024.1:7997-31749 GCA_003021615.1 Actinobacteria bacterium QS_8_72_14
CGGCGGTGGCCACGTCGGGCTCGACGAGCCTGCCGGCGGCTGACAGGTGGGGATCCAGGGCCTCGCGGGCGATCAGCAGGCGCATGATCTCCGAGGAGCCCTCGAAGATGCGGTTGATGCGCAAGTCCCGCAGGACCTGCTCGATGGGCACGGGCTCCTCGCCCCGGGCGCGCAGGCTCTCGGCGGTCTCGTAGCCCCGCCCCCCGCGGAGTTGCAGCGTCTCATCGGCCACCTGCCAGGCCATCTCGGAGGCGAAGAGCTTGGCGATGGCCGCCTCGATGCGCACGTCGTGAGTGCCGCGGTCGGTCAGCACCGCCGACAGCTCTACCACCGACTCCAGAGCGAACGTGGTGCCGGCGATCCAGCTGAGCTTGCTGGCCACCGCCTCGTGCTTGCCGACCGGTTGGCCCCACTGCACGCGCTTGGCGGCCCAGTCGCGGGCGATCTGCAGCGAGTACTTGGCCGAGGCGGCGCACGCCGCCGGCAGCGCCAGCCGCCCGGTGTTGAGCGTGGTCAGCGCGATCTTCAAGCCTTTGCCCTCGCGGCCCACCAGGTTGTCGGCGGGCACCCGCACGTCGGTAAAGCGGCTCAGGCCGTTCTCGATGCCACGCAAGCCCATGAACTGGTTGCGCTGCAACACCTCGAGGCCCGGTGCGTCGCCTTCGACCACAAAGGCGCTGATCCCGCCGGGATGGCCCTCACCGGCGGGCACGCGGGCCATGACGACACAGAGATCGGCGATCGGGCCGTTGGTCGTCCACAGCTTGGTGCCGTTGAGCACATAGGCCGTGCCGTCCTCGGTGGGGTGGGCGGTCATGCCCAGCCGCGCCGGGTCGCTGCCCACGTCAGGCTCGGTCAGCAGAAACGCCGAGATCTCGCCGGCGGCACACCGCGGCAGGAAGCGGCCCTTTTGCTCCTCAGTGCCGAACAGCATCACCGGCTGGGGCACGCCGATGGACTGGTGGGCGCTGACCAGGGCCACCAGCGCCTGGTGCACCGAGCCCAGCAACTGCATGGCCCGCGCGTAGGTCGTCATCGACAGGCCCAGGCCGCCGTAGGCGGGCGGGATCTTGATCCCAAACGCGCCCAGCTCGGCCAGCCCGTCGAGGACCTGGCGGGGCACGGCGGCCTCGGCTTCGATGCGGGCCGCCTCGACGTGCTCGGTCAGAAACGCCGACAGGCGCTCGAGGAACGCCTGGCCGTCACTGTCGACCGGCGCCTCCGGGTGGGGATGGATCAGATCCAGGCGCAAATCGCCCAGAAACAGCTGGCGCGCGAAGCTGGGATGCTCCCAGCGTGTCTCGCGGGCGGCTTCGGCGGCCTGACGCGCTTGCTGCTCGTCGACCTCGGCGGACTGGCTCACCGGCGATCACCTCCGCGGGGCGCGGGCCCCTTCCGGGCACGCTACCCATTCTCGGTCGGGACCCAATCGGCCTGGGCCGACCGATCGCCGGGGGCGGCGGGACCGACCGGGCGGTGGCCAAGGCCGCCAGCCTCGCCGGCGCCGACCGCTACCGGGTCGAACGGTTCCAGCCCAACGCGACGGCGACGTTCATCTCCCGGGCGTGGCGAACGCGTCGGTGTCGCCGAAGGTCGCCCCCGGCCCGCCGGGGAACAGCGTGTCGCCGGAGAACAGGTGGGTGCCGCCCAGCACCGCGCACGTCGAGCCGCGGGTGTGACCCGGGGTGTGGCGCAGCTCCACGGCGGCATCGCCGAAGGCTAGGCGCATTCCGTCCTCGGCGGGCTGATCCGGCTGGCGCCCGGCGCGCTGCGCGTCGCCCGGGTGGAGGACCACCGGCGCGCCGGTAGCGCGGGCTACGTCGTCCAGCGCCCGGACGTGGTCCCAGTGGCCGTGGGTGGTGAAGATCGCGGTGAGGCGGCGATCGCCGAGCTCGTCCAGCAGCCGCGGGGCATCGTCGGCGGCGTCGATCAGCAGCGCCTCGCCGCGGCCCAGGTCGGTCAGCAGGTAGACGTTGTTGTCCATCGCGCTGACCGACAGCTTGCGGATCTCCACGTCCACGCCGTCGACCTGGAGGGTGCCCACGGCCGCCGGGCCGCCCGGCTCGACGTGGCCGTCGGGGGGATAGGGGCTCGCGTCGCGCATCGGCGCCGAGCATAGTGGCTGGCGGGGCTGGACGTGGCAGCCCGTGGCTACACTTGCGCCCGTCTTCCCCGCGTTCCGTCGCCGACGACCCGCATTCGGTGCGCCCGTGGCTCGAAGCACCCGCAATCGCGACGCCATCACCATCCAGGGCGCTCGCGAGCACAACCTCGCCGACGTCCACCTGAGCCTGCCCCGCGACAGCCTGATCGTCTTCACGGGCCTGTCGGGATCGGGCAAGTCCAGCCTGGCCTTCGACACGATCTATGCGGAGGGCCAGCGGCGCTACGTGGAGTCGCTATCGGCCTACGCCCGCCAGTTCCTGGGCCAGATGGACAAGCCCGACGTCGACTACATCGAGGGGCTCTCGCCGGCGATCTCCATCGACCAGAAGTCGACCAGCAAGAACCCGCGGTCGACAGTGGGCACGATCACCGAGGTCTACGACTACTTGCGGCTGCTCTACGCCCGCGCCGGCCGGCCGCACTGTCCCAGCTGCGACCGGCCGATCGCGCGGCAGTCGGCCTCGGAGATCGTCGAGCAGGTCGAGCAGCTGCCCACCGGCACGCGTTTTCAGGTGCTCGCCCCCGTGGTGCGGGGCCGCAAGGGCGAGTACCACACCCTCATCGAGCGCCTGTCCCAGGAGGGCTTCGTCCGCGCGCGCATCACCTCGGGCACCGCCGAGCCCGAGATCGTCGACCTCGCCGAGTTCGTCGGCGCCGCGCGGCGCCTGGAGCGCTACGAGCAGCACACGATCGAGGTCGTCGTCGACCGCTTGGTGGCCAAGGAGGGCATGCGCCGGCGCCTAGCCGACTCGGTGGAAACGGCGCTGGGCCTGGCCGATGGCCTGGTCTCGGTCGAGACCGTGCCACGCCCGGGCGAGGGGGCCGCCGCAGGCGGCCCGGCCGGGCGGGGATCCGAACCGGGCGAGGGGGCGGGCGAAGAGGGGCAGACGCTGACGTTCAGCGAGCACCTGGCCTGTCCCGACTGTGGCCTGAGCTTCGGCAAGCTCGAGCCGCGCAGCTTCTCGTTCAACACCCCCTACGGCGCGTGTGAGACGTGCGACGGGCTGGGCACCAGGCTCGAGGTCGATCCGGACCTGGTCATCGGCGATCCGGACGCGGGCCTCGACGACGGGGTGGTTCTGCCCTGGAGCACCGGTTCGACGTCGACGTACTTCCGCCAGCTGCTGCGGGCGCTGGCCGAGCACCTCGGCGTCGACCCGGCCACGCCGTGGAAGAAGCTGCCGGCCAGGGCCAAACGCGCGGTGCTGTACGGACTGCCCCGGGGCCAGGAGCTGACCGTTCGCTACACCAACCGCTTCGGCCGCAAGCGCCAATACCGCACCAGCTACGAGGGCGTCATCGCCCACGTCGCCCGCCGCCACGCCGATAGCGACAGCGACCACACCCGGGCGCGCCTCGAGGAGTACATGCGCCAGGTGCCGTGCTCGGCGTGCGGCGGCGCCCGCCTCAAGCCCATGCCGCTGGCGGTGCGCGTCGGCGGGCGCAACATCGCCGAAGCCTGCGCGCTGAGCGTGGCCGACGCCGAGGCGTTTTTGTCCGCTGTGGAGCTGGGCGAGCGCGAGGCCGCGATTGCCGAGCGCGTGCTCAAAGAGATCCGCTCGCGGTTGCGCTTCTTGCTCGATGTCGGCCTGGACTATCTCACCCTGGATCGGGCGGCGGGGACCCTGGCCGGGGGCGAGGCGCAGCGCATCCGCCTGGCGACCCAGATCGGCTCGGGCCTGGTGGGGTGTTTGTACGTGCTCGACGAGCCCTCGATCGGGCTGCACCAGCGCGATAACGAGCGGCTGATCGACACGCTCGAGCGCCTGCGTGACCTGGGCAACACCGTCATCGTCGTCGAGCACGACCGGGCCACGATGGAGGCGGCCGACCACCTGGTCGACATCGGCCCCGGGGCCGGCGAGAAGGGCGGCGAGATCGTCCACGCCGGCACGCTGGCCCAGCTCAAGAAAGTCCGGCGCTCGGTGACCGCCCAGTACCTCACCGGCCGCAGGGAGATCGCTGTGCCGGCCCAGCGCCGCCCGGCCGACCCGCAGCGCCAGCTCACCGTGCGCGAAGCCAGCGCGCACAATTTGGCCGACATCGACGTCGACGTGCCCCTGGGTTGCTTCGTGGCGGTGACGGGGGTGTCTGGCTCGGGCAAGTCCACCTTGGTCAACGACATCGTTCACGCTGCGCTGCAGCGCGCCCTGTCGGGCGCGCGGGTGGTGCCGGGCAAGCACAAGCGCGTGGAGGGCTTGGGCCACGTCGACAAGGTGGTGGGCATCGACCAGGCGCCGATCGGGCGCACGCCCCGGTCCAATCCGGCCACCTATACGGGGGTGTTCGACCACATCCGCAAGCTGTTCGCCGCCACCAGCGAGGCGCGCGTGCGCGGCTACACGCAGGGCCGCTTCAGCTTCAACGTCAAAGGTGGGCGCTGTGAGGCCTGCGGCGGCGAGGGCCAAATCACCATCGACATGCAGTTTTTGCCCGACATCCACGTCCCCTGCGAGGTGTGCCACGGCGCTCGCTACAACGCCGAGACCCTCGAGGTGCGCTACCGCGGCCACACCATCGCCGACGTGCTCGACCTCAGCGTGGACGCGGCCCTGGAGCTCTTCGCCAACGTCCCCAGCATCGCCCGCCATCTCGCGACGCTGGCCGACGTCGGCCTGGGCTATGTGCGCCTGGGCCAGCCGGCCACGACGCTGTCGGGCGGCGAGGCCCAGCGCGTCAAGCTGGCCAGCGAGCTGCGCAAGCGCGCCACCGGCCAGACCTTCTACATCCTCGACGAGCCCACCACGGGGCTGCACATGGATGACGTCAACAAGCTGCTGGGGGTGCTGCACCGGCTGGTGGACAAGGGCAACACCGTGGTAATCATCGAGCACGACCTCGACGTCATCAAGACCGCCGACTGGATCGTGGACCTGGGCCCCGAAGGCGGGGCGCAGGGCGGACGCGTGGTCGCTGCCGGGCCCCCCGAGGACGTCGCGGTGACCGGCGGCAGCTACACCGGGAAGTTCCTCCAGCCGCTGCTGGGGTGATGGCGGTAACGGTGGGTGGGCTCGCAGCTCGCCGACGGCGCTGCGTGCGACAGGGATGGCGCTGCGTGCGACAGGGATGATCCCTCGCCGCCGGGCGGGCGCCAGGCGCCAAGGCCCTGTCACAATGGCTCCGCGATGGACAACCCTGCCCTCGCGTTTCGCCCGGATCCCGGCACGATCCCCGCCGAGCCCGGCTGCTACCTGTGGCGCGACCGCCGGGGCCGGGTGATCTATGTGGGCAAGGCCAAGAGCCTGCGCTCGCGGCTGACCTCTTACTTCGGTGACTGGAGCCAGCAGCACGAGCGCACCCGGGCCATGCTGGAGGTCGCCGGCGATGTCGAGTGGATCGTCACCGACAGCGAGGTCGAGGCGCTGCACCTCGAGTACAACCTGATCAAGCAGCACCGGCCCCGCTACAACGTGCGCTACACCGACGACAAGAGCTATCCCTACCTCGCGGTCACCCTCAACGACGAGATCCCTCGGGCGATGGTGCGCCGCAACCCCAAGCGCGACGGCACCCGCTACTTCGGGCCGTTCGCCCACGCCTACGCGATCCGCGAGACCCTGGACCTGCTGTTGCGGGTGTTCCCGGTGCGCACGTGCTCCAAGAACGTCTACGAGCGCTCCGAGCGCACCGGCCGCCCGTGCCTGCTGTACCACATCGGACGTTGCGCAGCCCCGTGCGTGGGCGCCGTCGACGCCCACCAGCACCGCGAGCTGGTCGACGGGCTCATCTCGTTCTTGGAGGGCGACACCGAGCCGGTGCTGGCCGACCTGCGCGCCCGCATGCAGGCTGAGTCCGATCAGCTGAACTTCGAGGCGGCCGCCCGCCTGCGCGATCAGCTCCAGGCCGCCGAGACGGCGCTGGCCAAGCAGCAGATGGCCACCGACCGCGCCGAGGACTTCGACGCGATCCACTTCCACGCCGACGAGCTCGCGGTCGCCTTCCAGGCGTTCTTCGTGCGCGGTGGCCGTGTGGTGGGTCGCAAGGGGTGGACCGCCGATCGCGTGGAGGCCATGGACACCGCGGGGCTGCTCGAGCGCTTCCTGCAGCAGCTGGCCGTGGAGCGCGGCGAGGACCTGCCCCGCGAGATCCTGGTGCCCCAGCAGCCGGCTGACGCCGAGGTGGTCCAGCAGGCTTTGACCGACCTGCGCCGGCAGGCCACCGGCAAGACCGGGCGGGTGTGGGTGCGGGTGCCCCAGCGGGGCGCCAAGCGCGAGTTCCTGGAGCGGGTGCGCGAGAACGCCGTGGAGGCCTTCGGCCAGAACCGGCTGCAGCGGGCCAAGGACCTCAACGCCCGCAGCCGGTCGCTGGAGGAGCTGCAGCAGGCCCTGGGTTTGCCCGAGGCCCCGCTGCGCATCGAGTGCTACGACATCTCCCAGCTGCAGGGCCGCGACGCCGTGGGCTCGATGGTGGTGCTGGAGGACGCGCTGCCCCGCAAGTCGGAGTACCGCCGCTTCAAGATCACCGGGGTGGTCGGCCAGGACGACTTCGCCATGGTCCATGAGGTGCTCAGCCGCCGGCTGCGGCGCCTGCCGGCGCGCGGCGACGACGGCAAGCGCACCGGCGCCGGGGGCAAGTTCGACCATCCACCGGATCTGGTGCTCATCGACGGCGGCAAGGGTCAGCTCGGCGCGGCGCGCGTTGCCATGGACGAGGCGGGTGTCGACGACATCCCCGTGGCGGCGCTGGCCAAGCGCCTCGAAGAGGTGTTCCTGCCCAACCGCACCGACCCGGTGACGCTCCCGCGCGGCAGCGAGGCCCTGTTTTTGCTGCAGCGCATCCGCGACGAGGCCCACCGCTTCGCCGTGCGATATCACCGCACGCTTCGCGGCAAGCGCATGACGGCCTCGGCTTTCGACGACGTGCCGGGGGTGGGTCCGGCCCGGCGGCAGGCGCTGCTGGAGCACTTCGGTACGCTCGAGCGGGTGCGCGCCGCTACCGAGGAGGAGCTGACCGAGGTCGAGGGCATCTCCACCGCGTTGGCGGCCACCATCCGCGCCCACCTGGACGGGCCGGTGCCCGGCTAAGGCCCGCCCAGGTTCGACCGCCGGGGAGCGCCACGGCGACGCAGGCCCAAAAGGATTGATCCGAAGCACGGCAACCACGAATGGGTGGGGATGAGCGTCTCGACGGCGCCCCTGGTCGAGCCCGAGCTGGTGATCATCACCGGCATGTCGGGGGCGGGGCGCACGACCGGGGCCAAGGTCCTTGAGGACCTGGGCTACTTCGTCATCGACAACCTCCCGCCGAGCCTGATCTCGCGGGTGTTCGAGCTGGCCACCCACCACGGCTCCAGCGTGGACCGCATCGCCATGGTCGTCGACGTGCGCGGCCGCCAGTTCTTTGGCGACCTGCGCACCACCCTCGACGACCTGCGCCAGCGCGGTACGCCCTTGCGGGTATTGTTTTTGGACGCGGGGGACGAGGCGCTCGTGTCCCGCTTCGAAGGCGAGCGGCGCACCCACCCACTGGCCGGCGACGATCGGGTGGTTGACGGCATCGCCCGCGAGCGCGGCCTGCTGTCCGATCTGCGCGCCGAGGCCGACCTCGTGGTGGACACCACCGACGTCACCGTCCACCAGCTCCGCGAGCGGCTGGTGGACGTCTTCGCCGAACCCGGTCACCGCGGGATGGTGGTCAACGTGGTCACGTTCGGGTTCAAGAACGGCGCCCCGCGCGACGCCGACGTGGTCCTCGACGTGCGCTTTTTGCCCAACCCGCACTGGGAGGAGTCGCTGCGCCCCTACACGGGCGTCGACCAGCCCGTGCGCGACTACGTGATGCGCGACGACCGGGCCAAGGAGTTCCTGGAGCGCGTCAACGGCCTGGTGGGCCTGATGGTCCCGTCGTTTGAGGCCGAGGGTAAGCGCTACCTCACCGTCGCCGTCGGCTGTACCGGCGGCAAGCACCGCTCGGTGGTTCTGGGCGAGGAGATCGCGGCCTACATCGACGAGCTCGGCATGCCCGTCCAAGTCGAGCACCGGGATCGGCTGTCGGAGTGAGCGGGGCGGGGACGCCGGGATCGGCTGGCGAAACGAGCGGGGCGGGGGCGATGGGTTCGGCTGGCGCAACGAGCGGGGCGGGGGCGACGCGCCCCTTGGCGGGGGCTCGGGTGGTGGCCATCGGGGGCGGGCACGGCCTTGACTGCAGCCTGCGGGCGCTGCGACAGCTGGGGGCGGCCCCCACCGCCGTGGTCACTGCCGCCGACGACGGGGGCTCCAGCGGGCGGCTGCGGCGCGACCTTGGCATCATCGCCCTGGGTGACGCCCGAATGGCGCTGTGCGCCCTGGCGCAACGCGGCGACCTCGCCGCGCTGCTGCACCACCGCTTCGGCCGCGGCGAGCTGACCGGCCATGCGCTGGGCAACCTCGCCATCGTGGCCGCCGTTGAACGGGACGCGGACGTCGTGGCGGGCCTCGACGCGCTCGCAGCCGTGCTGGAGTGCCAGGGCCGCGCCCTGCCGGCGACCGACCAGTCGGTCCAGCTCAAGGCCCGCATCGCCGGCCGGCAGGTGGACATGGAGATCGTCGGCCTCAACGACATCGCCGACGTCGGCACGCTGGCACACCTGCTGCGCTTCGACACCCGAGCTGGGTCGGGCGGTGGCCGCCGCGTCGGGCCACACGGTGCATGTGCTCAACGTCAGCACCCAACCCGGCGAGACCGCCGGTTTGGACGCCGCCGGCCACCTGCGCGCCCTGGCGACCCACGTCCCGGGGCTGCGCCTCGATGGCGCCGTGGTCCACCACGGGCCGGTGCCGGTGGGTGCCGAGCCGCTGGGCGGTGAGCTCGGCGATATGGCGCCGGCCAGGGTGGTTCACGCCGACGTGTTGGCCCGCGACGAAAACGGAGCGTGCGCCCACGGCCACGACGTCGCCGCGCTGGCCGCCGCGCTGGCGCGGTTGCACGCCGACCTCGCCGGCGCCGGGTGACGTCGCTCGCCGGGCTCAGGTGGGAGCACGCCGGGCAGGGCGGATAGGATGCCGCCTCGGCGCTGGATGCGCCGTCTGCGACCCAAAACCCTCCTCGACCAGGGAGCACCGATCATGACCGTCCGGCTGGGCATCAACGGCTTCGGCCGCATCGGCCGCACCGTGCTGCGGGCCGCCCTCGAGCGGCAGGTGGACATGGAGATCGTCGGCCTCAACGACATCGCCGACGTCGGCACGCTGGCACACCTGCTGCGCTTCGACAGCGTCCATGGGAAGCTGCCGTACGACGTCGCCGTGTCCGATCAGGGCATCGAGGTCGACGGGCGCACGATCGCGGTCTCCTCGGAGAAAGACCCCGCTGCCCTGCCCTGGAAGGACCTCGGGGCCGACATCGTCGTCGAGTCGACGGGGCTGTTCACCCAGCGCGAGACGGCGGCCAAGCATCTGCAAGCCGGGGCGAAGAAGGTCATCGTCTCCGCCCCCGCCAAGGGCGCGGACCTGACCATCGTGCTCGGCGTCAACAGCAGCGACTACGACAACGACGCCCACGACGTGGTCTCCAACGCCAGTTGCACGACCAACTGCGTGGCCCCGATGGCCAAGGTGCTCGACGACGCCTTCGGCCTGGAGCACGGGTTCATGACCACCTGTCACGCCTACACCGCCGACCAGCAGCTGCAGGACGGGCCCCACAAGGACCTGCGCCGCGCGCGGGCCGGCGCGCTGAACGTCGTGCCGACCTCCACCGGCGCCGCCCGGGCGGTGGGGCTCGTGCTGCCCCGGCTCGAGGGCAAGCTGGACGGCCTCGCGCTGCGCGTGCCCGTGTCCGACGGCTCGATTACCGACCTCAACGCCACCGTCAGCCGGGAGGTGACCGCCGAGGAGGTCAACGACGCCTTCCGCTCGGCCGCAGCCGGCAGCCTCGCCGGCTACTTGGAGTACAGCGAGGATCCGCTGGTGTCCTCCGACGTGGTCGGAAACCCCCGCAGCTGCGTGTTCGACAGCGGTCAGACCATGGTCGACGGCCGCAGCGTCAAGATCCTGGGCTGGTACGACAACGAGTGGGGCTACGCCAACCGCTGCGTGGACCTGGCGGCCCACGTCGGGGCGCGGCTCTAAGGCCGCGTCCGGCTGCGCCCCGCCCTGCGCCGCGCCCCCGATTCGCCCCGGAGACCCATTGATGAGCACGGTCACCAACTCCCGGCTTCCCACCCTTGCGGACTTGGACGCCACCGGCCGGCGCGTGCTGGTGCGCTGCGATCTCAACGTCCCCTTGACCGACGATGATCCCCCGCGCGTAGCCGACGACATGCGCATCCACGCGTCCGTGCCCACCATCCAGTGGCTGCGTGACGCCGGGGCGCGCGTCGTGCTGTGCAGCCATCTGGACCGTCCCAAGGGCCAGGTGGTCGAGCGCCTGCGGCTCGCCCCGGTGGCCGCCGCCCTGTCCGACGCGCTGGGCGCGCCGGTGCGTGTCGCCCGCGACGTCGTCGGCGAGGACGCCCGCGCGGCCGTGGCCGAGTTGGGTGACGGCGACGTGTGCCTGCTGGAGAACCTGCGCTTCGAGGCGGGCGAAGAGGCCGGCGATGGCGCGTTGGCCGATGAGCTGGCCGCGCTCGCCGACGCCTACGTCGCCGATGCGTTCGGCGCCGCCCCCCGCGCCCACGCCAGCGTCACGGGGGTGCCCGAGCGGCTGTCGCCGGCGGTGGCCGGCGAGCTGCTGGCCGCCGAGGTGACGGCCCTGTCGACGCTGCTGGAGAACCCGGGCCGACCGTTCGTGGCCATCCTCGGCGGGGCGAAGGTGTCCGACAAGATCGGGGTGATTCGCAACCTGTTGAGCCGCTGCGACCGCCTGCTCATTGGCGGGGCCATGGCCTACACGTTCCTGGCGGCCGAGGGCGGCGACGTGGGCGGCAGCAAGGTCGAGGACGACCAGCTGGAGACGTGTCGCTCGCTGATGGCCGAGGCACACACGCAGGGCGTGGACATGATGCTGCCCAGCGACGTGGTCGCTGCCGACGCGTTCGCCGCCGAGGCGAACCACCAAGTCGCTGCCGCCGACGGCGTGCCGGCCGGATGGCTGGGCCTGGACGTGGGACCCGACACCGTGGCCCGCTACGCCGCGGCGCTGGCCGACGCGGCGACCGTGCTGTGGAACGGGCCCATGGGCGTGTTCGAGTGGGAGGCCTTCGCCGGCGGGACCGAGGGCGTGGCCGAGGCCGTGGCCGACTGCGACGGATTCACCGTGATCGGCGGCGGCGACAGCGCCGCCGCCGTGCGTCGGCTGGGCTTCGACGACCGCATCGGCCACGTGTCCACCGGCGGGGGCGCGTCGCTGGAGTTTTTGGAGGGCATCGACTTGCCCGGCGTCGCCGTGCTGCGGCGCTGATCACCGACGAGGCCGGCCGGTCGCGCCGGCCTCGATCGCCGATCCCGCTGACCTGCGACAAGGAGCGATCGTGGCGCGCACGCCCATCATTGTCGGCAACTGGAAGATGCATTGCGACCACCTCGCGGCGATCCAGCTCGTCCAACAGCTCAGCTATCGGCTCGATCCCAAGGACTACGACACCAGCGAGCTCGTGGTGGCCCCGCCGTTTACCGCGCTGCGCAGCATCCAGACGCTGATCCAGGGTGACGACTTGCCGTTGGGCCTGGGCGCCCAGAACGTGTTCTGGGAGTCCGAGGGCGCCTTCACCGGCGAGGTCAGCCCTGCGATGCTGGCCGCGTTGCACGTCGCCTACGTGATCTGTGGCCACTCGGAGCGCCGCGCGATGTTCGGCGAAGACAACCAGGACGTCGGGCGCAAGGTGCGCGCGGTCCTGGCGCACAACATGCGCCCGATCCTGTGCGTGGGCGAGACGCTCGAGCAGCGCGAGGCCGGGCAGGCCAACGACGTGGTGGTCCGCCAGCTCAACGGTGGGCTCGAGGGTGTGCAGGCGGCCCAGATGGGCGATGTGGTCATCGCCTACGAGCCGGTGTGGGCCATCGGCACCGGGCGCACCGCGCTGCCCCAGGACGCCGACGAGATGTGTGGCATCATCCGCGGCCACGTGGGCGACGTGTACGACGCGGCCATCGCCGGCGATCTGCGGGTGCAGTACGGCGGCAGCGTCAAGCCCGCCAACATCGCCTCGTTGATGGATTGTGCCCACGTTGACGGGGCCTTGGTCGGCGGCGCGAGCCTCGACCCCGACGACTTCGCCACGATCTGCCGCTGGCACCGCTTGTGAGGCCGCGCTCGCCCCACGCCTCGACGCGCTGGGGCGCGCGACGTACCATCACCACAGTTGGTTGCTGCCGGGACCGGCCGGAGGAACAGATGTCCAAACGAGGCCGAGAGCTCGAAGGGCTGTTGGGCCCTCTCGAGACCGATGTCATGGAGATCGCCTGGCGCATCGGGGACGCCACTGTGCGTGATGTCCACGCCGAGCTCGCGGAGACGCGCGAGATCGCCTACACCACCGTCATGACCACGATGACGCGGTTGGCCGCCAAGGGCCTGCTCGTGCGCGACACGACGGCGCTGGCCCATCGCTACCGCCCGGCGCTGTCCCGCGAGGAGTACGCCGAGACCACGGTGACCTCGGTGATCGACTGGCTCGTCGACCGCTTCCCCACACCGGCGATGCAGTACTTCGTCGACGTCATGGACGACGGCAGCGATCCCGACACGATGCGGGCGCTGCGCGATCGCATCGACCGCCGGCGCGAGGTGGAGTCCTAGCCGCATGGGCGGCGAGCCGGGGGGCTTCTCGCTGTCGCTTGTCACCGAGTCCTTCGCGGTCCGTGCGTTGTTGGGCTCGGTGGCCGCAGCGACGCTGGCGGCGCTGCTGGTCGGGTTGGGCGCGGTGCGCAGCCCCGGAGCCCGGCGGGCCGCGCTCTTGGCGCCGGCGGTCGTCGCGGCGCTGGCCGCGATCGCCTCGGCCGGTGAGGCGTTCTTGCCCCGCTTGCTGGTGGCCACCACGGCCGCCGACGGGCCCGTCGTCGAGCTCTTGGGCGAGTACCGCGGCTTGCGGGCGGGCATGGGCGTGGACGTGTTGCTGGCGGGCTATCTGCTCGTGGCCCTCGCGCTGGTCGCTCGCCGGCTCAGCGGCGCGCGCGCGTGTCGGCGCCATACCGTCGGGGCCGTGCCAGCCGCCCCCGGCTGCGAGCTGATGGCGACCCTGCGCCGCCTGTCGCAGCGCATGGGGGTGCGCTGTCCGCAGCTGCTGCTGCTGCGCGGCTGTCCCGGCGGCGCCTTCGCTGTGGGGCTGCGACGGGGGAAGATCGTGGTCGACCCCGGCCTCATGAGCCGCCTGGACCCCGAGGAAGTCGAGGGCTTGCTGGCTCACGAGCTGGCCCATCACGCGCGCCACGACGGGGTCGTGGCCCTTGCCGTGGGGCTGGTGCGCGACTTGGCCTGGTTCTTGGGACCGCTGCACATCGCCGCCGGGTGGCTCCACCGCGAGCAGGAAGAGAGCGCCGACGAGCTGGCGAGCCGCTGCACCGGGCGGCCCGCGGCCTTGGCATCGGGCATTTTGAAGGTGTGGGACCGCCAGGAGCGCTCCCACACTCCCAGGCCGGCGACGTGCGCGGCTGCTCCCGCGGCGCGCCTGCCCTCCAGCGTCGTCCTGCCGGGACGGGCCGGCGACCGGGCGTGGCGCATCATCACCGCCCGCGTGGAGCGGCTCATGGCGGCCGTGCCCACACCCGGGCGGCTGCGGCGGCGCACCGAGGCGCTGCTGGCCTGTGGCGTCATGGTGGTGGGAGCCACGACCGCCCTCATGGTGCCCTCGTGGATCGCCAGCGACCTGGCGACCGAGGAGCTGGCGTTTCTGTACCTTGCTGGCAGCGAGCGCTCGTCCTCGTCGGTGGAGTCGCCGGCTTTGGCCACCTTCCGCGACCTCGCACCGGCCACCACCGCCACACCAGCCGCTGGGACGCCCGCCGCGACAGCAGCAGGCGCGACCAGCGCCTTCGAGAGCCGTGCGGAGCTGTTGGCGGGCCAGCGGCGGTCGCCGGACCCGGCACGGCTGCGCTGGGGAAGCCGCGATCATCCCGCCTGGACGGTGCGCCCGCCGGGCAAGGTGCGCCCGGCGCGCCCTTTGGTCTACACTCACAACGACACCGGCACGCAGATGGGGGTGTTCGTTGTCGGCGCGGCCGAAGGCTAACGGGCTGTGCCGGTCGCGCTTGAGCGGCCTGCTATCGTAGCGCGTCACTGCCGCCCTGATCGCCCCCTGCGAGGAGAGGCACTGTGCTGACCGGTGCCGTGGTCGTGCTGCACGTGCTCGTGTCGGTGATCCTGATCGGGCTCATCCTGTTGAAGTCCGGCCGCGGTGGAGGCCTGTCGGACATGTTCGGCGGGGGCGCCATGGCCAGCATGCAGGGCTCGACGGTGGTGGAGCGCAACCTCGACCGCCTCACGGTGGTGATCGGGGTGCTGTTCGCGGTGACCACCGTGGTGCTCTCACTGCGCTTGGTCTGAAAGGCCAGCCGGTGCCGTGGGCCGGCCGCCGCGTCGTGGCGCTGCTGCTGGCCATTGCTGCGGTGGCCGCGGTCGGCTGCACCGACGAGGGCGGCAACAATGGCCAGGGCCCTGTGGTGTCACCGCCGACGGCCACGCCGGGGCCCAGCCCGGCGGCGACCGAGACGCTGCGGTGGGCCGTCGAGGACGTCGAGCACATCGTGCCGGGGGATGCCACCTCCCGCGACGAGCTGCTGGTGGTCTCGGCGCTGTTCGAGCCGCTGACGCGCCTGGACAGCACCGGTCGCCCCCAGCCCGCGCTGGCGCGGTCGTGGGAGCGCTTGGACGGCGGGCGCCGATGGCGCTTCTCGTTGGCCGATGACGCCCGTTTCGTTGGCCAGGACGGCGATCAACGCCGCGTCACCGCCGCTGACGTCGCCTTCGCCTGGAATCGGGCGGCCGCCAAGGGCGAGGCCGACTACCTGCTGCGCGACGTCGAGGGCTATCACGGGGTGGCCACTGGGCAGGCTTCCCGGCTCAGCGGAGTGCGCGTGGTGGATGACTCGACCTTGGAGGTCCACCTGCGGCGGCCCCATGGCGCCTTCGACCTCGTGGTCAGCCATCCCTCGCTGGCGCCGCTGCCCCGCCATCGGTGGCGTGACGATCGCTCCGCGATGCGCCAGCGGCCGGTGGGCAACGGGCCGTACCGCATGGCCGAGGCGGTGGTTCCCGATCGCTACATCCGGGTTCGTGCCGTCGACGGGGTTTCCCTGGAGGTCGGCGAGAACGACGCGGTCGCGGTCATCGGGGAAAGCGGCAGCGGCAAGACGACCCTGGGAAAGACCGCCGTCGGCCTCCGGGAGCCCGAGGCCGGGAGCGTCCGCTACCGGGGGACGGACGTCTGGGAGCTCAAACGACGGAAACGGGTAGCCGCTCGCAAGGACGACGGCGGCGAACAGCACGACCCAGCCGGCGAGGGTGGCCGCGAGCGTCGCCAACGACGCCAGCAGCGTGCACGCGCCGGCGACGTCGCTGCTGCTGCCGGGCCTTCCCGCCGGCGGCGACGGCCGGTGCGACTACTGCTACCACGACACGGAGGCGGCCGCGGCGATCTTTGCCGACCACGACGTCGAGGAGGTGACGCTGGCGCTGGACGCCGAAGGGGGCCACGACGCGCTGGTGGCCCGCCTGCGGCAGGACCTCGCTGCAGCCGGGGTGACCCTGCGCGTGAAGCAGCAGCCCTTCGACGAGTGGATCGAGGCGGTTCGGGCCGGCGAGGCGGCGCTGTTTCGGCTCGCCTGGGCGCCGGAGCACCGCACCGGCTTGGACATGCTTGGCCCGCTGTTTCGCCCTGCCGGGCTGTGGAACCACACCGGGGTGGCCGACGAGGAGCTCACCGGCCTGCTGGACCAGGCGCGCCAGGCCGAGTCGCGTTCCATGCGCCACGGCCGTCTGCGCCAAGCCGAGCAGCGGGCGCTGGGGCTGGCCGCGGTGATCCCGTTGGGCCATCGCGAGCAGCGCGTGGTGGTCAGCGATGGTGTGCGGGGTCTCCGGCTGAGCCCCCTGGGGCGGGCGGACTTGTCGCGCTTGGACCTGGCAGCCACGCAGGAGCAGGGCGTCACACCGGGCGGAGGCTAGCCCTCGCCGGCCACCGGCAGCGGCTCGGCGTAGTGACACGCCGCGTCATGGCCGCCGTCGCCGCGCTCGAGCGCCGGCTCCTCGGCGGCACAGCGCTGATCACCCTTCCAACAGCGAGTGCGGAACCGGCATCCGGACGGCGGGTCGGCCGGGTTGGGCACATCGCCAGCGAGCACGATCCGCGTGCGCCTGCCTCGACGGGTGGGGTCGGGGACGGGAACGGCGCTCAGCAACGCCTGGGTGTAGGGATGCCGGGGCCGCTCGAAAACGTCGCGTTGCTCGCCGTACTCCACGATGCGCCCGAGATACATCACCGCGATGCGCTCAGCAATGTGGCGCACCACTGAGAGGTCGTGGGCGATGAACAGATACGCCAGGTCCAGCTCGTCTTGGAGGTCTTGCAGCAGGTTGGTGACCTGAGCCTGGATCGACACGTCGAGGGCGCTGACCGGCTCGTCGAGGACCAGCAGCTGGGGGCCCAACGCCAACGCCCGGGCGATGCCGATGCGCTGGCGCTGGCCACCGGAGAACTCGTGGGGAAAGCGAGTGCCGTGCTCGGGGCTCAGGCCGACCCGCTGCAGAAGCCAGTCGACGCGCTCGCGGCGCTCGGCCTTGTCAAAGCCAAAGATGCGCAGCGGCTCGCCCACGATCTCGCGAACCGTCATGCGCGGGTTCAGCGAGGCGTAGGGGTCCTGGAAGACGATTTGCATCTCGCGGCGCAACTGCCGCATGCGGGATCGCGGCCATGTGGTGATCTCGTGGCCGCGGAACGTGATCCGTCCGGCGGTGGGCTCCACCAGCCGCAGGATCGCCCGGGCGGTGGTTGACTTGCCACAGCCGGACTCGCCCACCAGGCCCAGTGTCTCACCAGCGCGCAGGGTGAAGGTGACGTCGTCGACGGCCTTGACGTGGCCCGTTTGGCGCCGCAGCAGCCCCCCGGTGAGCGGGAAGTACGCCTTGAGGCCCTCGACGTGAAGCATTGGCTCGCCCTTCGGCGTCCGCTGGTGCACAGAGGTCGCCGCGTCGAGCCGGTCCTGTTGCGGAGGGTCGGGGGCCATCAGCCGTCCTGGGAAAGCCGGGAGCCGGTGGTGGCCTCCACGCGAGAGATCTCGGCGTGGATCTCCTCGCTGTAGTGACACGCAGCGAGGTGACCGCAGGTGTCGGCCGAGCGCAGCGCCGGGGCTTCTTGTCGGCAGCGCTCACGGCCGGCGCCGAGGCGGCAGCGCGGATGGAACGAGCATCCAGGGGGGGGATGCAGCAGGCTGGGCGGCGAGCCCGGGATCGGCTCCAGCCGCTGCACGGCGGCGTCGAGCCGCGGCAGGCTGGCCATCAGGCCCACCGTGTAGGGATGGCGCGGGGTGTGAAAGATCGCGGTGACGTCGCCGGACTCGACGACGGTGCCGGCATACATCACGATCACGCGATCGCACAGCTCGGCGATCAGGCCCAGGTCGTGGGTGATCAGGATCGTTCCCGCCTGGGTCTGGGCCGTGGTCGTCTCCAGCAGCTCCAGCACCTGAGCCTGGATGGTGACGTCCAGGGCGGTGGTGGGCTCGTCGGCGATGAGCACCCTTGGCTGGTTGGCCATCGCCATGGCGATCATCGCGCGCTGACGCATGCCCCCAGAGAGCTCGTGTGGGTATTGCGTGCAGCGGCGCTCGGCGTCGCCCACCCCCACGGTGTGTAACAGCTCGACCGAGCGCGCTCTGGCCTCGTCGTCGGAGACGGCGGTGTGGACCTGCACCGCCTCGTCGATTTGGCGCCCCACGGTCATGACCGGGTTCAGCGAGGTCATCGGGTCCTGGAAGACCATGGCGATCTCCCGACCGCGGACCCGTCGCATCTGCCGCTGGGACAGCTGCAGCAAGTCCCGCCCGCCCAGCCGGATCTCGCCGCTGCGGATGCGCGCCGGCGGTGTGGGGGTCAGTCCCAGCACCGTCTGGACCGCCACGCTCTTGCCCGAGCCGGACTCGCCCACCACGCCCACGGTCTCACCGGGATAGACGTCGTAGCTGACGTGGTCGACGGCCGACAGGACACCGTCGGGGGTGTGAAAGTCCACCGACAGGTCGCGGATCGACAGCAGCGGCTCATCGCTCATGCAGGGCTTTCGGGCACGCTGTGGTGGCTCGACGGGGGCGCCGGCCCGTGGGGCTCACGGCCGGGCATGGTAGCCGCGCGCCCTGGGTTGCCGGCGGAGGCCGTCACGTGCGCTCGCGGCGGGCCAGGCCGGCGGCGGGATCCGTTGGGGTGAGCCCGGCGCCGCGCCAGCTGTCGACCAGCCGGCGGTAGTGGCCCGGCTGCTGGGTCAGCGCCTCATGGGGGCCGCGCTGTACCAGCCACCCGCCGTGGAAGACCCACACCTCATCGCACTGCTCGGCGGTGGATAGGCGGTGAGCGATAATGAGCGCCGAGCGCCCCGTGACCAGCCGGGCCAGGGCGTGTTGCAGGCGCGACTCGGTGGCGGGGTCGACGGCCGAGGTGGCCTCGTCGAGCACCAGCACGTCAGGATCGGCGACGAAGGCGCGCGCCAGGGACACCAGCTGGCGCTCCCCGGCGGACAGGGCCCCACCCCGCTCACCGACGGGGGTGTCCGTTCCCACCGGCAGCGAGGCCGCCCAGGCGTCCAACCCCAGCGCCGCCAGGGCGGCGTGGACCTCGTCGCGGTCGGCGCCGGGCCGGCCGCGGGCGATGTTGCCGGCGAGGGTGTCGTCGAACAAAAAGCCGTCCTGGGGCACCATGACGATGCGCCGCCGCAGCTCGGCGAAGGGGATGCCATTTAGCGGCACGTCGCCCAGGCGTATCTCGCCGCGGTCGGGATCCATCAGGCGAGCCACGAGCTTGGCCAGCGTGGTCTTGCCGGAGCCGGTCTCGCCCACGACGGCCACGTGGTGCCCCGGCGGCAGCTCCGCGTGGACGCCCGCCAGCGCCTGGGTGCCGTCCAGCCGGGTCGACCACGTCGGGCTCGGCCTCCACCAGCTCGAGCACGCGGCCCCATCCCGCCACCGCGGTCTGGGCCTCGTTGAGCACCTCGGTGGCCGTCTGCACCGGCGAGACGAACAGCGACACCAGGAACAAAAAGGCCAGCAGCTCGCCGGTGGTGATCGCCCCGCCGACGCCGAGCAGCACCCCCACCACGACCACGGCCGCCGAGGCCACGGCGGCCACGGTCTCGCCGGTGGCAAACAACCGCGAGGCCAGGCGCCCGGCCCGAAACGCGGCCGTGTAGTGCTCGTCGACGGCCTCGTGCAGACGCCGGTTGGCGCGCGTCTGCGCCCCGAACGCGCGCACCGACTCGGCGCCCACCACCGACTCGGCCAGACCGGCCAGCATCCGGCCCATCGCCCCCCGCTCGGCGCGGTGAGCGGCCACCACCCGCGGCAGCCCGACCCGCAGCAGCCACGCCAAGGGCGCAAAGACCGCCAGCACCAGCAGCGTCAGCGGCACGGAGTACCACGCCATGACCGCCAGGGTCAGCACCACCTGGGCGCTGTTGACGATCAGCGTTACCCCGCCGCGTTGAAGAAAGCGGCTGATGCGGTCCACGTCACCGGTGACGCGCGACACCAGCGCGCCGCGCTGCTCCTGCGCCTGGTGCAGGATCGACAGGTCCTGGACGCGCCGCAGAGCGCTGACGCGCAGCTCGAACAGCGCCGCCTCGCTGACGCGCACCAGTCGGGTGAACATGCCGTAGCCGGCAAGGCCGGCCACCAGCACCGCCGCGGTCGCGGCCGCCAGTGGCCACGCGACCGAGGCCGCGTCGGGCCCGCCGGGGGCCAGCAGCGCGCCGTCGACCACCCGCTGGACGGCCACGGGAGGCACGATGCGCCCGCCGGTGGCGACCACCCCCAGCAGCACGGTCACCGCCAGACCCCGGCGCGCCTGCGGGGCGGCGCGCAGGCCCCGCGCCACCGTCGCCAGCGCCCCGGGAGAGCTGTCCCGGCCCCAGCCGCCGGGCTGGGCCGGGGCGGGCCCACCAGCGCTCACGCCGGGCTCCCGCCGGCCGACGCGGCCTCGACGATCGCGCGATAGCCGGGCACGGCCATCAGCTCCTCGTGGGTGCCCCGCGCGAGCACCCGGCCGGACTCGAGATAGATGACCTCGTCGGCCACGGCGATGGTGGCCCGGCGCTGGGCGACGGCCAGCACCGTCGCCGGCAGGTCCGCCTGGCGCAGGCCCGCCAGGATGGCCGTCTCCACCGTGGGGTCCACGCTCGACGTCGCGTCGTCCAGCAGCAGCAAGCGAGGCCGGCGAACCAGGGCGCGGGCCAACGCGATGCGCTGGCGCTGGCCGCCCGACAGCGAGGCGCCGCGCTCGCCCACCAGCGTGTCGTAGCCTCGGGGCAAACCGCGGATGAAGGCGTCGGCCTGGGCCAGCTGCGCGGCGGCGACGACCTCGGCGTCGGTGGCGGGCTCGCCCAGCGTGATGTTGTCGCGCACCGTGTCGTCGAACAAGAACGGCTCTTGGAACGCCGCCGCCACATGCCGATGCAGGCCGGCCACGTCGGGCAGGGCGACGCCGTCGAGGCACAGCGAGCCCAGCTCGGGATCGTGCAGGCGGGTGGCCAGCGCCAACAGTGTGCTCTTGCCGGCGCCGGTGGGCCCGACCAGCGCCACCATGCGGCCGGGGTCGACGGCGAGATCGACTCCCTTGAGGGCGGCCTCGTCGGCGTCGGGATCGAAACGAAACGTCACCCCGTGGGCGCTCAGGGCGGCGGGGCCGTGGGCGGGGAGCTCTCGGCCCGCGCCGCCACGCAGCTCCTCCTGGGCGGCCAGCACCCCCTCGACGCGCTCGGCGCCGGCCACCGCCGAGGGCAGCTCCTCCAGGACCACGCCGATCATGCGCACGGGGAAGGCGATCAGGGCGAGCAGATACGAGAACTGCACGACCTCGCCGGTGGACACGGCGCCCTCGGCGACGCGCCACGCCCCCACGCCCAGGATCGCCAACACCCCCAGCTGCGGCAGCGTGTCCATCACCGGGGTGAACACCGCCCGCAGGCGCCCGACCTCCACCAGCGTGTCGCGCAGCCTCGCGGCATGGGTGGCAAAGCGGTCGGTCTCGGCCTGCTCGCGTCCCAGCGTCTTGACCACCAGCGCGCCGTCGATCACCTCGTGGGCGACCGCGGCCGTGTCCGCGCGGCGCTGCTGGGCCCGGCGGGCGGGCTCCTCGGCCGCGCGCGTGTAGACGGCGTTGACCCCCAGCACGGCCGGGATCAGCAACGCCCCCACCGCCGCCAGCGCCCAGTCGGTGACCGCCAGCATGACCAGCGCCGCCAACAGCATGGCGCTGACGCCGATCGCGAACGGCAACGGCGCCATGGGCCAGAACATCATCTCCACGTCGGCGTTGGCGTGGCTGAGCAGCTCGCCGGTGCGCCGCCGGCGGTGCCACGACAGCGACAGCTCTTGGTAGCGCCGGCCCACCAGGGCGCGGTGCTCGGCCTGCAGGCCCAGCTGCACCTTGTAAGCCCACACGCGTCGCAGGACGATGCCCAGCGACTTCGCGACCCCGACGCCGACGATCGCGGCGGCCGCCGCGGCCAGCGCGGCCGCGGAGGATTCCCCGGCCTTGAGCGCCGGCGCCACCACGCGGTCGGTGACCCTGCCCAACACCACGGCCGAGGCCAGCACCGCCGCAGCGAACAGCACCGAGCCGGCAATGGAGACGGCGGCGTCCCGCGGCCGCGACCGCAGCGAGCCCCACAACAGCATCAGCCCGCGGCGAGCGACGCTGCGCGAGGGGTCGGCGGCCCCGGTGGCGGGGGAGGAGGCGACGGCGGGCACGGCCGCTCCAGGCTATCGACACGGTCGGGTGGGCGGTCGACCCTGGGACCCAGCCCGCCCCGCCGGGTCACCCGATGCCGCTACCCCGCCGGGTCACCCGATGCCGCTACGCGCCAGAAGCGACCTTCTCGCGTTTCCGTTGGGTGTCGACGCCGGTGGCTGCGACGGCGCTGACGCCGGCCATCGCCGCGCCCACCAGGAACATGGTCACCAAGATCAAGGCCGGGTCGTCCACGACGTGGGCGGGGTCGAGGGTGGACACAAAGGGGAGCATGGCCACAGCCAAGGCGGCGCAGACCACCGCGATCAGGCGAAAGACCCGGCGTCGCTTGCGCAGGTCGCCGGCCATCAGCTTGGACGGGGCGACCAGCAGCGGGTTGGTGACTCGCTGCGACAGGCGGGCGTCCACCCCCAGCACCGCCCCGGCGCCGCCGAACAGCAGCACGAGCTGGATGACGACGTAGAACGCGCTGGGGTTGGGCACGCCGGCCATGAGAAAGCTCACGTTCAGCGCGAGCCCGGCGATCAGCGCGCCGTTGGTGACCATGCCCACGAGGATCGCTACGCCGATCACCAGCTGCAGCGTCATGACGCCGAGCCCCACCGCGGTCGCGTTGGGCAACAGGACGTGCTGCATGAGCCATCCGTAGAAGGGAAACGCCTCCTGGCTCCACGACAGCTGATCGGTGATGAACGCGCGGAGGGCGCTGCCCTCGTACCAACCCGGATCGATCAGTTTCTCCGTGCTGGCGCGAAGCCAGCCCACGGCGATGAACACACGCAGCGGCAGCAGGAAAGCGGCCGGTTGGCGCAGCTCCAACACGGCGAAGTGGGCGGCTCGCCGCCACCGCGATGTTGTGAGCTCCATGAGGCGGTCCTCGGCGCGGGCGGGTCGTGACCGTGGGCCTGGGCGCCCGCGGGCCAGGTTAACGGTGAGCCCCGCCAGGCAGTGCGGGATTCGGGCCTCGCTGGGTCGGGGTCACGTCGTGGGGTCGTCGAGCTCGTCGGCCAGCCGGCCGGGATAGTCGGTGATGATGCCCTCCACGCCCAGCTCGATCATCCGGCGCATCGCCGAGCGCTCGTTGACGGTCCACACGTGCACCTGCAGGCCGAGATCGTCAGCGGCGTCGACGAAGCGGCGATCGACGACGTGGCGTCCCTCGTAGTGCTCCGATGCCTGCAACGCCACCCCCGGTGGGCGCCACCAGCGGTGCAGCCCGACCAGGTGCAGCGTGTAGAAGGTGCGGACTTCGTCCTCGGCCAGCGACGTGGGCACCTTCGGGGCCAGGGCCCGGAAGCGGTTCAGCAGCCCCTCGTCGAAGGAGGCCACCAGCACGTCGTCGCGTCGATCGCGGGCGGCGAGCACGTTGGCCACCTCGCGGGCCACAGCCGGGTCGGCAGCGGCCTTGAGCTCGGCGATCACGGGTTGGTGGGGGAAGGCCGCCAGCACCTGGGCCAGCGTCGGGATCGTCACCCCCCGGCCGCGGTAGGGGGTGTTGCCGTCCTCGTCGGTCCAGTGATAGCCCGCATCCAGCGCCTTGAGCTCGGACAGGGCGAGGTCGCCCACGCGCCCGGTGCCGTCGGTGGCGCGGTCGACGGTGTCGTCGTGAAAGACCACGGCATGGCCGTCGGCCGACAGCTGCACGTCGAGCTCCAGCGCGTCGGCGCCAAGCTCGACGGCCTGCTCGAAGGCCGGCATCGTGTTGGCGGGCGCGCGACCCTGGGCGCCGCCGTGGGCGATGTTCAACGGCCGGGCTTGGACGAACCGGCCCGGGGCTTGGACC
>PXPH01000019.1 GCA_003021615.1 Actinobacteria bacterium QS_8_72_14
ACGAACAGGAGAAACCCCAACCACTTTCCGTGACCGCATAGCCGGTCACACCCCAGGATGCGCGAGTGGCCTCATACACCACTTGACGGGACGCGGCCCTCTGGCGGGGCACACCCCTGACAGCGGGCGGCCCCGACACCGACCGGCCCTGCCGCCCAAGCGGGTCTGGAATGTCCCCGTGCAGCCGGACACCTCGATAGAGAGGGTGGTGCGCATGCAAGAGGGGCAACAAGAGCAATAGTACAGCAAGGGACGCCAGCTGCCGGCAGTTCTCCGAGGAATTCCAAGCAGAACGCGGTGGAGATGGTGCGCCGCTCGGGTCGGCCGGTCGCCGAGGTGGCCTCCGAGCTGGACAGTCCAAGACTAGGATCCCCGTCTGGCGGCCCTCGGCGTGCACAACACCAGCCGAAAATGACAGGCCATGCCCACCTGACGGGCCTGTCGCCGGAGGCGAGCACGGCCCCACCATGACCCCTGGGCCCCCCTGGCATCCACCGACATGCAACTGGCCGGCTCCTCAAGCCCCACGAGCCCGGAAGCCAGCGATCAACCGAGACCACACCCTCACTGCACACAGCCGTTCCACACCGCCCACCTAGTCGCCGGCCACCGCCTGGCGCAGGTCGGCGATGAGGTCGTCGGGGTCCTCCAGGCCCACCGACAGGCGCACCAGGTCCTCGGGGACCGCGATCGGCGAGTCGCCGGTGGAAGCGTGGGTCATCGCCGCCGGGTGCTCCACCAGCGACTCGACCCCGCCCAGTGACTCCGCCAGAGTAAACACCGCAAAGCGCGCGCAGGCGCGCTTGGCCGTCTCGGCGTCGGCCAGCCGCAGCGAGACCATCCCGCCGTAGCCGTGCATCTGCCGCGCCGCGACGGCGTGGCCGGGATGGTCGGCCAGGCCCGGCCACAACACCTCGCGGACGCCGGCTAGCTCGCCGGCGGCGGTCGCGACCCGCTCGGCGGCGGCGCCGTGGGCACGCAGGCGCAACGGCAGCGTCTTGATGCCGCGCAACACCAGGAACGCGTCCCACGGGCCAGGCACGGCGCCCACCGCGGTGGCGTGGAAGCGGTAGGCCTCGGCCAGCGCGTCGTTGGCGGTGACCACCGCCCCGCCCACCACGTCGCTGTGGCCACCGAGGTACTTGGTGGTGGAGTGCACGACCACGTCGGCGCCCAGCGCCAGCGGCTGCTGCAGCACGGGGGTGGCAAAGGTGTTGTCGACCACCACCGTCAGCCCGTGCTCGGCGGCGAGCTCGGCCAGCGCGGCGATGTCAAAGACCGTCAGCAGCGGGTTGGTGGGCGTCTCCACCCACAGCATCCGGGTGGTCGGGCGGATCGCGGCGGCGACCGCGTCGAGGTCACCGAGATCGACCGCGTCGAACGCCAGGCCCCACGGCTGGTGGACCCGGGCCATCTGGCGGTAGGTGCCGCCGTAAACGTCGTCAGCCATGACCACGTGGTCGCCGGGGCGCAGCTGACGCAGCACCGCATCACAGGCGGCCAGCCCCGAGGAGAACGCCACCCCCCGGGGGCTGGCGCCGCCTTGATCCGCTGGGTCCTGCTCCAGCGACGCCAGGGCAAGCTCGAGCGCGTCGCGAGTGGGGTTGCCGGCGCGGGCGTAGTCCCACCCGGCGTGGCCGCCGACGCCGTGCTGGGCAAACGTCGACGTCTGATAGACCGGCGTCATCACGGCCCCGGTGGCCGGATCCGGGCCCTGGCCGGCGTGGATGGCGCGGGTGGCCAGGCCCGCGTCACGCCAGTCACCGCTGTCGCGCTCAGCGCACATGCGCCGGTCTCCTACGGCTTGAGCATCAAATAGTCCAGGACGTCCGAGCGCGTCAACACGCCTGCCAGCATGGGCCCCTCGGAGACCAGCACCGCCGGTTGGTCGCCGGTCAGCACCTGCATGGCCGCCTCGACGGTCTCGCGCACGTCCACGGTGGGCATCGGCGGGCCCATCACGTCGCCGACCGTCTTGCCGTCCTCGCCGGGGACGCTAAAAGCCCGGTCGAGCAGCGCCCGCTCGTACAGCGAGCCCACCACCGCCGTGATCCGCTCGCCCTCGAAGCCGGGCTCGGTGCGCTCCAGCACCGGCACCTGGCTGACTTGGTGCTCGCGCAGCACCGCGATCGCCTCGGGGACCTCGTCCTGGCGGTGGACGTGGACGACGGCGGGCAGATCGCCGCGCTTGTGCTTGAGCACATCGCTGATCAGCGCCGCCGTCCCGACCTTCTCCAAAAAGCCGTTTGCGGCCATCCAGTCGTCGTTGTAGATCTTCGACAGGTAGTTGCGTCCCGTGTCGGGCAGCAGCGTGACGATCGTGGCCTCGGGGCCGTAGTCGGCGGCGGCCGCCAGGGCCGCCCAGACGGCTGTGCCCGCCGAGCCGCCCACCAACAGCCCCTCCTCACGAGCCATGCGCCGGCTGGTCAGAAAGCTGTCGCGGTCGGTGACCTGCACCCACCGGTCCACGAGGTCGGGCTCGAGGGTGGCGGGCCAGAAGTCCTCGCCGGCGCCCTCCAGCAGGTAGGGCCCGGCCTCCTCGCTGGTAAAGACCGACCCGGCCGGGTCGGCGCCAACGACCTCCACGCCAGTGCCTTGCTCCTTGAGGTAGCGGCTCACTCCGGTGATCGTCCCGCCGGTGCCGGCGGTGCTGACCAGACAGTCGATGTGCCCGCCGAGCTGGCGGTACAGCTCGGGACCGGTGACGTCGTAGTGGGCCTGGGGGTTGGCGGGGTTGAAGTACTGGTTGGGCTGGAACGCCCCCGGCGTCTCCTCGGTGAGGCGGTCGGCGGTGCGGTAGTAGCTGCGCGGGTCGTCGCGGTCGACGGCGGTGGGACACACCACCACCTCGGCGCCAAAGGCCCGCAGCATGTCGATCTTCTCGTTGCTCTGCTTGTCGGGCATGACGAACACGCACCGATAGCCCCGCTGGGCGGCGACCATCGCCAGGCCCGCCCCGGTGTTGCCGCTGGTGGGCTCGACGATCGTGCCGCCGGGAGCCAGCAGCCCCTGCTGCTCGGCGGCGCGGATCATCGCCAGGCCGATGCGGTCCTTGACGCTGCCCCCGGGGTTGAGGTACTCGACCTTGCCCAGGACCGTTGGGGCCACGTTGGCCGACACATTGCGCAGCCTTACCAAGGGCGTGTCCCCGACCAAGTCGACCAGCGAGTCCACGACGCTCATGGCAAACCTCCACGCGCGGAAATCCGATCACCCGCGCCAGCTCCCCGCAGCGTAGTCCTTGGCCGACCCGCATCGCGGCGTGACAGGCCCCGGTCGCGAGGGCGGGTCGCCGGGGGCGTTGTCGCCGGCAGGGCCGCCGCCGAGGCGCCCCAGCCGCCGTCAGGCGTGGCGCACGCGCCCATCGAGGACGACCAGCTGGTCGCGGTGGACCAGCTCGGGTGGGTCGTCGACGCCCAGTACCGCGGCGACCTCGGCCTGCTGGCGCCCTCGCACCCGCTCCAGGGTGGCGCGGTCGACGGCCACTAGCCCGCGGGCCACCAGCGCGCCGTCGGAGCCGACCACGTCGACGGTGTCACCGGCGGCGAAGTCGCCAGCCACACCGGTGACGCCGGCGGCCAGCAACGACTTGCCGCCGCGCACCAGCGCCTCCACCGCCCCTGTGTCGACGTGGACCGCCCCGGTGGGATGCTTGGCGAAGGCGATCCACAGCTTGCGGCTCTCGGGGCGCTGCGGCGACGGCGGAAACCACGTGCCCACGGCCTGACCGGTCACGGCCTCGGTGACCACCCCCGGGCGCCGCGCGGCGGCGATCACCGCGTGACAGCCGCTGAAACGCGCCACGCGCACCGCCTCGACCTTCGACACCATCCCCCCCGTGCCGACCCCCGAGCTGCCGCCGTGGTCGTAGCGGACCACCTCGCTGGGATCGTCGATGCGCTCCAGAACCCGGCGCTGCCCGTCGGCGTCAGAAGCCAGCACCCCCTCGACGTCGGACAGCAGCACCAACAGCCCGGCGCCGAGCATCGACGCCACCAGCGCGGCCAGGCGGTCGTTGTCGCCAAAGCGCAGCTCGTCGGTGGCCACGGTGTCGTTCTCGTTGACCACCGGCACGCCGCCCAGCGCCAACAGCCGCTCGAAGGTGTTGCGGGCATTGAGGTAGCGCACCCGGTCGGTGACGTCCGAAGGGGTCAGCAGCACCTGGCCCACCGGCACCCCGTGGCCGCCGAAGGCCTCGGCATAGGCGTGCATCAGCGTGCCCTGGCCCACGCTGGCGGTCGCCTGCAGGGTGGGCAGGTCGACCGGCCGCCGGCTCAACCCGAGGTCGTCCATGCCGGCGGCCACCGCCCCCGAGGACACCAGCACGACCTGCGATCCCCCCCGGGCCACCGCCGCGAGCTGCTCCACCAGCCCGCCTAGCACCTTGCGGGCCAGACCGCGGTCAGCGCGCAGGCTCGCCGACCCCACCTTGACCACCACCCGGTGGGGGCGGGCGAAACGCGGTGTCGCTTTGCGCGTCGGTGTCGCCGGCCTCTTGGGCGTCGGCGTCGCCGGCCTCCTGAGCGTCGGGCATCTCGGGATCGAAGTCGAAGGCGACCTCGCCGAGGATGACCGTGTCGCCGCGGACCGCGCCGGCGGCCACCAGGGCGTCCTCGACACCGGCGCGGACCAGGGTCCGCTGCAGCGCGCGGACGGCCTCGTCGTTGCCAAAGTCGGTGCGCGCCACCCATCGGTCGACCTTGCCGCCGGTGACCTCCCAGCCGTCGGAGGTCGCGGCTACCGACAGCGGCTCGGGCTCGGCCAGGGGGCGTAGCACGGTGCGCGCGGCTCGCTCGCGGGCCGGCGCCGCTGCCCGCTCGCCGGCCACCAGCTGCGACATGCGCCGCGTCAAGCCGTCCAGGCCTTCGCCGGTCACGCCGCTGCCGACCAGCACCTCCCAGCCTTGTGCGGCGAGCTCGTCACGCATCAACTCGGCGACCTCGCGGTCGGCGTCGACCTTGTTCAGCCACACCAGGGCCGGGCGCTGGTCGAGGGGGACCTGTCCCGGCAGGCCAGGCGTGTCGGGGGCGTAGGCGGCGACCTCCTCGACCAGCGCGGCGAGGTCCTTGCGGGGGTCGCGGCCCTCGAAGCTCGCGCAGTCCAGCACGTAGACGACCGCCTGGCAACGCTCGATGTGGCGCAAAAACCGGTCGCCCAGCCCGCGCCCAGCCGACGAGCCGGGGATGAGCCCGGGCACGTCGGCGACGGTGACGTCGATTGGATCCGCGCGAACCACCCCGAGCTTCGGCGTGAGAGTCGTGAACGGGTAGGCAGCGATCTTCGGCTTGGCCGCCGACAGATGGGCGATCAGCGACGACTTGCCGGCGTTGGGCATGCCCACCAGGGCCACGTCGGCCAGCAGCTTGAGCTCGCAGCGCAACCAGCGCTGCTCGCCGGGCTCGCCCAGCTCGTGGTAGCGCGGCGTCCGACGGCCCACCGTGGCCAGCGCCCCGTTGCCGCGGCCGACGAGCTCGTCGCCGTCGATGGCGAGGTCGGCCAGCACCGTCTGCCCGTCGTCGCTGAGCACCACGGTGCCCTCGGGCACCGCGATCGTCTCGGTGGCGCCGTCCGCGCCGCGCCGACGGTCGCCCTGGCCGTGGCGCCCCCGCCGGGCCCGGCGATGCGGACGGTGATGCAGATCCAGCAGGCTCGTCACGTCGTGGCTGGCGCGCAAGACCACGTCGCCGCCATGGCCCCCGTCGCCGCCGTCGGGGCGCCCCTTGGGCTCGTGGGGCTGGCGAAAAAACGACGTGCAGCCGTCGCCGCCGTCGCCGGCGGCGACGTGGACCCGGACGGTGTCGACGAACTCGACCATCGCCATCGCAGGATAGCCCGGCCGTCAGCGGCAAACGCGCGTGCCGGCGGCGGCTCAGCGGCCCCAGATCACCGCAAGCGCACCGACCGCGCCCAGCGGTATCGCCACGACGGCCGCGCGCACCCCCTGCAAGACCAGCTCGCGACTGCACGAGGCGGCTTCGGCGGCCAGCCGGGCCGAGTCACACAACCCCGACAGCGCCAACAACGCCACCGCCAGCACCAGGAACGCTGCCGCCAGCGCAAGCGCCACGACCGCCACGACCCAGCGCAGCGAGGGCCACGTCGAACGCTCGCGGCCGGCCATCCTCATCGCCTCCTCGCACCGCTGCACCCCCGTCACCGGTGCCAAGCCAGGGGCCTGCGCCCCGGCGGCAACGGCGGTAGCCGCTCGACCCGCCGGCGGCCAACACCCCCCGCTGTGCTCGTTGGGCTACCGGCGCCCCGGCGCCGGCGCGCGGCTAGGCCGTGGTCTCCACCTCGGCGTACTTGCGCTTGCCCGAGGTGCGAAACGACACGGTGCCCGGGACCAGCGCGAACAGCGTGTCGTCACCGCCGCGTCCCACGTTACGGCCTGGGTGGATGCGTGTGCCGCGCTGGCGCACGATGATGCTGCCGGCGTTGACCGCCTGGCCGGCGAAGCGTTTGGTGCCCAGCATGTTGGCGTTGCTGTCGCGGCCGTTGTTGGTCGAGCCGCTGCCCTTCTTGGTCGACATGGCGCCTCCTTGGGTGTCGTCGGTGGCGGGTGGCCGTCAGGCGTCGATGGCGTCGATGCGCACTCGCGACCGAGCGGCGCGGTGACCGGTCTTGCGGTGGTAGCCGGTCTTGCTGTGATACATGTAGGCGGTGATCTTGGGGCCCTTGGTGTGCTCCACCACCGTGGCGCGCACCGTGGCGTTGGCCAGCTGGCCGGGCGTGGCGGTCACGGTGCCGTCGTCGCCGACGACCATCACCGGCTGCCACGTCACCGACGCCTCGCGGTCGGCAGGGAGCCGATCGACTTCGATGGTCTGGCCCACCTCCACGCGGTGTTGGTTGCCGTCCGGAGCGACTACGGCGTACATGGGCGGGTGGCTCCTGATCTCGGGAGGGCTGGCGGCCGCGGCGGCCGCCGTGAGCATTCCGGCGATCGCCGGCGTGGGGCTGCGATCGCCGGGCTCGGCGCGCACGCGGCTGGCGCGAGTGTACGGTCTGGCCCCATGCCACGCCACGCGGGGACCGCCCAGCGCCTGCGGCTGACCGACCAAGCGCTGGTGGCGGTCACCGCGGCCCGCCGCGCCGGCGAGCTCGACGCCCGCCAGCCCTCGGCGATGGACCTGCTGGTGGCCCTGGCCACCACCGAGGGCACCGCCGCCGCGCGCCTCGGCGACGTCATGGCGGGCATGACCCGGCTGGTCGAGCGCGCCCGCCACGGCTCGCCGCGCGTGGCCACCGCCGAGGACGTATTGCGGTGGGCCGCCGGCGAGCGCCCGTTCCGGCCGGTGACCACCGACGACCTGCTGGCGGCCACCGTCGAGCTGGGCGGCAGCGAGCTCGCTGACGCCGCCGACGCCGCGGGGGTTCCCCCCCATGCGCTGCGCGACGAGGCGCCCGACGACCCCGCGGTCCAGGTGGGCGAGACGCTCGGGCTCGACCCCCAGGGGTCACACGGGTGGCCGCTGCCGTGCGCCCGGGCCGTGGCGCGGGCCCGGGCCGCCGGGGGGTCGGCCGCCGCCCTGTGCGTTGCGGTCGCCGTGGACCCCCAGCTGCCGGCGCCGGTCGACGTCGACACCGTGTGGCAACGGCTGCGCTTGGCCGTGGGCCCGGGTGACTGGCGCACCACGGCTGCCGACCGCGACGACGACGCCGGCGTCGAGGCGGTCGTGGCCGCCGCCGAGAGCGGGGCGCGCCGCGGCGTGGTCGACGCGCTGACGCTGGTCCAGGCCGCCCGCATGGCCGGGGGCACGCTGGCGGCCGGGCTGCTGGCGCCACCCGAGAGCGTGGACGATCCGTAAGCGGCGCGGCCCAGGCCGCGCCAGGGGGCGCGTCAGTCGTGGGCGCCTTCGAGACGCTGGCGCAGGGCCGCGAGCTGGGCGCGCACCTGCTCGGGGGCGGGGCCCAGGCTGATGTCGCGGCGCTGGGCGGCCTTGGCGGCGTCGAGCAGCTCAGCGACCGCCTCGGCGTCGAGGTGGCCCAGGCGCTCGGCGATCTCGTCGGGGTCGGCGTCGTCAAGGGTCCGCCCCTGCTGTTCCAGGGCCGTGACCAGCTCACCGATCTGCTCGTGGGCGGCGCGAAACGGCCAGCCGCCGCCCACCAGCGCCTCGGCCAGGTCGGTGGCCAGCGCTGCGCCGCCGCCGGCCGACGCCGCCATCCGATCGCGGTCGAACTCCAGTGACCGCACCGTGCCCGACATGGCCGGCAACACCAGCTCCAAAGAGTCCACGGCGTCGAACACCGGCGGCTTGTCCTCCTGCAGGTCGCGGTTGTAGGTCAGCGGCAGCGCTTTCAGGGTGGTCAACAAGGCGACGACGTCGCCAATGACCCGGCCGGTCTTGCCGCGTGCGAGCTCGGCGACGTCCGGGTTGCGCTTTTGGGGCATGATGGAGCTGCCGGTGGAGAACGCGTCGCCCACCCGAGCCCAGCCGAACTCTTGGCTGGCCCACAGCACGATCTCCTCGGCCAGGCGCGACACGTGCACCGCCAGGGTCGCGCCGGCGCTCACCAGCTCCACGGCGAAGTCACGGTCGGCCACCGCGTCCATGGCGTTGGCGGCCACGCCGTCATAGCCCAGCGCCTCGGCGTAGCGCGCCGGGTCCAGCCCCAGCGTGGAGCCCGCCAGCGCGCCGGCACCCAGCGGCGAGGCGGCCAGCATCCGCCCGCGCGCGTCCGCCAGGCGCTGGGCGTCGCGGTCCAGCCCCCAGGCGTGGGCCAGCAGGTGCTGGGCCAGCGTGGTGGGTTGGGCGCGCTGCAGGTGGGTGTAGCCGGGACAGAGCGTTGCCACGTGCTCCTCGGCCTGGTCGACCAGCGCCGCCTGCAGCACCCGCAGCCGTCCGATGAGGCGGCTGGTGGCCTCGGCGCACCAGGCCCGCAGATCCGCCGCGATTTGGTCGTTGCGGCTGCGCCCGGCGCGCAGGCGCCCGCCGGCGTCGCCGCGCAGCTCGATCAGGCGCCGCTCGATGGCCCCGTGCAGGTCCTCGTCGGTGTCCTGCCACGGAAAGCGCCCCTCGGCCAGCTCACCGGCGATGGCCTCCAGACCCGACAGGATCGCGGCGTGGTCGGTCGGCTCGAGCAGGCCCACGCGGGCCAGCTCGTCGGCGTGGGCCCGGCTGCCGGCCAGGTCCTCGGCCCACAGCCGATGGTCGGACTCCACCGAGCGACCCAGGCGCCACGCCGCCGCGTCGGGTGCGTCCTCGAAGCGGGCGCCCCACAGCCGGCCCTCGGTCACGCCGGGGTCTCGGGGTCGGGCGCCGAGCCCGGCTTGACCCCCGAGCCGGGCCCCTGGCGCTGGGCCCACACCTTGGTGGGCAGCCCCCACAGCTGCACGAACCCCTCGGCCTTGCTCTGATCGAAGGCGTCGCCCTCGTCGTAGGTGGCCAGACCGGTCACGTACAGGCCGCGGTCGCTGCGCCGCCCCACGACGGCGGCGTGCCCCTTGTGCAGCTTGAGGCGCACCTCGCCGGCGACATAGCGCTGGCTGGTGGCCACGAACGCGTCGAAGGCGGTCTTTAGCGGCGTGAACCACAGGCCGTTGTAGATCAGCTGGGCGTAACGCCCCTCCATGGAGCGCTTCTCCTGGGCCAGCTCCTGCTCCAGGCACAGGTCCTCGAGATCACGATGGGCCGCCAGGATCGTCATCGCCGCCGGGCACTCGTAGATCTCGCGGCTTTTGATGCCCACCAGGCGGTCCTCGATCATGTCGATGCGCCCCACGCCGTGGCGCCCGGCGCGCCGGTCGACCTCGGCGATCAGGTCGACCAAGCCCAGCTCCTTGCCGTCGACGGCCACCGGCTGGCCGTCGACGAAGCTCAGCGTGAGCTCCTCGGGCTCGTCGGGGGCGTGGGCGACGTCGACCGAGCGTTCCCAGACCTCGGCGGGCGGCTCGATCCAGGGGTCCTCTAGCACGCCGCACTCGGCGGTGCGCCCCCACAGGTTCTCGTCGATGGAGTACGGCGAGGCGCGCGTGATGGGGATGGGGATGTCGCGAGCGGCGGCCCATTCCATGGCCGCCTCGCGTGACAGCCCCCACTCGCGGATGGGCGCCTCCACGGTCAGCTCCGGGGCGATGGCCATGGCGGTGACCTCGAAGCGCACCTGGTCGTTGCCCTTGCCGGTGCAGCCGTGAGCGATGGCGTCGGCGCCGTGGGCTCGGGCGGTGCGCACCAGGTGGCGGGTGATCAGCGGGCGGCTCAACGCGCTGACCAGCGGGTATTTGCCCATGTACAGCGCGTTGGCCGCGATCGCCGGCCCCACGAAGTCCTCGGCGAATTCCGCGGTGGCGTCGACCACCTCGGCGTCCACCGCGCCGCAGTCCAGCGCCCGTTGGCGCACGCGCTTGAGCTCGGTGGAGCCGGGCCCGACGCCCTCGCCGGTGGTCTGGGGGTTTGGTGGGCCCGTCTGGCCGATGTCGACGGCGCACGCGATCGTCTCGTAACCCTTGTGCTCGGCGAGCCAGCGGATCGCCACCGAGGTGTCGAGGCCACCGGAGTAGGCAAGCACGAGGCGCTTGTCGGCAGGCATGGCTAGCGTCCTTCCTTGATGGCGGTCAGGCGGTCGGCGACCGCGGTCCCGGTGGTGCCCTCGACGGCCACGACCAGCAGCGTGTCGTCGCCCTGAACGGTGCCCAGGACCTCGGCGAGCTCGGCGGCGTCGATCGCGCTGGCCACGGTGCCGGCCGCCCCCGGGGGGGTGCGCACGACCGCGAGGTTGCCAGACGCCGCCACCGAGCTGACGAATTGGCGCAGCAGCTGGCCCAGGCCGCCGGGCTCCGGCAGCTGATAGCTGAGCTCGCCGTCGGCGCCGCGGACCTTGGCGATGCCCAGCTCGTCGAGGTCGCGGCTGACCGTGGCTTGGGTCGCGGTGACACCGCGGCGCGCCAGCGCCGCCACGATGTCGCTTTGGCTGGTCAGGCGCAGGCTGGCCACGAGCTCGCGCAGCCACGCCTGGCGCTGGTGACGGTCGACCGTCGAGGTGGTCACCGCAGCGCTCCCGGCGCGAAGTGCGCCAGCACCGCCGCCGCGGTGTGCAGGCGGTTGGCGGCCTCGTCCCACACGGCGCTGCGGGGGCCGTCAATGACCTCGCCGGTGATCTCCTCGCCGCGGTGGGCCGGCAGGCAGTGCAGCACGAACGCCTGCGGCGCCGCGTGGCTTAGCAGCGACTGGTCCACCGTGTAGCCCTCAAAGGCGGTGCGGCGAGCATGCTCCTCAGGCTCATGGCCCATGGAGGCCCACACGTCAGTGGCCACCACGTCGGCGCCGTCGGCCGCGTCGGCGGGGCTCATGGCGATGGTGACCTCCCCGCCGTGGGCGTCTGCCAGCGTCCGGGCGGCGTCCAGGCGGGCCGATGACAGCCCGTAGCCACCCGGCCAGGCCAGCCGCACGCGCATGCCGGCCATGGCCGCAGCGGCCATCAACGAGGCGGCGACGTTATTGCCGTCACCGACCCAGGCCAGGGTGCGCCCGCCCAGCTCGCCGCAGCGCTCGCGCACCGTCTGCAGGTCGGCCAGGGCCTGCAGTGGGTGCTCCTCGTCGGACAGCAGGTTGACGATCGGAATCGAGCCGGCCTCGGTCAGCTCCACGAGGCGCTGGTGGGCCATGGTGCGCACGCACAGCACGTCGAGGTAACGCGACAGCACGCGGGCGGTGTCGGCCACGCTCTCGCCACGGCCCAGCTGCAGCTCGTCGGCCGACAGCGTCACCGCTTGCCCGCCCAGGTCGCCCACGGCCACCTCGGTCGACACCCGCGTGCGCGTCGAGGGCTTCTCGAGCAGCAGCCCGGCGGCGGCCCCTTCCAAGCGAGGGCCCAGCGCCGTGTTGTCGCGCTTGTGGGCGTCGGCGGCGTCCAACAGCCCGTGCAGCGTGGCCGCGTCCAGATCGGCGACGGCCAGCAGGTGACCGCGCCGCTCGGCAGTGGCCGCGGCGGTCACGCGTCGCCCGCCGTGTTGGCCGCCAGCGTGGTCACGCGCTCGGCGAGCTGGTCGATGTCGAAGGGCTTGGCGAAGACCGACGCGTCACCGAGGCGGTCGCGGGCGGCCTGGGCGGCGTCGGGCTTGCCGGTGACGACCACCACCGCGACGTTGGCGTGCTCCTGGGCCAGCTCGTCTAGCACCCGCAGGCCGCCCACGTCGGGCATCATGATGTCCAGCACCAGCACGGCGGGCTCGTGGCCGCGCAGCTTGACCAACCCCTCGAGCCCGTCGCGGGCCGAGATCACCCGACAGCCGGCGGCCTCCAAAACCGTCTCGATCAGCGTGCGCACACCGGCGTCGTCCTCGACCACCAGCACCGTCGGCGGGTTGTGGTCGCTCACCTCTTCCCCTTCCCTGGTGGCAGCCCCGGTGACGTCAGCCCCGAGCGCGGGGCTCGTGGCGAACGTCGTCGAGCGCGGCGGTCAGCCCCTCAACGGCCCGATCGGTCAAAGACTCGTCGACGATCAGCGGCGGGCTCAACCGCACGACGCCGGGCGCCACCGCGTTGACGATCAGGTGGCGGTCCAGCGCGGCGGCCACCACCTCCTCGGCGCGGGCGTCGGCCAGCACCAGCGCCTGCAGCAGGCCCTGGCCCCGGGCAGCGACGACGTCGTCGTGGTCCACGGCGAGCCGGTCGAGACGGGCGCGCAGGGGCGCGCCGCGCTCGGCGGCGGCTGCCACCAGGCCGTCGCGCTGGATGACGTCGATGACGGTGTTGGCCGCGGCGCACACCACCGGTTGGCCGCCGAAGGTGCTGGCGTGGTCGCCGGGCCCGAACGCCTTGGTGGCCTCGCCGCGGGCCACCATCGCCCCGATGGGCAGGCCGTTGGCCAGGGCCTTGGCCAGGCACACGACGTCGGGGGCCACGCGCTCGCCGGCGGCCTCCGGCGTCACACCCGACTCCCCCACCGGTTGCTGGAAGCCGTACCAGCTGCCCAGCCGCCCCAGGCCGGTTTGGACCTCGTCAACGACCAGCAGCGCGTCGTGGCGGTCGCAGGCGGCGCGGGCGGCGGCCAGCACGTCGGCCCGCAGCGGCCGCACGCCGGCCTCGCCCTGGACGACCTCGAGCCACACGGCGCACACGGTGGCGGCCAGTGTCGCCAGCGTGCGCCCGTGGAAGCCCCCCGACAGCGCCACGACCCGCACCTTGGCGTCGTCGCGGCTCTTGCCGTAGCGCCGGGCCAGCTTGAGCGCCGCCTCGTTGGCCTCGGCGCCCGAGTTGGCAAAGAACGCCTGGCCGTCGGGCCAGCCCAGCGTGGCTTGCAGGCGCTCGGCGAGGGCGATCTGGGGCTCGGTGTAGTACAGATTCGAGGTGTGGGCCAGCCGGCGCGCCTGCTCGGCGACGGCGTCGGCGACCTCCGGGTGGGCGTGGCCGAGGTTGGTCACCGCCAACCCCGACACGAAGTCCAGGTGCTCGTTGCCGGCCGTGTCGACCAGCCACGGGCCGTGGCCCGAGGCGAAGGCCACCGGCTGGCGCCCGTAGGTCGGCAGCAGCGCAGCCGCCTCGCGCGCAACGAGCTGGCCGTCGGCGGCATCGGTGGCCGCGGTGGTCCGCGACGGGCTCATGGGTGTTCCTTTCCGGGGGCGACGATCATCGTGCCGACTCTCCGGGGGCGACGATCATCGTGCCGACTCCTTCGTCGGTAAAGATCTCCAGCAGCAGGGCGTGCTCGATGCGCCCGTCCAGCAGGTGGGCATGGCCCACCCCGCCGTGCAGCGCCGCCAGGACGCTGTCGATTTTGGGCGCCATGCCGGTGTGCAGCGCCCCCTCGGCGCGCATGCGCTCCAGCTGGGCCACGGTGACCGTCGACAGCAGCGTCTGCGCGTCGGTACCGAAGTCCTCGTACAGGCCCGACACGTTGGTCAGGTAGATGAGCTTGTCGGCGTCCAGCGCGGTGGCCAGCGCCCCGGCCACCGCGTCGGCGTTGACGTTGTAGTCGGCGCCGTCGGGACCGCGGCCCAAGCCGGCGACGACCGGCACGGCGCCGTCGGCCAGCAGCGTGTTCAGCATGCGCGGATCGACGCGGTCGACCTCGCCCACTCGCTCGAGCCCCTGGCCGGCCGGGGTGACCTGCAGCAGGCCGTCGTCGGTGCCTGCCACGCCGACCGCCCGCGCGCCGGCGCGCTCGACCAGGCCCACCAGCTCAGGGTTGACCTGGCCCAGCAGCACCATCTTGACGATGCCCAGCGTGGCCTCGTCGGTGACCCGGCGCCCGTCAACGAACTGCGCCGGCACGCCCAACCGCTGCGACAGCGCCGAGATCTGGGGGCCCCCGCCATGGACGACGACGACGTTGAGGCCCACCGAGGCCAGCAGCGCCACGTCGCCGGCGAAGGTTGCGCCGAGCTCGTCGTCGCCCATGGCGTTGCCGCCGTACTTGACGACCACGGTGCGCCCGGCCCAGCGGGTGATCCACGGCAGCGCCTCGCGCAGCACGCGGGCCTTGTCCTGGGCGGCCTTGGTGCGGTCGGTCAGCGGGGCCGGGGCGGTCACAGGCTGGGCCTTTCTCGGAGGTCGCTGCCGCTTGGCTGCGTGAGCGACTCGGGTTCCATGTCGCCACCGCTTGGCTGGGTGAGCGACTCGGGTCACAACTGGTCAGGTCGTGTAGTCGGCGTTGATGGAGACGTAACCGTGGGTCAAATCGCAGGTGGTCACCGTCGCCGCGCCCGTGCCCAGGCCCAAGTCGATGGTGCAGTCGACGTCCGGCCCGGCGAGCTGGGCGGCGGCCCGCTGCTGGTCGAAGCCGGCGGCGACGCCGTCGCGGCACACCGTGACGTCGCCGAAGCGCACGTGGAGGCGCTGCGGGTCGATGTGGGCCGGGTGCGCGCTGGCGGGCCCGCCGGCGTCGCTGGCGCTGCCACCGGCGTCGCTGTCACGGCCGCTGCCACCGGCGCCGGCGGCGCCGACCGCGGCCACCACCCGCCCCCAGTTGGGGTCGCCGCCGGCCAGGGCGGTCTTGACGAGGTCGCTGGCGGCGACCTTGCGGGCCACGGCCACGGCGTCGTCGTCGCCGGCCGCGCCGGTGACATGGACCCGCAGCAGCCGGGAGGCGCCCTCGCCGTCGCGCACGACCTGCTCGGCCAGATCGCCGCACACGGCCTCGAGGCCGCGGGTGAGCGCGGCCATGGAGCACCGCGACGCAGCCGTGCCGGTGGCCAGGGCCACGACCGCGTCGTTGGTCGACAGGCACTCGTCGACGGTGATGCGCCCGAAGGTGCGCTCGCACACGTCGGCCACGACGCTGCGCAGCGCCATCGGGGCGACGTCAGCGTCGGTGGTGATCACCGCCAGCATCGTGGCCAGCTCCGGGGCGATCATGCCCGACCCCTTGACCAGCCCGCCCACGACGCAAGCGCCGCGCTCGTCGGTGGCACGCACCGACGCCTGCTTGACCACGGTGTCGGTGGTGCTGATGGCCCTGGTCGCGTCGGCCGCCGCCTGCGCGCTGGCCTCGCGGGTGGCCACCACGCGCGGCAGGCCCTGCAGCAGCCGCTGGCGGTCGATGGGCTCGCCGATGACGCCGGTGGAGCACACCAGCACCTCGGCAGGCTCGCAGCCCAGCAGGCCGGCGGTGCGCTCCGCGGTGGCCTGGGCGGTGGCCAGCCCGTCGGCGCCGGTGCAGGCGTTGGCCGAGCCGGCGTTGGCCACCACCGCCTGGGCGCGTCCGCCGGTGTGAGCCAGGTGCTGGCGGGTGAGCTGCACCGGGGCGGCGGGCACCGCGTTGGTGGTCTGCACCGCCCAAGCGCTGACCACCCGATCGGCCGCGACTAGCGCGAGATCGGGCTTGCCGGAGGGCTTCAAGCCCGCCACGGTGCCGGCGGCGCGCACGCCGGGGACGGCGCAGACGCCCCCCTCCAGCGGGGTGACCGCCACAGTCGGGTGGGTGGTTGCACCGGTGGCAGCCGTGCCAGGGCTCGTCGCGCCGGCCGTGTCGTCGCCGGCGCCGCCCGACTGTGGGCAGTGCCCGTCGGCGGCCGGGCTCACGGATACACCCCGGCAGGGCTCAGCCCGGTGGTCTCGGGCAGGCCCAGCACGGCGTTGGCGCACTGGATCGCCTGGCCGGCCGCGCCCTTGACGAGGTTGTCGATGGCGCAGCTGGCGACGACCCGCTCGGCGTCGTGGTCGAGGGCCACGCGCAGGTGGGCCCCGTTGCCGCCGGCGACGTGGGCCGTGGCGGGCCACTCCTCGGCCAGCACCGTGACGAACGGCTCGGTGTGGTACATGGCCGTGGCGGCGTTCAAAACGAAGCTGTTGGCTCCCGGCACCAGCGACGCCACCACGGTGCACAGCTGGCCGCGGCTGGTCGGGACGAGGTGGGGCACGAACGTCAGCGCGGGGCTGGCGCCCTCCAGATCGGCGAAGCGGGCCGCGATCTCGGGCTCGTGGCGGTGTCTTGGCGCGCCGTAGGCGGCGGCGTTGCCGAACGCGTGGGACGCCTGCAGGTCGGGGCGCTGCTTGCGCCCCGCCCCCGACGTGCCGCTCATGCCCGCGACCACGATCGACTCGGAGTCGATGGCGTCGGCCAACGGCGCCAGCGCCAGCAGCGCGGCGGTGGGATAGCACCCGGGCACGGCGACCAGGGGCGCGTCGGCGAGCCCGTCGCGGAACAGCTCGGGCAGGCCGTAGGGCGCCGGCGCACGGCCCGGATCCGGGTGGGTCTGGCCGTAGTGGGCTCCGAAGGTGGCCGCGTCGAGGCGATACGCCCCCGATAGGTCGATGACGCGGGCGCCGGCGTCGACCAGGGCGGGGGCCAGCTCCAGGCTCGGCTCGTGGGGGGTGGCCAAGAACACCAGCTCGCAGTTGGCCAGCGCCTCGGGCTCGCTGCGCTGCAGGGTCAGCTCGGCCACTGCCAGGCCGGCCAGGTGCGGCAGGGCCTCGGCCACCGACCGCCCGGCCTGCTCGCCGCCGGTAACCGTGGCCACCTTCAGCGCCGGGTGGCCATCCAGCAGCCGCAGCAGCTCACCGCCGCCATAGCCCGAGGCGCCGACGACACCCACCGAGGTCATGACACACCCCTATGCATAAGGTTGCATAATCATACACCTCTGTCCGCCGAATCCACAACCGCTGGCTGTCTCGTTGACGACCCTCCACCCCTTCCAAGAGCTCGAGTCGGAAGTCGACCGGCTCGCCGGGCGCCTGCGGCTGCCGCCTCTGCGCCGTGCGGCCGCCGAGACCATCCCCACCGGCCGGTCGCAGCGCTTCAGACCCCGGGCGAAGTGCTGCCCGTGGTCCTCGCCCAAGAGGCCGCCGGCCGCGACGCGGCCGGCCTGGCCAACCGGCGGCGCCGCGGCGGGTTTCCTACCAGCCAAGCCCTTCGACTCGTGGGACCCCGACGCGTCGTCAGTGCCGGCCGCCACCGAACTGTCACTGGCCATGGATATGGGACCACCCTGAGGGGGTTGTCGCCACGGGCATGGGACCACCCGGTTGCCAGTTATGGGACCGGTTTCATGGGTTTTGGTGGGTTGTTGGTTGCACTCGGTGTCCTAAGTCGAGACGACCGCGACGGAGGGCACATGGCCTACCGGGAGGTTCGCATGGTCGAGGTTTGCGAGGTCTTGCGGCTGTGGCTGCGCGGCGAGGAGCTGCGGTCGGTCGCCGGGTGGGTGTCGCTGGATCGCAAGACGGTGCGCGGTTACGTCGAGGCCGGCCGTCAGGCCGGGTTGGACCGTCCAAAAACTGTACAGGTAGACGACGGGGCCAACCCGTCCCCCTCATCGCTTAATACAACTGTGCCCTGTCCACGCGCTTCAGTTTTTGCAGAAGAGGAGCGTACCTCGCTGTCCCCCTCCAATCGCGGCTCTTCCGCCACCTCGGCCTCACTTGCTTCCCCATTCCACTTCCGATTCCATCTTGGCCCAGGGGACCGCCAACAGCTTCTTCAGCTGGCATGCCTACAACTGCACCCATCATCAAGAAGTACAACCCACCCTCCACACTCAACCGCACGAGAGCCTCCAATCCATTCTTGCCACGTCCCGACTGCGGTGTAACCCACCCTCCCCCTTACCTCCTGCTTAATACCGTCAGGGCCGCGATCCACCAGTACTTTTTTGCCAAGCATAACTCAACTGCTAAGGAGCACAACTGATTATTATCTCCCCACGTCACTGTCTCTACTGTGCCCTTATCCGTCACCACGGCACTACGTTCACGGGAGGGCCGCAGTTCTCACGATTCGCAGTCTGCGGGGCATCGCCATCAAGAAGGTGTGACCTTAGAGGCTCACGGAAGAAGGTATACGTCCTAATGCGCACGGTCATCCCCGCCAATGCAGATTCCCGCTGATCGGTTCTACTTACAGTCCCTTCTGCGCGCTCTTCGACATCCACCACATCGATGTGTCGCACGAAGACCCTATCTATTGGATTGTCATAGCAACGAAGCAATACGAAGTCCACCCCTTCTCGTGCAGCCTGACGTCGTTCGTCATCCGCAAGCCCTTCTATACCTGTTACCAACGGATCGTAGGGAAACAGAAACCAAGCGAGCACCGCCGCCAGAGCGGCGAGTATAACGACGGCCGTCAGCAGGACGGTGCGCACGACATTCATCCCCTACACCGCTCCGAGGCCTCGCTCTAAGAAGGAAGGCCAGTAATAGAGGGGCTCACCATTCCCAATAATCCCACTACGCACAGCAGCACCGGCGACAGGCGGGCCTCGTCGGCGCGCAGGGCCGCCCGGTCCTCCGCGGCGCGATCGCGCAGGATAGCCAGCTGCTCGCCCAGGCGTTGCAGCAGCCGGGCCAGTCGGACCGGGTCAACCACCCCCAAGCACCGTGGAAACGAACTCGGCTCGCCGGTGCGCCTCGTCGAGGTAGCGCTTGCGCCGGTCGGCCTGCCAAGCGACCCGCGTCGGCGGATCCTCGTCCAACAGCAGGACGCCGTGCTGGGCGACCCGGCCGGCAAGCTCCAACCCGGCCGTGTCGATCACCAGCAGATCGACACCCGCCGGCAGCTCGACCTCCCACGAGGCGACGCGGCGCCCGAACCACGCGGCGACGTCGACGTCGGCGTCCGGCTGGTGAGCATCGCGCGCGCGGCTGCCGTGGACGAACGCAAAGAGTGCCCCGGCGCGGCGCAGCGCGGCCCGCAGCTGCCCGAGGGGCAAACCGGCGGGAAACGCCACCTGATCGGTCGAATCCACGCCACGGAATCTATCGGCGAGATTCGCCAGCGACGCGGCGACGACGTTGGCAAGCCCGGTCCCACGGCGCGCTTGATGCGGCTCAATGTCTGCAATCCCGCGGCGCATCCAGCGAGGTCCTCGTTGACATAGATCGGGTGCGCTTCAACGGCTCGCGGTGACGGCGGCCCAGCTCGCGTTCTTCGGCGATCTCCTCCGCCGGTCCAACGCCCTACAGCCAGCGCGCCGCCGAGGCATCCGCGTGCGGTACCCACCGACTGTCCTCGGCCAACGTCGAGTCCCTGTGGCATCGAGTCAGCGGTGTTCATTGCAGGACCAGAGCCTGCGAGCACAAGCGCTACAAGGTCGACTGCGGCAACGAGCGCCAAGTCCAGCCCTTCCCATCTGACCCTACTCAACTTGGGCCGAGGTCGGGCCGCTCACGCGGGGCGTTGGTCGGTCTCCGTGTTGGCCCCCACGTCGCTGGGGTGATCGCCTAGCTGTAGTTCCTCGGAAGGGTTGTTTCCAAGGTGAGAGCTTTCGTGCCGGACAGAAGCAGTGAGGTCCTGGCAAGGAGGCTCTCGTGGGACAGCGTACGCACAAGCAGGCGATGTTGCCCATGCGGGGACGGCGGATGCTGGCCGAGCTGGTGTTGTGCCAGGGGTGGCCGATCGCGCGATCCGCCGAGCGGATGAACGTGGCCCGGCCCACCGCCCCGGCCCACCGGCGGCCACACCGCCTGTTGGCCGAGCGCGAGCGGGTCATCTTGTGCTAAAAATGTGTTGGCATCCCGAATACCGATTACGTGGAAAGCCAGTGTGAAAGTGATTCGTTAGCTGGTCCTGGCTTCCTCAGCGCTCCTTGTCGGGGGGTTGCCGCAGCGCTCTTCGCGGCTACCCGGCCTTACGAGGTTGGTGCTTTGTAGAGGCTTCCGACAACCCAGACCACGTCGCTCCGACATGTCGGCGAGGGCTTAGAAACCCAGTCGAGATGTTGGTCCGCCTTGTCGAAGTTGTCGATCTTGCTCGCTCCGCCGCCCATGTTCACTCGAGCCCCATCGGCGACGGTGATCGTCTCTTCGTCGTCGTTTTGTATGCTGATGCTGCGCGTGTCTTCGTTCCACGTCGTGCGGCTCGCGGGCCACACGAGCAACCGGGGCTGCTCGAGCAATTCTGACGTCATGAAAACGCATTCGTCAGTGATTCGCAGCGTGACTCCCTCTATGAGAGCTTCCATGCCGTGTTCGTAGTCCGCCACGGCCAAGGGACCCCACGCCTCGTCTTGCCGCTGTGCGGACCCGGTCGAGGGTGACGGCATTGACCCCGACCGCGGTGTCCCTTCCCCCGGGGCACAGCTTGATAGCACCACGATGGCCATCAAGGCCAGTACCGCTCGCCACATCGTCGTCTCCTCCTGACAGGGCCTCCTTCTGGCCGTTCGTGAGATTGGACGCTGCACGCCCAGGGCCGGGTTCCACAGCACGTGGCCCTTCCGGCCCTCCAAGCCGCCGATCCCGACATGGGGTCGCCGGTTCCGCTGCTGGCTACGTCACGCCTCCGGCTATGACGTGAGAATGTAAACGGTCATTTGATCCTCTGCCTTAAATGTGTGCTCGCCCCATATTCTGTCAGCACATTCGTCGTAATCTGACGAGGAAATATGTGCGCCGTATGCCACTGCGAACGAGAAGTATGGGCTCGTGGCCGGAAAATTGCCCGCTGTTACGCACACCCGATCGCTCCCGTCGAGTTCGCCCCGTTCGGCGCCCCGGGTGATGTCATACCTGAAGTGATGCCCATGTCTCCCCTCATTGGTGTTGACAGTGATCAAGGGCTCGCCGAACTCCCACTCGAGCGGCGCATCAACGTTTAGAATGCCGGCATATTGATACGCAATGGCTTAGCAGTGGACTGTGAGGAACCGAGGTTGCATGGGGGTAGCGGCAGGGAGTATGTTGGCCGCGTCCTGTTCAGAGGAGAATGGGCATGTCGAGGCCGTTTATTGTCTCTGCCACGGTAGGGGCGCTGGCAGCCCTTGTGCTCTTAATGCCTATGGGGTTCAACGTTGAGTTGGATAAGCGGGTTGAAGAACAAAATATTACCACCATAGAGAGACGGGAGTTTTACAGTTTTGGCACGCAGTTCGTGACGGAGCCCCTTTTTGGGCGGACGATGCTGGATATATATACAGTGACTTTCGGTGTGGTGACTTCTGGCCTTGTGGCGGGTGCGGGGTATGCAGCAGCGCGGGTGGTGTTAAGCCTCAATCCACCGACCAGCTTCGGGAAGGGGTCGAGAGGGGCTGGGTTCGAGTCGGTGAGGCGATCCCGAACGGGTCCGGGTCGGTCTTGAAGGCTTCG
>PXPH01000025.1 GCA_003021615.1 Actinobacteria bacterium QS_8_72_14
CAGGTCAGGGGGTCATCTCATCGCCACCACCCCGCCACGCGGCCACCTGTGTGAATAGGCGAGGCTAGCCACGTGACGAAGGCGGACGTAATAATACCCAATAAAACTCGATTCCAACCAAGAGCAATCCTACTACAAAAGGAGCCACATACAACAGCAACGCAGGTATCGAGGTCCGATCCCCAGCCGCAGCCGAACTCCACTCTGCCAACAAAAAAGCTATCGGCACAAGAGCAAACACACTGATCACTGCAAGTATCAAACGGCTCGCCTTCTCTGCCGGCACCATCTTCCTGAAGTTACGACATCGGAAACGAAGCAAGAGGAAATGTAATATAGACCCCATAATAATGCCACCTGAGCCGAACAAACTCAGGGCGTACCCTAAGGGACGGGCGTCGGTCTCAGAAACCCACCCCAAACCTTAATACTGGCATTCTATTGAAATTGGGCTGCTAAATCGCGGACCAGCCGTTAGCTGATCCCCCTGAGGCATGACATTCGTTATGCAATATTCAATCTGAAAGAATGGACCTAATACCGGCACTGAGACAATCCACACCATAACGGCCGCCAGGACAGCAACTACAAGCCCACCGCCCAATCTCCACGCTAATTGGAAATCACTCAATTTTGAAGCCTGAGCTTGTTCCAAGCCTTACCTGAGAGATTTTCATACTCGAGTTCTAGCACCCACCGACCGGATCCAGAACATTGCCACCCTATATTCACGTAGAGGGGGTATCCGCTTAGCTCTACCGATACAAGATGTTGTGGGCCCGTTTATCTGAGGCGTTGGGACTCCATGCCTTCAACTCAGCCTCCATGCTGGGGTTCGACATGGGTGCCTCCCCGGGCCGCGCCGAAACGCGGCCCCGCCAGCGGCTGGTGGATGTGCGCCGGTCCTGTGCGGCGGCGGGGGTCAGGGCGACGCGCTGATCATCGAGACGGCGTAGGGTGTGTGGGCGCCGCGGTCGCTTGATCGCTTGGCGGGGCCCACCACCCCTGACGCACGGCCGGGGCCGTGCGGCCCCCCACTGCCAGGCTGGCCACGTAGGGTCCGCCGGGGTCGAGGTCGCATAGCCCCACCGGTCGCGGCAGTGGCGGGTCGGTCTCGCCGGCCACGAGCCGGGCCGGTTGCGCGGGTGGGCTGACCACCACCGTCGACATCGCCTCGGCGACCACTCCTCGGCCGTCGATCTTGAGCACGGCCTCCTTGCGCGTCCACAGCCTGGCGACGGCCCAGGGCCGCTGCGGCTCGGATTGCCACGTCACCGCCAGGCGCTCGGAGGCAGCCAGGACGTCGGCCATCAGGCCCGGATCTGCCGGCGTGCTGGCAACCGTCTCAACGTCGACGCCCACCGCCACCCCGCGTGACACGGCCACGACCACCCGGTCGCCGGCGTGGGCGATCGACAGCTGCAGCGGGGGCACCGCCAGGGCCAGGCGCGGCTTGCCGTGGGCCACCTCGCAACGCCGACAGGTGGCATCCAACGGGACCCGCCGCGGGGGCAGACCCAAGCTGGCCCCCAGCACCGAGCGCGCGACAACACGACCCGTCACGAAGCGCTGGCGGGCTCTGGGCGCGTAGCCCGGCGCGCGGGCGCGTTCGCTTGCCGTCAGGCAGCGGCGCCAGGCGTCAAGCCCGTGGTGGGGGCGAGCCCACCACACGTGGCACTCGCCGGCGCCGATCACGGCCGGTCGGTGGTGGCCTCAGCCGTCCGGGCGGTGCCCCCACCCCGGGCTGGAACCGGTGCGGGCCCAGCCGCCCGCGAAGCCGACGTGGGCGGCGAGCACGCCTGCTGCGGCGATGTGCGGGCGAGGACTGAGCTCAGGATCTCACCGACGCGCACCGCGGTGTTGGACAGCAGCGTCGAGGTAATGCCATGGCTGTGCTCAGTGGCCCCCTGCACGTAGATGCCACAGCGCATGTCCTCGGTGGTGGCCACGCGGTAGTCGCGCTCGACGGCCACAACGCCGTCGGGCGTTCGCTGGCAGTACGCCGCGGTCGCGCCCAACAGCTGGAGCGGATCGACGGGCTCGTAGCCGGTGGCGTACACCAGGGCGTCGGCGTGCAGCTCGCGGCGCTCGCCGGTGGGAAGGAACTCCACGACGGCTCGGACGCAGTCGGCGAAGTCCTGGACTTCCACCACGTGGCAGGCGTTGAGCATGCGCAGGCGCTGCTCGCCGCGGACCCGCTCCTGATACGTGCGGCGGTACAGGTCGTCGATGAGTTCGGGGTCGACCACGGAGTAGTTGGTGTTGCGGTGGTACTCCAGCAGCCGCCGCTTGACGTCGTCGGGGGCCTGGAAGAAGTGGTCGACCGCCTCGGGATCAAAGATCCGGTTGGCGAAGGCGGTGTCGTCGGAGGGGCTGTAGCCGTAGCGCGAGAACACGGCGCAGACCTCGCAACCGGGAAAGTGCCGGTGCAGGTACTCGGTGGTTTCCGCGGCGCTCTGGCCCGCCCCGACCACCACGAAGCGCTTCGGCTCCCCCGGCGGGAGCTCAGCGAGGCGGGCCAGCAGGTCGTGGTTGTGCCAGATCCGACCGGTCGGTGTGCAGTTCGACGGCAGGCTCGGCCGGATGCCGGCTGCGATGGCCACGTTGCGCGCGCGGTGGACTTGGGCGAGCTCGCCGTCCTGGCCGCCCACGACCACCTCGAGCGCGTCGACGCCGCTCTCGCCGCGCACCGGCGCGACGTCGGTGACCTCGGCGTCGTAGCGCACCAGGTGTGCCACGTGGTCGGCGGCCCACTCGAGATAGTCGTGGAACTCGATGCGGAACGGAAACAGGCTCTTGCGGTTGATGAAGTCCGCCAGGCGCCCACGCTCGCTGAGATACGACAAGAACGAGAAGCGGCTGGCGGGATCACGCATGGTCACCAGGTCCTTCAAAAAGGACACCTGCATGGTCGCGCCGTCCAGCAGCATTCCCCGGTGCCAGCCGAAGCGCTCCTGACGCTCCAGGAACACGGCGTCCAGCGCGTGCTGTGGCGCGGCGCGGTTGTGCTCCTCGATGGCGATCGCCAACGCCAAGTTCGACGGTCCGAACCCGATGCCCACGAGGTCGTGGACCGTGGCACCGCGAGAAGGCGACGTCGACATGCGTGATCCTTTCGTTGCTGATCGGGCAGCGGCGGTTGCCGGTGGAACACGCGGTTGCCGGCCGCGGGAGCTCACTCGGCGTCGCCGTCGGCGAAGGAGGCTTCGAACTCGTCGATGTCGTCCTGGGCCAGCGGCACCAGCAGATCCGAGGGGGTGTGGCCACCGGCGGTCGGCGCGCTGGCGTGGGCCACGAGGGCGTCCAGCGCGGCGAACCACCCGTCGGCCAGCGCGGCGACGTCGTGGTCGGACAGCAGCGCGCTGGGCCACGACCAGGTCACCGACAGCTCCGGGCCGGTGTCGCGGTCGCGGGTGACGACGTTGATCTCCAGGACGTAGGCCGCCGGCATCTCGTCGTCGACCGAGCCGCTCAGCGCCTGGCTCAGTGCCGGGAGCTCATCCGGCGGGGTTTCCTGCGGGGAGGCCGTGGCGAAGCGCCCCAGATAGTTGAAACCGATCTGGGGCCAGCGCAGCGCTGCGAGCTCGTGGCGGGTGCGCTCGTTGAGGTAGCGCAACAGGCCGAAACCGATGCCTTTGTCGGGCAGGGCTCGCAGCTGCTCCTTGATCGCCTTGACGGCCTGCCCCGCGCTGGACCCGCCGGACAGCGCCTCGCGCAGGTCGATGTCGCCGGGATCGAGCCGCACCGGGAACGTCGTGGTGAACCAGCCGACGGTGCGCGACAGGTCAGCGCCGTCCACGACGTGCTGCTCGCGGCCGTGGCCCTCCAAGTTGAGCAGCACGGCGTGGCCGGCCTCGTGTGCGCCGCCGCGCTGGTGGCGCCAGTCGGCTACGGCCAAGGCCAGGGCGGTCAACAGGACGTCGTTGACGCCACCGTGGAACGTGGCGGGGACCTCGGTCAGCAATGGCCCGGTCAGCTCCGGTCCCAGCGTGCGTGTGAGGTGGCGGGTGGTGGCAGCGACGTCGCGCGTGCGATCCAGCGGCACGGGCGACAGCGGCGGATCGGCCGGCTCGAGGATCTCGCGCCACTGGGCCACCTCGGCTTCGCGGGCGGGTCGGTGGGCCTCGTCGACGAGGCCGTGGGCCCACCGCCGAAAGGAGGTGGGCACGGGCTCTAGCTGCACGGCTCGCTGCGCGGCGACGGCGTGCCACGCGCTGGCCAGATCGGGCAGCAGGATGCGCCAGGAGACACCGTCGACCACGAGGTGGTGGATCACCCACAGCAGGCGTCCGGCGCGGCTCGGGCCGGCGTCGAACCACACGGCCTGGACCATGACCCCGGCGTCGGGGTCGAGGCGGGACGTGGCCGCGGCGCGGTGGTCGTCGACCAGCCCGTCGAGCGCCTCGGCGTCGAGCCCGGCGGCCTCGACGCGCGTCAGGCACGTCGCCGCGCGTACCGTGCCCGGCGCGGCCACCTCGAGCTGCCAGGCGTCGGGCAAGCGCCGCAGCCGGGCGCGCAGCATCGCATGGTGATCCATCACCGCCTGCAGGGCGCTGGTCAGCCGCGGCTCGTCGGCGTCGGCGGGGGTCTGGACCACCATCGACTGGTTGTGCCCGTCGATGACGCCGTCGTGCTCGCGCAGCCACGCCATGATCGGGGTGGCGGGCACGCGGCCCAGCTCGGTGTCGTCGCTGCTGGGCTGGCCAGAGGGGGCGGCCAACTCACGCGCGGCGCGGGCCAGCCCGCCGACGGTGCGCTGCTCGAATACCGCCCGTGGGGTGAGCTCGAGGCCCTCCCGGCGCGCCCGGCTGACCAGCACGATCGAGGAGATGCTGTCGCCACCCAGCGCGAAGAAGTCGTCGTTGAGCCCCACTGACTCGAGATCGAGCACTTCGCCGATCAGCCGCGCCAGCACCGCCTCGGTGGTCGTTCGCGGGGCGCCGGCGTCGTCGCCGGCAGGGGGTGTGGGATCCGGCAGCGCGGCCCGGTCGACCTTGCCGGTGGGGGTGGTCGGCAGGGAGGCCAGCTCCACCAGCGCCCACGGGACCATGTAGCCGGGCAGCTGCGTGGTCAGATGCCGCTGCAGCCGTCGCGTGTCGATGTTGGCGTCGTCGGCTGGCACCACATAGCCGACCAGCCGCTGCGAGGCGGGCTGGCAATCGCCGTCGCGGGCGGTGACCGCGGCGGCCGCCACCGCGGGGTGGGCCAGCAGCGCGCTTTCCACCTCGCCGGGCTCGACGCGGAAGCCGCGGATCTGCACCTGCTCGTCGGCGCGGCCGAGGAGCTCCAGCTCGCCCTCGGGTGACCACCGCGCCAGGTCGCCGGTGCGATACATGGTCGAGCCACAAGCCCCGAACGGGTCGGCCACGAAGCGCTCGGCGGTCAGCTCAGGGCGGCCCAGGTACCCCAGCGCCACACGGTCGCCGCCGACGTAGAGCTCGCCTGGCTCCTCGAAGGCCTGGGGTGCCAGGCCGGGGCCCAGCACGTAGAGCCGGGTGCCCGGGTCCGGGTGCCCGATCGGCACCACGCGCCCGGCCCAGCCTGACGGGGCGAGCCACAGCGTCTGGTTGACCGTCGCCTCCGTGACCCCGTAGGCGACCACGACCCGGACGCGCTGCGACCAGCGCCGCACGAGCTCGGCGGGCACCGGCTCGGATCCCACCAGCAGCGTCAGCCCCTCGGGCAGCTCGGCCTCTTCGGGAAAGACCGACAGCAGCGATGGCGGCACGGCCAGCACGTCCACGGCCTCGTGGGCGACGAAGCGGGTCAGCGCATCGACGTCGGTGCGGTGGTCGTCGGGTACCATGACCAGGCATCCGCCACACAGCAGGGCCATGCACATCTCCCACACCGCGACGTCGAAGCTCAGCGCCGCGAACTGGGCCACGCGGGTGCCGGGGCCCACGCCCAGGCGCGTCTGGGCGGTCTCGACCAGCGAGGGGATGCCGGTGTGGCTGACCACCACGCCCTTGGGCTGACCGGTGGAGCCGGAGGTGTAGACGATGTAGGCGGTGCGGCCCAGGTCGTCGACGGGGTCGACCGCCAGGGGGTCGCCGGGATCGCGAGGGACGGTGTCGGCGGGGGAGGAGAAGTGGGCGGTGTCGGCGGGGGAGGACGGGGCCGCGTCGTCGGCGATGTCGCCCTGTGCATCGAGCAACAGGCGCCGACCGCCGGGCTGCTCGGACAGCGCGTCGGCGCCGGCCGCGGTGGTCAGCACCAGCGCGGGGTTGGCGTCGTCGAGCACAAAGGCCAGGCGAGCGCCCGGCTGGTCGACATCCAGCGGCAGGCACGCACCTTGGGCCTTCTGCACGGCCACAAACGCCACGACGTGGGCGATCGAGCGGGGCAGCGCCAGGGCCACCACCTGCCCGGCGGTGACGCCGTGATCGCGCAATCGGCGGGCCAGCCGATCGGCCCGGCGGTCGAGCTCGGCATAGGAAAGCTCGCCGTCTGCCGAGCGCAGCGCCGGGGCCTGGGGGGTGCGGGCCGCCTGCGCCGCGAACAGCGCCGGCAGGCTGGCGGTCGGCACCGATCCCGTCGCCGGTGCGATGCCTTGGGCCAGCGCCCAACTGGCCGCGTCGGTGGACACGCCCTGGCAGCCTTCCACGGACCGCTCCGGGTCGTCGGCGAACACCGCGACGAGGCGCTGCAGCCGGTCGGCGAGCGCCGCGGCCCTGGCCGGGGTCACCGCGTCGGTGCGGTGGTGCAGCGCTAGGCGCAGGCGCTGCCCCGGGCTGGCGACGACCGTCAGGGGGTAGTGCGTGGCGTCGTGGGCCTCGACGTCGGTGATGCGCACCTCGCCGATGTCTTGGTCGAGGAGGTCGCGGGGGTGGTTCTCGAACGCCAGCAGGGTGTCGAACAACTCGCCCAGCCCGGCTCGCCGCTGAATCTCGGCCAGGCCGAGGTGCTGGCTGTCCAGCAGCTGGGCCTGTTCGTCCTGCAGCCGGCGCAGCGCCTGGCAGAGGGGCTCGGCGGGGCGCAGGCGGACCCGCACGGGGACGGTGTTGATCAGCAACCCCACCATGTGCTCCGCGCCGACGAGCTCGGCGGTGGTCCCGGGCGGTGTCGATCACCGCCGTGGTGGTCTCGGCCGCCAGCTCCACCGTGTGCGCGGCGCCGGGACCGGTGGCGCCGTCCACGGCCGGGGCCAGGTGGGTGGGCTGCGCCAGGCCCGCCAGCGCCTTGTCCCACGCGGCTCGTGCCGCGTCGTGGTCCTGATCGAGCAGCCACGTGAGGTAGTCGCGGTAGGCCGGCACCGGCGCCAGCACCGACTCGTCTCCCCCGTGGGCGTAGAGGGTGAGCAGCTCGCGCACCAGCAGCGGTGTGGACCAGCCATCGAGCAGGATGTGGTGGCTCGTCAGGATGAGCTGGTGGCGCGCCTCTCCGTCGGGCCCGCAACCGAGGTGGGCCAGCACCAGCCGTAGCGCCGGGGGGCGGGCGAGATCGAAGCCGCGGGCGCGCTCAGCGGCGGCGAGCTCGACGGCTCGATCGGGGCGGTCCTGAGGGGGGTGCTCGCAGAGGTCGACCTCGCGCCAGGGCAGCTCGACGGCGCGGGGGATGAGCTGGGCGGGCTGGCCCGAGCGGCCCGTCTGAAAGCCCGCCCGCAGGTTCGCGTGGCGGCGCAGCAAGGCCTGCGCGGCCGCCCGCAGCGTGGCGGCCTCGACGGGCCCGTCGAGGGTCAACACCAGCTGCACGGCGTAGGGGTCGCCACGCTCGGGGCCGCTGGGGCCGTCGTAGAGGGCGTGGAACAACAGCCCCTGTTGCAGCGGCGACAGCGGCAGCAGGTCCTCCAAGCCGGCGCGTTGCATCACAGCTCCTCTCGACCGGCGGGTGGAAGGTCGCGATCGGCGGGTGGCAGGTCGTGGTCGGCGCGAGGCCGCACCAGCAGCACGGCGGTCTTGTGGGGAAGCCGAAGCCGCCCGACGGTGGAAAAGCCCGCGCGGGCAAAGGCCGCCAGCGAGGCGTCGTTGCGGTCGTCGGGCTCGGCCACGATCCGGGTGCAAGCGGGCTCGGCGTTGAGCAGCCCCTCGGCTGTCGCCTGCAGCAGCGCCGTGCCGAGCCCCCGGCCGCAGCGGTGTGGCTCGCCGATGGCGATGTGGACGCCGAGGTCGTGGGTTCGCACCTGGTAGTGCGCCGACAGCGGGTCGCGCACCACGCGGTAGACCTCGAGGTAGGCCAGTGGCTCATCGTCGAGGTCGACCACACAGGGCCGGGAGTGACTGCCGGCCAGCTGGCTGGCCAGCTCGTTGTGCCACCGCCTGGTCGACCAGGCCTGATCCCAATGGGCGGCCACGTGGCCAGCGGCCATCCACCTGTGGACCCGCGCGAGATCCTCGCTCTCGGGACGCGCGAGCCTGATCGACCACGGTGGGGCCAGCTGTGGCAGCGGCGGCGCCGCGATCGCTTCGTGGTCGGCGTCCGGCGTCTGCGTCATCTATGCTCCCGAGAAGGCGATTAGAGTAGCCTTACCGAAGTAAGGGTAGGCGAACTTTAATAACGTGACCAATCGGGCGCAAGATGTGCGGGCCGTCGCCTGGGAGTCGCAGGCGCATGACCGATCGGATGGCACAACACACGCGCGAGGTGACCAGCGGCGCGAGGCTGTCGCGGGCCGTTTTGCGGAGCCAGGCACGGCGACTCGCGGCCTCTTCGGTCTTTTTCGCCGGCCACCAGGGCGGCGAGGCGCTCATCCCGCTGTTGATCGGGGTGATCATCGACCGCGCCGTCGCCGGCGGCGACGTGCCGGCGTTGCTGGGGTGGTTGGCGGTGCTCGCGGCCGTGTTCGCGGCCCTGTCGGTGAGCTGGCGGCTGGGCCTTCGCCGCGCGCAGCTGGCAGGGCTGCGCGTGGCCCAACAGCTACAGCTTGATCTCGTTAGCCGCGTCGTGGCGCCGGCCGGAAATGCCGGTGGCGATCGTCTGCCCGGCGACCTCGTCAACGTCGCCACCGAGGACGCCCTTCGGGTGCGCCGGGTGTGCTTTGGCTTGCCACCCGCGGTCAGCGCGCTTGTCGGCATCGCCGTGGCCGGCGCGGCGCTGCTGTGGTCGTCGGTGATCCTGGGGTTGGTGGTGTTGGTGGGCGCCCCGGGGCTGCTCGTGGTGCTGCGGGTGCTGAGCCGTCCGGGGTGGCCGCCGACCTGATCGCCGGCCTGCGCGTGCTCAAGGGCGCCGGCGCCGAGGAGCAGGCGCGGCGGCGCTACCACACCGTGAGCCAGAGCTCGCTGGCGGCCACGCTGGGCGCCACGCGCGCCCAGGCCCGCTACAAGGGCGCGTTTTTGAGCCTGAACGGGTTGTTCCTCGCGGTCGTGGCGCTCGTCGGGGGGCTGCTGGCCCTGCGCGGTCGCATCAGCCCGGGGGAGTTCGTGGCCGCGGTGGGGCTGGCCCAGTACCTCGTCGCGCCGCTGCAGGTTCTGGGGTGGTTCAGCGGCGTCGCCGCTCGCGGCCGCGCCTCGGCCCAGCGCCTTTCCGCCGTGCTGTCGGCGCCCTCGGCCGTCACCGCCGGGACCAAGGCGCTGCCCCGGCCGGTGCGCGGTGAGATCCGCCTGGACGGGGTGGCCGCGGGCAGCCTCGCCGGGCTGCATCTGACCGTGGGCGCCGGCGAGCTGCTCGGCGTCGTCGCCGAGTCCGAGGACGCCGCGTCCCTGCTGGGCTGTGTGGGCCGCGACGCCGACCCCGAGGCCGGCGCCGTGCACCTCGACGGCGTCGCGCTGGCTGACCTGGACCCGGCCGAGGTGCGCTCGGCGATCCTGGTCACCCACCATCATGCGACGTTGTTCGAAGGTGGCCTGCTCGACAACGTCGCGGTGGCCGCTGCCGCCGGCGCCGACGTCGACGCGGCCATGGCGGCGGCGCGAGCCGACGAGGTGGCCCAGGCCCTGCCCCACGGGTGGGAGTCGAGCCTGGACGAGGCCGGTCGATCGCTGTCGGGCGGCCAGCGGCAACGGGTGGTGCTGGCCCGCAGCCTCGCCGCGGACCCGGCGGTGCTGGTGCTGCACGATCCCACCACCGCGATCGATGCGGTGACCGAGGCCGCCATCGCGGAGGGCATCCGCGGGCTGCGCCAGGGTCGCACCACCATCCTGCTGACCACCAGCCCCGCCCTGCTGGCCGTGGCCGACCGGGTCGCGATGGTCCAGGACGGCGTGGTCACCGCCGAGGGCACTCACGTGGGGCTCGCGGCCTCCCGCGAGACCTATCGCCGCATGGTGCTGGCATGACCGAGCCCGCGTTGCTGCCCACGGCCACCCCGGCGCGCACCGGCGCGGTCGTGTGGCAGCTATTGCGGGCCCACCGGCTGCTGGCGGCTGGCACGCTGGCCGCCCTGGGCGCCGGCGCCGGGCTCAGCGTGCTGGCGGCCCCGCTGCTGGGCGACATCGTCGACCTGGTGGTGGCGGGGCGGGGCCTGGGGGCGCTCAGCCGTCCGGTGGGCCTGCTGGCGCTGGTGGGCCTGGGCCAGGGCCTGCTGAGTGCGATCGGCATCGCCTGGCTCACGCGCCTGGGCGAGGGCGCCCTCGCCCAGCTGCGCGAGCGCTTCGTGGATCACGCCCTCAGCCTCCCCCTGGAGCGCCTCGAGCTGGCCGGCACCGGCGACCTGAGCGCCAGGATCACCGAGGACGTCAGCGAGGTCGGTGAGGCGCTGCGCAACGCGCTGCCCGACTTCGCCCGGGCGGTGCTGCTCATCGCGCTGACCCTGGTGGGGCTGGGTGCGCTGGACTGGCGCTTCGCCCTGGCGGCGCTGCTGGCTGCGCCGGTGCAGGTGCTCACGGCCCGCTGGTACCTGCGGCGCTCGGCGCCGGTGTATCGCGACGAGCGCGAGGCCGTCGGGCAGCAGCGTCAGCAGCTGCTGGAGACCGTCGGCGGCGCGGACACCGTGCGGGCGCTGGGACTACAGACCGATCAGCTCGAGCGGGTGCGCGACCGCTCCGAGCGCGTCGTGGGCGTGTCGCTGCGTGTCGTGGACCTGCACGCGCGCTTCTTCGGGCAGCTCAACGCCGCCGAGTGCATCGGCTTGAGCGCGGTGCTGACCGCCGGGTTGCTGCTG
>PXPH01000026.1:0-31568 GCA_003021615.1 Actinobacteria bacterium QS_8_72_14
TCCTCGGAGAACCTCCTCCGAGTCCCTCGGGTGTGGTTCTGCTCTGCCATACCGGAATCCTCTCACTCAGGAGGTGTCCGGCTACAAGGGGGAAGCCCAGTGATCACGTTGAAGTGCGACGGCACGCCGCGAAACGCCTGCAGCGACACCGCGGCGACCTCGACCAGCGAGCCACCGCCCAACAGCGCCGCGACTGCCACCTGACCACGCCGGTCCACCCGGACGTAGGCCAGCATCCACGCGATCGTCACACAGGTCAGGCCGAACGAGACGCCAAACAGCGTCGGCTTGCGAAACGACACCGGGCCAACCCACGGCAGGTCGCTTGCCGCCGCCGGCACCAGGTGGGCCACGCCGGCCAGCATCAGCACCGAGCCCACCGCGAAGAGCCACCGCTGCGCCGCGCTCCCCTGCCGCCAGTAGCCGGCGAGGCGCTGGGCCATCTCCCCTGCCAACCACCGCTTGGCCATGTTGCCCTCCTACAAACATCACGTTGGTCAACACATGTAAGTGTAAACACGTTTATTATGACCTTTCAATAGCGACATGTATGCTGCACGCAACGTTCCGAGACGAGGTGCCCATGTCCCTGCGCCACGCCCTCCTCGGCATGCTCGCCGAGGCCCCCCATTCCGGCTGGGACCTGACCAAGCGCTTCGAGCGGTCCCTGGGCAACGTGTGGACCGCCTCGCACAGCCAGATCTACACCCAGCTGGGCAAGCTGGAAGCCGAGGGCCTGGCCGAGGTCGTCGCGACCTTCCCGCGGGGTCGCAAGGACTACCGCGCCACCGAGGCGGGGCGCGCCGAGGTGGTGCGGTGGCTGCGCGAGACCGAGCCCAGCGGGACCCAGCGCAACGAGGCGATGCTGCGGGTGTTTCTGCTGTGGCTGCTGGAGCCCGGCGAAGCCCGTGCCTACCTCGAGCGCGAGGCGGCCACCCACGCCGAGCAGCTGGCGTTCTACGAGGACCTCGCCGCCGCTTGGCAGGGCGATGACCCACCTCAGCGCGCGTTCCGCGTCGCCCTCGAGGCCGGCCTGCGCATCGAGCGCGCCTACGTCGAGTGGGCCCGGTGGGCCGCAGCGCAGTACGACGACGCCTCGTAGGAGCTGGTGTGCCCAGCCAGAGGGCGAGCAGCAGCTGCAGCGCTTCGCGCAGCGCCTCGAGACGTGGGGTGAGAAGCTGCCCGAAGACGAGCAGCGGGGGCTCAAGCTGATGCTGTCGCGCCCGGCGGCTTCCCCCCGGGGGCCGAGGCCGAGCTGCCGACGTTGTCCTAACTGCGGGGAACCACAGCTAGGTGGGCGATCCGCCCGCCGGGGTCGTAGGGGGCAGTCCCATCGCGTGGGCACCCCCGTCGGCGTGGACTACCGAGCCGGTCACCGCCGGCATCCACTCGCTGAGCAGCGCACACACCACCCGCGCCACGGGCTCGGCGTCCTCGACGTCCCAGCCCAGCGGGGCTTGCCGCTGCCAGGCCGCGTCGATCGACGAGAAGCCCTCGATCGCCTTGGCCGCCACCGTGCGCAGCGGGCCGGCGGCCACCAAGTTCACGCGGGTGCCCTGGCCGCCTAGATCCCGGGCCACATAGCGGCATGTGGCCTCCAGCCCCGCCTTGGCGACCCCCATCCAGTCGTAGGCCGGCCACGCCCGCGACGCGTCGAAGTCCAGCCCCACCACCGAGCCGCCGCCGGCCGCCTTCAACAGCGGCGCCAGCGCAGCCGACAGCGAGGCGAACGAGTAGGTCGACACCTGCAGGGCGGTGGCCACGTCGTCCCACGGCGCGGCCAAAAAGTCCGCGCCGATGGCACTCTCCGGGGCATACGCCACGGCGTGGACGACGCCGTCCAGCCCGCCCCAGCGCGCCTCCAGGTCGGTGGCCGCGCGCTCGAGATGGCCCGCGTCGGTGACGTCGAGCTCGAGCACGTCGGGAGGGTCGGGCAGCTTGCGGGCAATGCGCTCGGTAATGCGCAGTCCCCGACCAAAGCCAGTCAGCACGATCTCCGCGCCGGCCTGTTGTGCGAGCCGGGCCACCGAGAACGCGATGGAGGACTCGTTGAGCACCCCAGTGACCAGCAGCCGCTTGCCCTGCAGCAGCATGCCGCGCCTCTTTTGGTCGAAAGCTAGCCCTCGCCGCCGACCGTGGCGCCCTTGTCCTCCAGCAGCTTCACGGCGGCGCCTAGGGTCTCTAGGCCTTCGGCCTCCTCATCCTCGATGCGCACGCCGAGCTCCTCCTCGGCGGCCAGCGCGAACTCCACCAGATCCAGCGAGTCCAGATCGAGGTCCTCAAAGGTCGCCTCGGGGCTGACCGCCGCGGAGTCAACGCCGAAGTTGTCGACGAGGATCGAGGTTACACGGTCGTACACGGAGCTGCTCATGAGCGTGGTCCTTTTGTGCGCAGGTGATGTCGCAAACGGTCACCGACCGACACGGCGGGCAGATTGCCACGTCAGGGGGGCGCGGGTCGAAGCGAACGGGCACGTCCGGGTGGACCGGCCAGGCCATTGCGATAGCGGGCTCATCGGCAACGCCGGCGGGCTCACCCTTGGGAGAGCTGCGGCCATACCAAGGTAGCCGCGCCCCAGGCAAAGCCGCCGCCGAAGGCCACCAGCCCCACCCGTTCGCCGGGGGTGGGCGGCTCGGCGGCCAGCGCCAAGGGGATCGACGCCGCCGAGGTGTTGCCGTGCTCGGCCACCGTCATGGGGAACTTGGACACGGGCATGCCCAGCCGCCCGGCCACGGCCTCCAGGATGCGAGCGTTGGCCTGATGGGCCACGACCCGGTCGAGATCGGTGACCGCCAGCCCGGAGCGTTCGCAGGCGGCGGTCAGCGAGGCGATCATGCGGTGGACCGCGTGGCGGTACACCTCGCGGCCCTCCATGCGCAGAAAGCTGTCCTCGTAGGTGTAGTCCGAGTGGCTCGGCGGCCCGCGACCGGCCCGCAGCGCCACCGCGCCGGCGCCGTCACCGAACAGCACGCGCGTGGTGCGGTCGTAGGGGTTGGTGAACCGCACCATCGTCTCGGCGCCGATCAGCAGCAGCCGCTCGCTGGTGGCGGTGGCCAGCAACCCGGCCGCGGTGGCCAACCCGTAGACGAAGCCCGTGCAGGCGACGTTGAGGTCAATGGCCGCTGCCCCGGTGAAGCCGAGGCGCTCGGCCACGCCGCTGGCGGTGTTGGGACACAGCTGGTCGGGCGTGGTGGTGGCCACCACGACGGCGTCCACGGTGCCCCCGCCGGCGGACTTCAGGGCGGCAGCCCCCGCGTCGACGGCGAGATCGCCGGTGGCGACGTCGTCCTCGGCGACGTGGCGGGCCGTGATACCGGTGCGGGTGCGGATCCACTCGTCGTCGGTGTCCAGCCCCCGCGCCATCTCCTCGTTGGTGAGCCGACGCGGCGGCAGCGCCGTTCCCAGCCCCTCCAGCACGCTGGTGATGCTCACCCTGGTCGGCTCCTCGACCCGACGATGGGCGGGCCCACGAGCCCCACCCGACACAACACCGCCATACCGTAGTGCGGTTGACATCGGCGTCAACCAGGAGGGGGTCGCGCTGCCGGCGCGGGGGGCTGGCCAGGCGTGGCGATGCATTCGCGGCCACGACGGCGAGCGCGCTGGCGGTCACTGACCGCGGCTGGCCGTGGTCGGCCCGTGTGCGGCATGATCTCACACGGCCCTCGTCGTGTCTCGCCCGTCCAGGAGCTTCGCCCGTGACGTCCCAGCCAGCCTCCATCGACGACCTCACCGACGTGCTCACCCAGCTGGACCAGCGCGCCTCGGCCCATCGGGAGGCGCTGGAGTCGCTGGTGGCCATCCCGGGCATCAGCGCCGAGGGCTTCGATCCCGGCGAGCTGCGCCGCAGCGCCGAGGCGGTGCGGCAGGTGGCCCTGGCCCACGGCTGCGACCGCGCCGACCTGCTGGAGGTCGAGGGGGCGCCGCCGGCGGTGCTGGCCGAGCGCGACGCGGCCCCTGATGGCCACGACGCCCCCACCGTGCTGCTGTACGCCCACCACGACGTGCAGCCGCCCGGCGACACCGAGGCGTGGACATCGCCGCCGTTTGAGCCCACCGAGGCCGACGGTCGCCTGTACGGGCGCGGCACCGCCGACGACAAGGCCGGGCTGATGGCCCACCTCGCCGCCGTCGACGCCTGGGCCCGAGCCCGCGGTGGCCCCCCGTGTCACGTCAAGTTGCTGGTCGAGGGCGAAGAGGAGGTCGGCTCGACGCATCTGTCGGCGTTTTTGGCCGCCCACGGCGACCGGCTGCGCGCCGACGCGGTGGTCGTGGCCGACACCGTCAACTGGAAGGTGGGCGTGCCCACGCTGACCACCAGCCTGCGGGGGCTGGTGGATGCCACCGTCGAGGTGCGCGCGCTGGACCACACCGTGCACTCGGGCATGTACGGCGGACCGGTCCCCGATCCGGTCACCGCCCTCACCAAGCTGCTGGCCGGGGCGGTCGACGACCACGGCGCGGTGGCCATCCCCGGATTCGCCGACGACGCCCGGCCGCTGTCCGACGCCGAACGCCACACGCTGCGCCAGCTGGACTTCGACGTCGAGACCTTCCGCGCCGAGGCAGGGCTGTTGGAAGGCGTGCCCCTGGCCGGCGACCCCGACGCCCATCCGCTGGAGCGGCTGTGGCGCCGCCCGCATCTGACGGTGGTGGGCTTCGACGCGCCGGAGGTGGCTGGCGCCGCCAACGCGCTCCAGCCGGCGGCGCGCGCCAAGGTCAGCGTGCGCCTGGCCCCCGGCCAGGACCCCCACCGCGCCCGGCGACGGCTCGTCGAGTGGCTGCAAGGCAACACGCCGTTCGGGCTTCAAGTCGAAGCCACCCCTGGCACAGCCGCGGCGCCGTTCGAGGCCGACACCGCCCACCCGGCGGTGCGGGCCGCCGCCGACGCGCTGGCCTTGGCCTACGGGCGCGAGACCGTGCTCGCCGGCCTGGGTGGCTCGATACCGCTGATCGAGCCGCTGACTCAGCGGCTGGGCGATGTCCCAGTGCTCATGGTCGGCATCGAGGACCCCGACACCCGAGCCCACGGCATCGACGAGTCGCTGCACCTGGCCGACTTCGCGCGCGCCTGCTCTGGCCAGGCGCGGCTGCTGCAGGCGCTGGCCCGATCGGCGCGGCCCGCCGAGGCGTGGCGCAACCACGCCGGCGAGGTGTCGTGAGCGCCCGCACCGACGCCGAAGCCGCCTATTTCGCGCTGTTGCGGGCCATTGACGAGCGCGACGCCCTGTTGCGCGAGCGCGACTATCTCCACGCCGAGCGTGATCGCCTGGATGCCTTCGCCGAGGAGCTGCGCCACGGCGAGACCGCGCTGCCGCGCCCGCCCACCCGCGCGGTCTCGGCCACCACCAAGCCGCTGCTGGAAGCCCTCGGCTCCCGGCGCGCGGCCGTCATCGAGGCCCTGGACCGCGTCGACGAGCGCATCGAGGCCGCCGAGGCCTTCGTCACCGAGTGCGAAGCCGAGCACCAACGGCTGCGCTCGGGGTGACGCCCTGGCGGGCAGAGGCCTCGGCCACAGGCTCCCCGCCCGCCTGACTCGAATCGCGCCCGCTGAGCGCCTGTCGACCGCTTAGGCCGGCGCGTCGCGGGGTGGGGCGAGCGGCTGGGCCAGCTCGGACAGCACGGCGTCGTGCAGCAGCCCGTTGGTGGCCACCACGGCGTTGGGTGCCGGCGCCGCGCTGGCCAGCACCGGCGTGCCCGCCAGGTCCGTGACGCGCCCACCGGCCTCGGCCACCAGACACGCCGGCGCGGCCACGTCCCACACCTCGATCTCGCGCTCGACGGCCACGTCACACGAGCCGGCCGCGACCATCCCATGGCTCCAGAAGTCGCCGAAGGCGCGCGCGTGCCACGCCCGGGCAGTCAGCGAGCTCACGCCCGCCCACAGCCGCGCCGGCTGCTGCAACCGGTCGATGTCGCCCAGTGACACGTGCGCGTCGGCGAGGTCGGCCACACCCGAGACCGCCACGTCGACGCCGTTGCGGCGCACCCCGAGGCCGGCGGCGCCCTCGGTGCGCTCGCCCAGCGCCGGCGCGCTGACCACGCCCACGACCGCCTCACCGCCGGCGACCAGGGCGATGAGCGTGGCGAACACGGGCACGCCACGAAGGAAGTTCTTGGTGCCGTCGATGGGGTCGATGACCCACGTGGGACGGTCGGCGGCCAGGCCGCCGCCGCCCTCCTCGCCCATCGTCGTGTGCTCGGGGTGGGCCTCGCCGATCAGCCCCCCCAGCTCGCGCTCGATGGCGGTGTCCGCCTCCGTCACCGGCGTGCCGCCAGGCTTGGTGTCCACGCGCAGCGGACGGCCGAAGCGCGCCAGCGCGATCGCGTCGGCAGCGTCGGCGGCCTGTAGCGCCGTGGCCCGAGCGGCCGCGAGCGTCGCCTGGTCCAGGCCCACCGGCGTCAGGGCTCGCAGACGGTGTCGAAGCGCAGAACCAGGTCGTTGGGTTGCACGGTGAGGCTGAGCTCGGAACGCGGCGCCCACAGCGGGATGCACGGGCCCTGTCCGGCGTGGCCACACAAACACACCGCGAGGTTGCCCTCGGGGTCCATGCCGATGAGCTGGCGCGCGTAGCTCAGCAGCTCGACCATGGACGCCGATCCGCCCACCCGGCGGTAGTAGGCGGTGGCCCAGCGCGACTCGGGCCGGCCGTACACGGCCATGCCCGCCCGCGGCGACAGCTTGGCTACTGCCGACAGTGAGCGGCCTCCAGCCAGAACCTTGTCCTGCTCGGGGGCCTTGCCGAGCCGCGCGGCGGCGTCGGGCTGGGCCAGGCCGCCGGGCAGGTCCGACAGCTCATAGTTGCCGGCGGCCTGGGCGGCCTTCTGACGGTTGATCTCCACCTGGTAGGTGGGCGAGCTCTTCGTGCCCACGACCCTCTTTTCGCTGACGACCGCCGATACAACCGCACGCAAGTGTAGGGCCTGTGTGCCGGGCAACGGCGCGCTCACGGGGCGGGGGCCCGCGCCGCCAGCATGCGGCCCGCCAGCCAGCCGGTGGCGAACGTGGCCAGCAACAGCACGCCGCCGGCGATCCAGCCGGGCTTGTAGACCATCAGCGCCACCAGCCCTACGCCCACGCCCACCAGCGAGTGGACCGGTCCCCACAACCCGGCCCCCCGGGCGTGGGCCACCACGTCGGCGGGGGCTGTTGCCGCCCCCACGGACTCGCCGGCCTCGGCCAGGCGCCGCAGCCGCTTGCCGCCGAGCATCGGCCCCACCGGGGCCAGCAGCACAAGGCCGGCCACACCCAGCGTGATGAACGGGCGGGAGAACCCGCTGGTGGTCTCGGTGGTCCACACCGCCCCGGCGAGGTGGCCGCCGGTCAGCAGCGACACCACCGCGGAGGCGATAATCAGGCTGCCCGCGCTGCGGGCGAACGTCGCCCAACTCGCGAGCTCGTGGCCGGTGACCGCCGCGCGCACGCGAACCCCGGCCAGCACCTGGACGATGCCACCGCCGACCAGCCCGATCGCCGCCAGCACGTGCAGAAACAGCGACGAGTCGTCGATCACCGGTCACTCCTCCACGCTGAGGCTCGCCTGGGGCCACCGCCCGGCTCCCGGCATGGGGCGGCGGGGGTAGCGGCGAATGACGGTAGCAGCCGCTGTCCGGGGGGCACCCGGCTGGTAGTGATGGGCAGGATGCCGCCCCTATCCCCGCGTGGCCCCGTTCGGCTGTCGCGCTCTGCGACGGCCGCGTTGCAGTGGCTCATGGTGCTGGCGGTGGGGGTCGGCGCGGCCGTGGCGATGAGCACCGCCGAGGCCGCCGATGGCGAGCCCGGCCAGCCGCAGCTGACCCGCGGGCGCGAGCTGTACACGCAGAACTGCGCGCAGTGCCACGGCCCCCAGGGCAGCGGCAGCTCGCTGAGCGGCCGCACCGTGCCCGCCATCGACGACGACCCCGTCAGCCTGGTGCGGGTGGTCATGGCCACCGGTCGCATGCCGCCGCCGGGTGACCCGTTTGACAGCCGCCCGCGCGAGGTCACCCTGGCGCCCGACGAGCGTGAGGCGATCCTGGCGTATGCGACCGAGGAGTTCGGCCTCACCGGTGACGTGGCGCCGCCGCCAGAGGGCGACCCGGCCCGCGGCCAGGACCTGTACACGACGAACTGCGCCGCCTGCCACGGCACCGCCGGCGGAGGCGGCGTCGCCGGCCGCGGTGCGTACACCCCAGGGCTGACCGGATACGAGCCGCAGACGATCGCCGATGCGGCGCGAACGGGGCCATTCGCCATGCCCCAGTTCGGCCGGGGCCAGCTAAGCGATCAGGAGCTGGGCGACATCGCGGCGTTTTTGGAGACCGTCCAACAGGAGGAGTATACCCCCCTGTGGGACCAGGAGCTAGGGCCGGTGTACGCATCGGCCTTCGCGGCGGCGTTGATGGGGCTGGTGCTGGTGCTGGTGCTGGTGCTGGCCGGGCGCCCCATGTGGTTCCCACCCGAACACCACGACCGCGCCGCCGGCGAGGAGCGCAACGAGCAACACGAACAGGACGAACAGGACGACGGGTGAGCACCGAGGATGATCCCGGCGAGGATCTGCGCGTCGTCTCCCAGCGGATCCCCGCCGAGACGGAGGCCAACGACACGGTAGTCGTGGGCGCCGCGCTGGTAGCCGGGCTCGGCGGCGTGGTTTTCGGCGTCGGGTGGCTGGCCGGTTGGTCGCTGGGTGTTATCGGCACGGGCGCCGGCGTCGGGCTCCTCGCCCTGGGGGTGGCGCTGCGGCGCTACGTCGTCGAGCGCTTCCCCGACGTGGAGGCCGTCGAGCCCCGCCCTGAGGCTGACCGCTTCGAGCAGCCGCGCATCGCCGACGTGCCCACCGTCCCGCGACGCCGGCTGCTGGGCCGACTGATCAGCGGCGCCGCCGGCGTGATGGGGCTGGGGTTTTTGACGCCGGTGGTGTCGCTGGGACCCTCGCCGGGCCCGGCGCTGACCCGCACGTCCTGGGCCGACGGCGTGCGCCTCGTGACCTCCAACGGCCAACCGGTGCGCCCCGAGGACATCGCCGCCGGCGGCGTATCGACCGTGTGGCCGGCCGACAACGTCGGCGACGAGATCGCCGCGGCGCTGCTGCTGCGACCTGCCGTCGACCCGGCGGCACCCACCAACCTCGACTGGGTCGTCGACGGCAACCTGCTGGCGTACTCCAAGGTCTGTACGCACGCGGGCTGTCCCGTGGCGCTGTTCCGCGAGAGCGACGAGGCGCTGTTCTGCCCCTGCCATCAGTCGACCTTCGACGTGACCGCCGGCGCCCGGCCGACGTTCGGCCCCGCCGCCCGCTCCCTGCCCCAGCTGCCGCTGGGCGTGGACGACGAGGGCTGGCTGGTGGCGCGCGGGGATTTCCCCGAACCGGTCGGCCCCCCGGTGGGCTAGCGGGAGCCTGCGATGACCCCGCTATTCGCGCTGCTGTTCGAGAAGCTCGACGAGCGCCTGCAGCTGCGCACGCCGGGTCGCGAGGTCGCCAACAAGGTGTTTCCTCACAACTGGTCGTTTTTGCTGGGCGAAGTGGCGCTGGTGTCGCTGGTCGTGCTGGTGCTGACCGGCCTCTTTTTGACCATGTTCTACCAGCCCACCACCGATCCGGTCACCTACACCGGCAGCGCCGAAGCCTTCTCCGGCCGTCGCCTGCCGGGAGCCTTTGCCTCCGTGGTGCAGCTGTCCCACGACGTCACCGGCGGGCTGCTGTTTCGCCGCATCCACCGCGCCGCGGCGCACCTGTTCGTGGCAACGGTGGTGCTGCATCTGCTGCGCGTGCTGCTGACCGGGGCGTTTCGCCGCCCGCGCGAGGTCAACTACCACATCGGGCTGGTGCTGTTGGTGCTGGCGTTGGCGCTGGGCTTTACCGGGTACTCGCTGCCCTACGACTCGCTGGCGGGCACCGGCATTCGCATCGCCTACTCGGAGCTGCTCAGCGTGCCCCTGATCGGCCCGAACCTCGCCTTCGGGATATTCGGCGGGCAGTTTCCCGCCGGCGACGTGATCCCGCGGTTCTTCGTGCTGCACATCCTGGTGTTGCCGGGGCTGTTGATCGGCGGCCTGGCGGTGCACCTGGCGCTGGTGACGCGCCAGCGCCACACCCAGTTCCCCCGTCCCAGCATTGACGGGCACCGCTGGGTCCTGGGCAAGCCGCTGTGGCCGTCACAGTTCGTCGAGTCCACCACGCTGATGCTGTGGGTCAGCGGAGCGCTGGCGCTGTCGGCGGTGTTGGTGCCATGGGCCGACATCACTCTGAAGGGGCCCTATGTGGCCAGCGAGGTGGGCAACAGCGCCCAGCCCGAATGGTTCCTGTTCTGGGTGGAGGGCGCTTTGCGGCTGTTTCCTGCCTTGGAGCTCGACCTGCCCGGTGTGACCATCGCCGGGACGTTCGTGGCCGGAGCGGTGCTGCCCGGGCTGATCATCGCCGCCCTGGTTGGCTACCCGTTTTTGGAGCGCCGCGTCTACGGCCTCAGCGGTGAGTGGCACGTGCTGCAAAACCCAATGGACATCCCGCTACGCGCCGGGTGCCTGGTGGGCTTTTTCAGCTTTCTGCTGCTCCTGTCGGCCGCGGCGACCAACGACGTGCTGTCGCGCCTGTGGGGCATCCCCATCGAGAGCCTCACGTGGGGGTTGCGCGTGACGGTCGTGGTCGTGCCCCTGGCGCTGGCGGCAGCCGCCGTCGCCGTCAGTCGAAAGCGGTTGCGGCGCCGCGGCGCCCACGTCCCGGCCACCGAGGGCTGATCGCCCGCCGGCGGGCGCTCGCAGCCGGGGGTGCCTAGACTGGCTGACGTCTCTGGTGTGTCGAGCGTCTGGTGTCGTCGTCGTGAGCCTGGCCGGCCTGAGCGCAACGCCGTGAGCACCACCTCTGCGATCGCCCACACGGGGCCCGGGCTGAGCTGGCAGCCCCACCCGGACGTGTGGCTGCTCGTCGCCGCCCTCGTCGGCGGCTACGTCGCGGCGGTGCGCAGCCAGTGGGCGCGGCAGATGCCACGCACGGTCACCACCAGCCACGTCGTCTGCTTCGCTCTGGGCGTTGCCGCGCTGTGGCTGGCCGTGGACTGGCCCGTGGATGCGCTGGCGGCACAGCTGCTCAGCGTCCACATGGTCCAGCACCTGCTTCTGGCCCTGGTGGCCGCGCCGCTGCTGATCTTGGGGGTGCCCGGGTGGCTCTTGCGCCGCCTGCTGCGGCCCGCCCCGGTATTTGCCGTGGCCCGCGTGCTGACTCGACCGCTTCCGGCCCTGCTGATCTTCAACGCGTGGATGGTGCTCTACCACTGGCCGGCCGTGCTGGACCCCAGTGTCGAGAACGACCTGGTCCACCTGATCGCTCACGCCGTGTGGGTGATCGCCGGGTTGATCATGTGGTGGCCGGTGCTCAGCCCGTTGCCCGAGCTGCCCCACCTGTCCTATCTGTCGCGCATGGTGTATCTGTTCGCGCAGTCGATCGTGCCCACCGTGCCGGCCTCGTTTTTGACGTTCTCGAAGACGTCGCTGTACGCGAGCTACAGCGGCGGCCCGGACCTGTGGGGCCTGGCCGCCCTGTCGGCGATCGCCGATCAGCAGATGGCTGGGCTGCTGATGAAGATCGGTGGGGGGCTGCTGCTGTGGGGCGTCATCCTCGCGCTGTTTTTGCGCTGGTTCAGCGAGGAGCAAACGGGCGGTCCCGACCCGCTGTACTGGCGCGACATGCGCGACCAAGTCGAGACCGCCACCTCCGATGCCTGACCTGGCGGCCAGCTGCCAGCCGCGCGTCGTGCGGTGGCCCCGACGGGATTCGAACCCGCGCCGCCGGCTTGAAAGGCCGGTATCCTAGACCGCTAGATGACGGGGCCGCGTGGGTTGAGGGCCACCCGGCTGCATCGGCAACCCCAATGGCTCCGAGGCTAGTGGGAGGCCGCCAGCGCCGCACCGCGGGGGATCACCCACCGAGGAAGGCACGGCGTCTGGCCGTCACGGCCCAGCCGAGCATACCGGCCAACACGATCACGGCCACCCATCCCGGTGCCGCGTTCAGCCGCATCGCCAGCGTCTGTCCCTCAACCAGTGGCACCTCGTCGCGAACAACCGCCTGCTGGTACAAGCCGGTGCGCTGATGCACGGACCCGTCGGGGGCCACGAGCGCCGACCGGCCCGACAACGCCGCGTGGACGATCCACCGCCCCGTCTCGACTGCGCGCAGCTGGCTGACGGCGATGTGCTGATCGCTGGCGGCCGACCGACCGAAGCTGGAGTTGTTGGTGGCCATCACCAGCACCTGGGCGCCCTGGGCGGCCGGCTCGTGGACCAGCTCGGGCCACAGCACCTCAAAGCAGATGAGGCTGCCCACCCCAGCGCCGGCCAACTCGGTGACCTCGGCGCGCTCGCCGACGACACCGTCGCGCGGCACCCGCTCCAAAGGCGGGATCCACTCGAGCAACCCCCGCAACGGGATGTACTCGCCAAAGGGCACATAGTGGCGCTTGGTGTAGCGCCCCACCACATCCCCGTTGGCGTCGAAGGCGACCGTGTTGTTGGCGAAACGACCACCGGGGCGCTCGTCGATGACGCCGGTCAGCAGCGGCGCCCCGTCGAGCACGCCCAACGCCTCCGTGAGGGTCTGGCGCAACCGCGGATCGGCGTCGGCGCCCACGACATCGTTGTCGAAAGCGCTCTCGGGCCACACGGCCAGGTCGGGTGGGCCGGCCGGCCCCGTGGCGAGCCGGCGGGTCACCTCCAGCTGCCGGTGGGCGATGTCGCGGCTGCGTCCCAGGCTGCGCCCGGTGCTGCCGGTCACGTCGAATCCCTGCACGGCGGCGATGTCCACGGTCTCGCCGGTGGGCTCGGGCGCCGTGCCAAACAGCAGCGTGCCCACCGCCAGCAACCCCACCGCGGCCGCCAGCGGCCGCGATCCGGCCCGCGCGATGTGCTCGCCGCCGGGCAGCACCGCCTGGCGGGGCTCGCCATCGCGCTCACGCTGGGCCCCCAGCGCGCGGGCCACGGCCACCCCGCCGCACTCGACCGCGATCGCCACGGCGGCCAACAGCCCGGTCACGCCCAACACCCCGACGGTGCGGGCGGCCTCCAGCAACGGTCCCGCGTTGGCCTGGGTGTAGCCCAGCTGGCCCCACGGGAAGCCGCCGAAGGGCGCAACGGTGCGCAGCGCCTCCACCGCCACCCACGCCGCCACGGCGACCACGGCCCGCCCCCGGCGCTCGCCCCACCAGGCCATCAGCGCCACCCATGCCGCGACGTACAACGCCAGGAACGTCGTCAGCAGCGGCCAGGCGGCGATCTCGCCGATGTGGTTGATCCACCACAGCAGGGGGGCGAAGAACGCGCCCCCGGCGATCAGCCCCCACCCCAGGCCCGCTGCCACCGGGCGAGGCGAGCCGCTGGCCGCCCGCGCCAACAGCGAGAGGGGCACCAGCGCCACGAGGCCGACCCACCCCCACCCGATCGGGTCGTGGCCGGCCAACAGCGCACCGCCGGCCAGCAGCGCCAGCAAAAACCGAGCCCGTGTGGAGAGCGCGGACAGCCGAGCGCCCGGCGGCGAGCCGACCGGGTGGGACGCCGGCTGGCTAGGCGCAGTCGGAGCAGATGAGCTGGTCAGCGTCGGCAAGTTGAGCTCGGGACTTCACCAGGAAGCAAGCGCGACAGGTGAACTCGTCCTCTCCGATTCCCTCCGGCGCCCGGGCACCGGCCACGCGCGGCGAGGCCTCCGTGACCGTCTCGTCGGTGCCCAGCAACGCCTCGAGGGACTCCTCCTCCTCCTCGTCGGCTTCGTCGATCTCGGTGGTGGTGCTGGCTTCCCCGCTCTCAGCGGAGGTGGTCTGCGAGGAGTCCTCCTCTTCGTCCCCGTCGATGGTCTCCTCACCGAGATTGCGGTACCCGTCGAGCTCGTCGATCTCCTCGAGCTTGTCCTCGCTCTCGAGCTCCTCGTCGCCGCCGAGCTCGGAAAGCTCCTCTTCGCGTGCCACCTCAGACCCTTCGGGCCGACCTCGTTGGAAGGCGGCGAGGGTAGAGTGCTGGCTGACTGCCTGCAAGCAACGCCGCCGAGGCGCCGCGCCCCGGCTCACAGGCGTGTGCGTCGCCATGCGGTGGAGAGGCTGTCGGCGTACTCGTTCCAGCGCAGGCCCGCGTGGGCCGGCAGCCAAGCGATGTCGGCCTCGGGCCGGGCGCGCAGACGCTCCACCAGCTCACGCACCAGATCCAGGTTCTTTACGGGTCCGCCCTTGCGCTCCCAGCCGCGGGCTTCCCAGGCGGGTGCCCACTCGGTGACGGTGCTGACCGCCAGCTTGCTGTCGGTGTGCAGCGTCACCGGGGTGTCTGCGGGCACCAGCGCCAACCCCCGCAGCAGCGCCATGAGCTCCATGCGGTTGTTGGTGGTATCGGGCTCGTGACCCCAGTCGCGGGCCACGATGGCTCCGTCGACGACGTAGACCGCCCCCCAACCCCCCGGACCGGGGTTGGGCTCGGCGCTGCCATCGGTGAACACGCCCGTGTCGGGCCCCTCGGTGTAGCGCGCCAGCACCTGCTCGACGGTGAGGTCCTCCTCGCCGGCGGCGGCCGTCGCGCCCGCCGACCGTCGCCGGAAGCAGGCCGGGCAGTCCGGCGGGGTCCAGCCCGGATAGCGCTGGGCCACATGGGCCGGCACTTCGAACCGCTCTCCGCAGGTGGCACACGTGGGCATGGGGGGCTCATTTCGTCCGGGACCGGCAGGCCACGTCAGCCCCCCGCGCGCAGCGCCGCCACCGGCAGAACCGGCGAGAGCATCGTGGCCAGCGTCACCGCGGCGGTCCACACGAGACGTCGTCGCCCCAGCGGCTGCCGCGTCCACAGGTCGATGGTCAGGGCGGTCAACAGCCAGGCGCTGGCCACGACCCCACCAAAGACCAGCCCCAGCAACGCCCCGGCCGGGCTCGCCGGGCCCTGGGAGGGCGCCATGCCCACCGACAGCGGCACGCCCAGCAGCGCCCACGCCACCGCGCCGGCGATCAACGCCCGGCGCACAGTGACCCGCTCGCGCTCGCCGGGCCCGCGCGCACGCTTGCCTTGCCCAGCGCTCGGCTCACCCACCCGGCTCACCCCAGCAGGTCGCCGGCGAGGCCGTGGCGCCGCACCTGGTGGGTGGCCTCGCAGGGCTGCATGTCCCGGCGGGGGCTCATGTCACCATCGCCGCCTGGCGGTCGGTGGTGTTGAGCCGCTCGCAGCCGTCGCTGGTGACCACCACGATGTCCTCGATGCGGGCGCCGAATCGCCCCGGCAGATACACCCCCGGCTCGACCGAGAACGCCATGCCGGGCTCCAGACGCTGGTCGCTATCGGCCATGATCCAGGGGGGCTCGTGCTCGGCCAAGCCGATGCCGTGGCCGGTGCGGTGGATGAAGCGCTCAGCCAGGCCCGCCTGAGCCAGGCGGTCGCGGGCGGCCGCGTCGATCTCACCGGCGGTGGCCCCCGGCTTGATGGCGTCGACGGCGGCGCGCTGGGCCTCCAGCAGCGCCGCGTAGGTGTCGTCGTAGCCAGCGGGGGCGTGGCCGACCACGTAGTTCCGGGTGCAGTCGGAGCAGTAGCCATCCAGGCTGCCGCCGATGTCAGCCACAACGGCGTCGCCGGGGCCCAGCGCCCGGTCGCCGTGCTGGTGGTGCGGGCTCGCCCCGTTGGGCCCCGAGCCCACGATCACGAAGCGCACGTCGTCGTGGCCCTCGGCGATGATCGCGTCGGCGACGTCGCGCGCGACCTCCGACTCGGTGCGCCCGGGCGCCAGCAGCCGGGGCAGGCGCTGGTGGACCCGGTCGATCGCCGCGCCGGCGCGGCGCAGCGCATCGATCTCGTCGTCGTCCTTGATCTGGCGCAATCCCGCCAGCACCCGCGAGGCAAGCGTCCAGCCGGCGTCGGGCAACGCGGCCTGCAGCGCCAACGTGAACTGGCTCCACAACCGATCACCAACGGCCAGGCGCCCGGCGACGGCGGTATCGAGCGCGGCGCGCACCCGTTGCACGGGGTCTTCGCTCTCGCCGTGGCTGACCAGCGCCACCTCCTCGGGCAGGCCCGCGTCGACGGCCAGCTGGCGCTCGAGCTCGGGCACGATCAGCGTGTGCTGGCCGTCGGCGCGCACCACCAGCAGCGTCAAGCGCTCCAGCGGCGGCGGGTCGAAGCCCACCAGCCACCGCAGGTCCGCCCCCGGACCGACCAGCAGCGCATCGACCTCGGCCTCGCCCATCGCGGTTACGGCCCGGCTCAACCGACTGGCGCTGGCCATGGCCACCTCCCCAGGAATCGGCGCCCGCCGAGATTGTAGGTGGCAAACGAGCCCTGCCCGCCCCACCGCCGCCCATGTGCCGCTTTAGAGCTTGAGCCGCAGCGCCTGGTGCAACAGCGAAAAGCGCGCCGGGGTCACGCCGAGATCCTCGCCGTCTGCCTCGATGGGCAGCGCCTCGGGCGCGTCGACGACCGCCGTGGGGCTTTGGTGCTCGGCGATGTTGGGATGGGGGATGTGCTCGCCGCGGTAGATGCGGGTGGTCAGCACGAACACCTGGCTGCGCCGGCCCCAGAAGAGCTGGACGTTGAAGCGGTCGTCGTCGGGCACCGCGCGCGGGGCGACCTTCATGCCGCCGCCGAAGAACTGGCCGTTGGCGACCACCAGGTTGACCAGCGGGCGCTCCCAGCTCGTGTGGGCCAGCGCCACGCGCGCCTGGGGCCGGTGGGCCGCGGCGATCGCGCCGTAGGCGGCCACGAGGTAGCGCACCCGCCCCAGCCACCGCGGCGTGCGGTGCGCGCGCCGCACCACCTCGCCGCCCCAGCCGACGTTTGCGACGTTGGCGAACAGACGGGTGGTCTCGCCGTCGTCGCGGTCGTGGTAGCCGATCTTGCCCACGTCGACCGGGGCGACGTCCTCGGAGGCGAGATGGCCGGCGAGCAGATCGAAACGCCCCGGCAGCCCAAAGGTGCGCACGAAGTCACACCCTGAGCCTGACGACACGACCCCCAGCACCGCCTCGTCGTTGATCGGCTTGTCGCCGTCGAACCAACCGTTGACCCCCTCGTTGACGGTGCCGTCGCCGCCGGCGGCGGCGATGTAGCGCCAGCCCTGGCCCAGCGCCTCGCGTGCCAGCTCGGTGGCGTGGCCGGGGCCCTGGGTCTGGACGACTTCGTGATCGACCCCGCGCTGGTCGAGCTCAGCGCGCAGCGCGTGGAGTCGCTGTCGCAGGTGGCCCTGGCCTGACGCGGGGTTGAGGATGACTCGCAGCGGTCCGAAGGCGTGGGTCATGGGGCGAGCCGATTGGCGACGAAGGCAACGAGGTCAACCTGGCGCTCGGTGAGCTCGCCGGCGGCCAGCGTGGCCCCGGCGTCGGCGCAACCGGTCACCACGACGTCGGCGTCGGCGGCGGCGAGGTCGCGGCGACAGCCCTCAGCCATGGCCCGGGCGGCAGCGGGATGGGTGGCCGGCAGGCCCATGCCTGCGCCGGTGCACCCGGTGCGGTCGGGGTGGGGCCAGGCCTCCAGCGGTGGGCGGCCGGTGACCGCGGCGATCACCCGGCGCGGGGCCGCCGTCACCCCCAGCCCGCGAGCCAGCCAGCAGGGGTCGTGCCACACGGCGCGCTCGCCGGTGGCCCGCAGGGGCAACGCGTCGACGAGCTCGGGCAGCAGCTCGGCGACGGTTGCCACGCGGTCGTCGCCGGCGTCCACGCGCAGGCGCCGGGCGCAGTGCGGGTCGGCCACCACCACGCGCCGGGCCCCGGCGACCCCGTCGCGGCCGTGGGCAAGGCGCGCCTCGGCGTCAGCCGCCTGGCCCACGTCGGCGGCCCGCGCCCCACAGCACACCGGCTCGCTGGGCAACGCCCAGGCGCGCCCGGCGGCGGCCAGCACGGCGGCCAGGGCGTCGTCGGCCGCGCCCGAGCCGGCGCAGTCGGGCCACACGACCAGGTCAGCCTCGGCGTCGGCCTCGGTGGCCAACCGCCCCAGGGGGGCGCGGGCCTCGGGCACGGCCACGTGGGGGGCGACCCCGGCGGCGACCAACTGGGCGCGGGCGGCCCGGACGTGGGTAGGCAGGTCGAGGCCGGGCAGGCACGCCGACCCGCACCGGCGACACCCGGTGCAGGCGAACACGGCATCGGCCACCGCCGTGTCGGCGCGGCCGTCGGCCAGGGCCACCACCGCCCGGTCGATGCCCCACGGGTTGTGGGTTTCCCGGCCGGTGGCCGCGGCAACCGGGCAGGCGAAGCGGCACATCTTGGGACAAAACGTGCAGTGGGTGGCGTCCGCGCGGACGTCGGCCAGGCGCGCCAGCGTGGCGGTGCTCACCGCCGCCCCTTGGGCCCCTGGCCGTCCTCGCCCAAGCCGAGCCCACCGGGGTTGGCCACGCCGGCGGGGTCCAGCGCGCCCTGGATGGCTCGCAGCGCGGCCATGCCGCCGTCGCCAAGCTCGGCGGTCAGCCAGCCTCCGCGCAGGCGGCCGACGCCGTGATGGTGGCTGATGGTCGCGCCGGCGGCCAGCGCAGCGTCCATGGCGTCGTGCCAAACGGCGTCGTAGCGGGCCCGCGCGCGGGTCTCGTCACCGTCGCCGACGCCGGCCAGGGTGAAGTACAGCGCGGCGCCGTCGGGGTAGGCGTGGCTGGCGTGGCAGGCAACGACGTCCATGTGGGCGGCCAGCGCTTGGCGCACCCTCGCGTAGGCGTCGGGCAGCTCGCGCCACGGCGCAGCGATCTCGAGGGTGTCGACCACCGACGCGTCGCCAAGCATGCCGCCGGGCTTGGCGGCGTCGGCCAGCTGATAGCTGACGTCGTAGCGGTGGGCGTGCCAGTGGCGAGCGGGTTCCTCGCCCAGCCACGTGCCGCCGACGGCGTGGGCGGCGTCGGCCAACGCGTCGATCTCGGCGGCGGCCACACCCTCGTGACCCTCGGCGACACACACCAGCAAACAGCCCTCCACTTCGAAGCCACCCATGGCGGTCTCGGTCTCGTCGGCCAGGCGCACCACGGCCGGGCGAAGGTCCTGCTGCAGCACGGTGCGCACCGCGTCCAACCCGGCGGCGAACGTCGGTAGCTGCCAGGCGGCGTAGCGGCTGGCGGCCGGCTTGGGTCGCACCCGCAGCACGAGGTCGGTGATCAGTCCCAGCGCTCCTTCGCTGCCCAGCAGCATGCCGGTCAGGTCGGGGCCGGCGGCGGTGGCCGGCACGGGGCGGCGCTGCAGCGTCGAGCCGTCTGGCAGCACGGCGGTCATCCCGGCGACCATGTCGGCGAACACCCCGTACTTGGTGGAGGCCTGCCCGGCGCTGCGCGCCGCGGCGAAGCCGCCCAGCGACGACAGCGTGATGGACGACGGGAAGTGGCCCAGCGTCCACCCCCGAACACCCAGCCACTCCTCCGCGGTCTGGCCGATGACCCCGGGGCCGGCTGAGACCAGGCCGCTGGTGTCATCCAACGGGCCGAGGTGGGCCAAGCGCTTGGTGTCGACGGCGACGGTCGCCGGCGGCGCCGCCGCGCCACCGCACACGCCGCCGCCGCCGCCGTAGGGCACCAGCGCCACGCCCTCGGCGGTGGCCCAGCCATATAGCGCGGCGGCCTGGTCGTGGCTGGCCGGCCACACCACGGCATCCGGGCCCGGCGAGGCGTGGCCGGCGCGCTCGGCCATGATCAGCCGCGGCCAGCAGTCGCGACCGTGAGCGGCGCGCTCGTCGACGTCGACCGAGACACCGTCGTCGCCGACGATGTCGCGCAGCGCGTCCAGGCGTGGCGTGTCGGCTGTCGCGTGATCTGCCCCGGTCATGACCGGGGGGATGCTAACGGCAGTCTTCCGGTTGGGGGGTGCGGTTTGGGCCGCACTTGGCCCGGACGAGCTCTGCCCACCCCAAGGGCATCGATTGTTCGCGGCCTTCGACGCAGCGGACACAGCCGCCGCTGCACTCGCAGGCTTGCGGTAAACACTCCTCGCTCAGTCGTGGCCGGATGCGTGTTCATCCTCACCGGAGTCGCGAGCAAGGAACGAGCGTGTCCCGGTTCAAGGGCGTAAGACCAGCTTGCCGACGTAACGCTTGTTGGCGAAGTCGCGTTGTGCCTGGTGGATCGCGGTCAGCGGATACCGATCCGCGATGTGAGGTGAGACGGCTCCGCGTTGGGCGAGGTCGACGAGGTGGCGAAAGTGCGCCCGCGTGTGCATCGACGAGCCGATTAGCCGCCGCTGGTGCAGATACAGCACCCTCAGATCAAAGGTTACGACCGCGCCCGCCACCGCCCCGGCGATCACCAGCCGGCCGCCCTCGCGCAACAGCGCGAAGGTCCTCGAAAACACCTCCCCGCCGACCACGTCGGCGATGGCATCAACCGGCCCACCGGCCGCTTGGCGGATGGCGGCGGTCACGTCGGGCTCAGAGCGCAGGACTACCTGGGCAGCGCCGGCTTCGTGAACAGCCTGCTCCTTGCCCTCGCTGGTCAAGGCGATGACGGTCGCCCCCCGGGCGGCGGCGAGCTCGACCAGGGCAAGGCCCACCCCACCCGACGCACCGGTGACCAGCACGCGCTCGTCAGAGGCGAGCGCCGCGCGTTCCAGCATGCCCATGGCCGTGCCGTAGGCGATCGGCAAGCACGCTAACTGCTCGTCGCTCAGCGGCGAGTCGTCGACCGCATGGGCCTGCGCGGCATCCACGACCACGAAGTCGGCGAAGCCACCGTCGCGCTCCGAGCCCACCAGCTCGACCGGGTTGGCATGATCGTCGCCGCGGTCGTACAGGGCGGGATCGACCACCACGCGCTGACCTACGCGGCCCGCATCGACGCCCTGGCCAATCTCCACGATGCAACCGGCGATGTCGCCGCCTTGGATGCGCGGGAACGTCAGCGGCACTCCGCGCCAACCCGCCACGGCAATCGGATCGACGGCGTTGCCGTAGGCCCCCTCACGGGTCCAGATGTCGGTGTTGTTGACCCCCGCGGCCGCCACCTGGACCAGCACCTGCCCCGGCGCGGGCTCTGGGACGGCGACGTCATCGCGGACCTCCAACACCTCCGGACCGCCGTGGCCGGTCAAGACCGCTGCGGTCATCGTCTTTGGCAAGCTCCACACCACCGTCGTTGGCGGAACGATTGCGGGAGGATACTGCACTGCCGGGAGCAACCGGGCCCGGACACCACGACGCCGATGTGCAGACGCTGCTGGCCCGATGACCAGCATCGGCGGGTGCGTCGGCGATGCGCAACCCACCGCGCCGCGCTCGGCCCGCTCCGGCAGACCCCCTGACGGTCAGCGGCGTAGCACGCCCGGCCCTTCCCGGGCCGTGCCACGGTGGAGACCCATGAGCAAGACAACCGGACCGCCGCAGCGCAGGCCGCACCAGGCGAACTCAGACTTCGACTACATTAGGCAAGGTGAACCGATATCTTACCCCTATCCGAGTACCAGAACTGCAACGGCTCCCAACGGTACGAAGCTTTCGAGATATCGATCGTCAAATGACGAACCGACACTGTCAATTGACAGTCCCAACCGCGACAAGGTGATCAAAGTAAGATACTAGGACTATTGGTTGCCACGTAGCTTCGATCCATTAGTGCCAATTCGCCATAAGTACCAACTCGATCGACGCTACCAGATTCTGCAGCGTGCTGTCCGGATTCCAGGGGATGGCACGCTGCGCTTGGTAGCTCGTACAGGATGGAAAGCCTTACCAGTAGATGATGAGTTGCCCAGCGGAAACGAGGCCCGACGAATTGCGACCCTGGCCCACCAAGAGGACTGCCACTATTTGTGGGCTCTCTCCCTGGAGAAGGTAGAACCTCTCGACGCTCACGGGGAATACGTTGACTGCGCGCATTCTTTTGATGTACCGGCTACAGCCGAAGGCATCACCTCTTTCCGACGAGTCGTCGCTCCTATTTCCTTTGCCCTAACGCCACCCAGCATCTCCTGGGTTCTTCTAACCATGCCTCGAGATGACTTGGCAATCATTCTCGGCAAGTCAGATATTATTGAGAGCATTCTCGGCGTATCTCTCATAAGGGCTTATGCCGATTTTGACGAGCAGGCGCATAACGAACAAGCGTCGGGCCGAAAGGCGGCTGCAAGGCAAATGTACGCGATATCAGAGGACTTGCGGGATGGATTTCCCAATCTTCCCCCAGGAACTGAACTCAGTATCAATCGTGCTTGGGCTGGATGGAATCCCCTGAGTGTCCAGAACGGACACTGATAGTCAGCAGCGTGTCGATATTCTGCTATTGCTGGTTCCCCTCGGGTTGCTAGGTCTGTGCCAGATAAGCGGATCGCTCTTGCCGGCTTCCCCCTTCGAGTGCGCGGCCGCATCATGCCGCTGTGGGGTGCAGCCCGCGAACGGCCCGTCGACGGCGGTGAGGGCTGTACTGTAAGACACCCGGCCCCCGTTTCCACTGGGAAGCCATGCACCGATCGCAGGCACATCAGGGGCGCGGCGTTCGTCAATCACCGCCACCTGCGAGGTCAGAGCGTGTAGGTCGCCATCGTCTGAGCGAGCTGGCGGCGCGTGGGCATAACGGTCACATGCCGGCGGTGGCCACCACTCCGCGCACCAGCTGCTGGGCGGCGCGCCGGGCGGCGTCGCCCAGCGGCGAGCCCGACTCGGCGTCGCGGATCTGGCGCAGCAGATCGTCGACCTGCTTGACGTTGCGCACGAAGTCACCGGCGGTCATCTCCACCCCGCCCAGAGCGTCGTCCAGGGCCTCGCCGGCGGCCCAACGGTGGACGACGTCGCTAAATCCCGGGTCGGGCCGCGGGCTGCGCTCCAGGCCGGCGGCGTCCTCGCGGGCGGCCAGGCGCTGCCACACGGCGTCGACCGCCTCGAGGCGTTCGGTGACGGCGGCCGTCGGCGGCGTCACCGGCGGGGGGTCTTTGAGGCGCGTCTCATAGGTGAACGCGCTGGCGACGGCGGCCAGCTCGGGTCCGTGCAGGTCGTCGAGCACGCCGGCGCGCACCGACTCGGCCAACACCAGGTCGGTGTCGGCGTACAGGCCGGCCAGGCGCAGGCCCAGCGCCGTGGGGGTCGGGTCGTCGTCGCCGCCGGCCACATACCCCAGCTCTGCCAGCACCCCCACGATGCGCTGGAAGTCGCGCACCAGCGATCCGGCGCGGTGCTCGACGTGGCGCTCCAGGCGGAGGGTCTCGGCCTCCAGGTCGTCGTAACGTTGGGCCCACACCTCGAGGTCTTCGCGCTGGGGGTCGTCATGGACCGGGTGGGCGGCGACCTGCTGGCGCAGCTCGCCCATGCGCGTGGCGGTTTGGGGGTCGGTGCGAATGGGCTCGGCGGGCACGGCGTTGACGTCGACGTCGAGCTCGTGCAGCGACGAGGCCACGCGCTTGCGCCAGGCGGCCTGGCGTGGCCCGCCCTTGTCGGGCAGACCCACCGAGCCCACCCGAACGGGAGGATGCTCCAGCTCGCGGGGGCCGATCTTGATGCTGCGCGCGTCGGCGGTGACCGCCCGCGCCAGGGGGTTGCCGGACTTGCTGGTGGAGCGCCCAGTGATCGCGGCCATCTCGGCCGGGCCCTCGCTGGCCGGTAGCGCCACGACGTCGCCTTCGGCCAGCTGCGCCAGTCGCTGGGCCACCGCCTCCTGCTGGCGCCGCCGCCGGTCGCTGCGGCTGGCGTCCTCGAGTTGGTCAAGCTCGCGACGCAGCGCCCAGTACTCGGTGAAGTCACCGCGGGTGGAGGTGAGGTTGGCGGCGTAGCCGGCCAGGGCCTGCCGGTTGCGTTCGATGCGCTCGGTGTCGACGCTCACGCGCTGGTTGGCCTTGTACTGGCCGAACGACTTGCCCAGCAGCCCTTCGGCGCGCGGTCGGTCGACCCGCCGCAGCAGATTCACGGCCATGTTGTAGCTGGGCGCGAAGCTCGATGTCAGCGGCTGGGTGCGCCGGCCCACCAGCGACGCCACTGTCTTGAAGTCCACGTCGCGCTGGTAGGCGATCACGGCGTGGCCGACCTCGTCGAGACCGCGCCGCCCGGCGCGGCCGGTCAGCTGGGTGAGCTGGCCCGGCGTCAACAGCTCGTGGCTCTGGCCGGTCCACTTCTCCAGGCGCTCGATGACCACGGTGCGCGCCGGCATGTTGATGCCCAGCGCCAGCGTCTCGGTGGCAAAGCACACCTTGACCAGCCCGCGGACGAACAATCGCTCGACGACCTCCTTGAACGCCGGCACCAGCCCGGCGTGGTGGGCGCCCACCCCGTGGATCAGCCCGTCGCTGAAGGCCGCGAAGCCCAACACGTCGAGGTCTTCGCCGGGCAGCTCGCCGGCGAGGCGGTCCAGCTCGGCGCGGATCTGCTCGCGCTCGGCGCGGGTGGTCAACGACATGCCGTCACCGACCAGCTGCTGGACGGCCTGATCGCAGCCGCCGCGGCTGAACACGAACACGATGGCCGGCAACCACTCGCGGTGGGCCAACAGCTCGACCATCTCCGAGCGCCGTGGCGGGCGCAGCTTGGGCCCGGCCGGTACGTGGCGGCCCCGACGGTTGACGCGCTTGCCCTGGCCGCCGCGCTCCAACATGAGCACTTCGGGGTTGGGCACCCCGGCCTGGGCGCGCTTGGCCGCTCGGACCTGGTGCTCGTTGGGCTTGGCGCCGCCGGATTTGCCCGCCCGGAACAGGTCGTAGACCCGCTGACCCACGGCGTAGTGGTGCTCCAGGGGCACCGGGCGGTGCTCGGAGATGACGACGTCGCAGGAGTCGTCGGCGCGTCGCGCCTCGCCGGCGGCCGGCGAGGGCCGCACGTGGCGCAGCCACGCGCCGAACTCCTCGGCGTTGGACACCGTGGCCGACAAGCACGCCAGCTGCACCTCCAAGGGCAGCTGGATGATCACCTCTTCCCAGACGGCGCCGCGCGCCCGGTCGGCGAGGTAGTGGACCTCGTCGAGGACGACCGCTTGCAGTCCCGCCAGCGTCGGGGACTGCTCGTAGAGCATGTTGCGCAGCACCTCGGTGGTCATGACCACGATCGGCGCTTCGCCGTTAATCGAGTGATCGCCGGTCAAGAGCCCGACAGCGTGGTCACCGTGGCGCGCCCGCAAGTCGGCGAGCTTCTGGTTGGACAACGCCTTGATCGGCGTGGTGTAGAAGCACTTGCCGCCGGTGGCAAGCGCCTGCCACACGGCGTACTCGCCCACCACGGTCTTGCCCGCCCCGGTGGGCGCGGCGACCAGCACCGAGCGGCCCTGGGCGAGCGCGCGCATGCCGTCCAGCTGGAACTGGTCCAAAGCGAAGCCGTAGGTCGCCGCGAACGCTTCGGCGTGGACCGCATCAGCCGCAGCTCCCGGCGTGGCGGGCCCGGCGATGTCAGAGGCGGGCTCACTCATCGGCGTCGACGAAGGGCGCGGGCGTGGGCGACGCTCATGTCACCCCCACTCTGGCGCGGCGTCGGCGCACCAGCCGCGCGACCAGGACCGAGACCTCGTAGAACACCACGATCGGCAGGGCCATCAGCGTCATCGTCAGCGGGTCGGTGGTGGGGGTGATGATGGCCGCGGCGACAAAAGCCGCAAAGATCGCGTGGCGGCGCCAGCGCCGCAGACCATCCACTCCCAACACGCCCATCAGCACCAGGGTGATCAAAATCAGCGGCACCTCGAAGGCCACCCCGAAGCCGATCATCATGTGCAGCAGAAAGCCGAGGTACTCGTTGGCCCCCATCAGCGAGGTGACGTTCTCGCCGGCAAAGCTCAGCAGCACCTTCAGGGCCCGAGGCAGCACGAAGTAGCTAAACACCGCCCCCAGGGCGAACAGCACCTGCGAGACCACCAGGAAGGGCAGGGCGTACTTGCGCTCCACCGATCGCAGCCCCGGGGTGACGAAGCGCCACACCTGGTAGGCCACGACGGGCGCGGCCACCACCACCGCCACCACGGCCGCTGCCTTCAGGCGCAAAAAGAAGGCCCCAAGGACGTCGAAGATCTGCAGCGTGCACTCGTCGGCCAGTGAGTCGCTGGCAGCCCGCAGACCCGGGGACAGATCGCAGTAGGGGGCGATCAACACGTCGAATACCGGCGAGTGCACCGCGAACCCCAACCCAAAGCCCGCCACGATCGCGATCAGGCACCGCACCAGCCGCCGCCGCAACTCGACGAGATGGTCGCGCAGGGGCATCTCCCCGCCGCCGGGCTCGTCGCCCTGGTCGTCGGCGCGCTGGGGGTGGGTGGCAGTCATGCGGCGCTATGCCCCGCGACCAAACCCCGTTGCCGGTCAGGCGTTGCCGTGGTCGCGGGGCTGAGAGCCAAGTTCCCCGTTCTCGGCGCGCGGCGCCTGGGCTGAGCCACCATCGCTGGGGGGCTCGCTGCCGGTCGCCGCGTCGGCGCCGGTCTCACCGTCCTCCGGGCCCGCCTCGTGAACGCCCTGCTTGAAGCTGGTGATGCTCTGGCCCACCGAGCGGGACAGCTCGGGCAGCTTCTTGGCCCCGAACAGCAAAACGAAGATCACCAGGATAATGAGCCACTCGGCTCCGCCAGGGATCGTTGGCATGGCAACCTCACTCCGTGGTTGAGCACGAACCGCCCACGCGTGGCGACTCGTCTGGCCAGTGTACGGGCTGTGGCAGCCCGAGGGGCGAGCCGCCCGACGGGCAGGGGGCGACGTCAGCGCCGGTCGCCGTGTCGGCGCCGTTGCAGCCCCTCGAGCTCCAGTTGGAGGGTGGCCCGCTCGGCCTCCAGCTCTTGGCGCAGGGGCTCGAGGCGCTGGCGTGCGACGACGACCGAGCGCCGCAACCCGCCCACCGCCCGCACGGCGAGGACGGCGGCAACCACGACCAACCCCACCGTGATCGCGGCCACCGCCAGCGACAGGACCACCATCGCCGACAACGTCGCCTCCTTGCACGCGAGCGAGGCGGCGTCAGTCTAGGAGGCGACCGAGGGCGCACGCCGGCTACGGCGATTGGATGGCGTCCACGACGGCGTCCAGCCAGTCGTCGCGCTGCAGCAGCTCATGGAACTCCAGCAGCTCGTCGCGCGTGATCGGCGACAACCCGGCAGGCGGGTGCTCCGGGTGCCAGGAGGACTCGACGGGCTCCACGCCACCGGTGCGCAGCAGCCGCACGACGCGCGCGTCGGCTGATTTAGCGACGCGATCGCCGCACACGGGGCAGTCGAAGGCATAGTAGTCCTGCTCGTCGACCTCGGCGAAGACGCGCAGCTCGAATTTCTCGGGAGTCAGCGTGACCTCTCCGCACTCGGGGCAGGTGGCCTTGATCGTCGTCATCGCTTCCGCTCCCTGCGGGCTGACCGGCATCACACCCCGTGGTGTCGACACCGTCACTCGCCGCCTTGAGTGCCGCGCCTCAACCGGGCGACGCCGGTTCTTCCCCGCCCCGGCCCCCGGCGACGGGCTCATCGAGCGCCTCACACGACTGCCGCGCCCGCGTCTGGACGGTCTCGACCAGCTCCGCGGGCGCCACGGGCCGCACGGTCCCGGCCCCGGCTAGCACGAACCGCGCCGCCCAGTCGAGGCTTCCCACGGGGGCCGTCGCCCGAAGCCAGGCGCCCTCGCCCTCATCGGACGTCGGGCTCGCGGTCACGCGGGCGCCGGGAAGATCGTCGAGCACGCCGGCCGCGTCGCGGCGCACCGCCACCTCGATGTGGGGGTCGTCCACACGAGGGTGGTAGCCGGGTGGGGGCGGATCGTCGCGGGGCGTCGCGGCGGTTTCTTCGCTCGCCTGGAGCCAGACCACCCGGTCCAGGCGAAAGTCCCGCCCGGTCCCGGCGCGGCGACAGTGGGCCTGGAGGTACCACGCGCCTCGGTGGGCGGTGACCGCCCAGGGCTCCACCTCCCGGTCGGTGACGTTGCCCACCGCGTCGCGGTAGCGCAGCGGGCGCGGCGACGTCGACGACCAGGGCGTCGTCGGCGCCCAGCGCCTCGGCCAGGCGGTCAACGGCCCGGCTGAGGGCCGGGGGCGCGACGTCCTCCAGCGCGGCCACGGCCCGGGCGGCCAACAGCAGCGCCAAGGCCTCCACCGCCGTGAGCCGCAGCGGGTCGCGCAGGGCGTCGGCGAGGTGCAGCGTGACGCGATCGTCGACGATGCGGACCTCGACGAGGTCACCGCCGACGTAGCCGGGAACCCCGCATAGGCTCAGCAGCTCCAGATCGGCCTCTAGCGCCGCCGGCTCGATGCCGAAGGCGGCGGTGATCTCCTCCATGTGCGCACCCGGATGGGCCAGCAGCCACGGCACGATCCGCAGCAACCGCTCCAGCCGGTTCAGGGTGCGCGGCGCCCCCGTCATGTGGGCGTGACCGTCCCGCGGCGAGTCGAGGGGGTCATTGGGGGCCAGCCAGTGCGGTTGCGGCCCGGTGGAAGGCCGCGACCGCGTCGGGTGGGGCCACGACGACAGCGTCGGGAGCCAGCCGCAGCGCCCATCCGGCCAGCCGGTGAGGATCGCGGAAGGTGGTCTGCAGACGCCACCACGCCCCCTCGACGGGCTCTGGCTCGCCGTCGGCCGCGGCCCGCGCCTCGGCCAGGGCCGTCTGCCGGGCCCACACCTCGGCCGAGCGCGCTGGGGGCCGCTCGGGCAGGACGTCGTCGACAGCCACCGACTCGAGCGCCGCCCCCGCCGAGCCGGGCGGGCCGGCGTGGACCACGTCGCCGGTGATGCGATCGAGGCGGAAGGCACGGTCGGCCGCACGGTCGTGGTCGTAGCCCACGAGGTACCAGCGCCCGCTGCGGTGGACCAGGCCGTGGGGATCCACCGTGCGACTGGTGTCACGCCCGTCGGCCGTGCGGTAGGCGAACGTCACCGGTGTCCGGGTGCGGTGGGCGGCCAGCAGGCTGGGTAGATGGGGCGCAGCCAGCGGCAACTCGACGCCCACCTGCGGGGCAGCGTCGGTGACCCCGGGAGCGTCGGCGTCGATCTCCAGCTTGCGCAGCCCCGACCGGGTGAGGGTGTCCAGGCCCGTGACCGAGGCCGCCAGTGACAGCGCCGTGACCTCCTCGGGCTCGAGGGCCAGTGGGGGAAGCTCGGCATGGCGCGGATCGATGCGGTATCCCTCCGTGGGATCCCACCGGTCGACCGGCACGACCGCGATGGGCACGCCGAGGTCGCGCAGATCAGCCTTGTCGCGCTCGAACATGCGCCGGAACGCGGCCCAGTCCTGCTGGCCGTAGCCGGCCACCCGCTCGTGGATCTCGCGGGTGGTCATGGGCCGGCGCGTCTCCCGCAGGGCGATCACGAGGTTGAGCAGGCGCTCCAGGCGGTCGCTCGACCCGGGGCGCGGGTCGCTGGGGGTCTCAGCGTCGCTCATGTCCGACCGCGAAATGGCTCCCGACACGATCACGCGCGAATACGAGCACCAACAGCGCGCCGGCCGCAGCGTAGCGCCAGGCCCCTCGTCTGCGGCCGGGGGCGGTGCCATTCGACGCGGGTGGGCTCAAGCTAGGGTGGACAACTTCCGACAGAAGAGGCGAGTCGCACAGCGGAACCCGCGCCGCGCTCGCAGCAAGCGGGGGCGGTGGGAGACGAGCACGAGCAGGGGGGTCCAGACGCGCTGGGGCAGAGGCGCCGGATGGCTCACCCGCGCCGTCGGGTTGGCGGTAACCGGCGTCGCGGGCGTGCTGGTGATGCTCATGGTCGGCGAGAGCATCATCGGGTTGATCACCCGCAACGCCGGCAGCGCGGTCACCGTCGAGCTCTCACTGCCCCAGGGGACGTCGTTGCCCGCCCTGGCCGAGACAAGCGAGGTGGTCGGGCCCGACGGCACGCAACTGGCCGAGCTGCACGCGGAGGTCAACCGCTTTCCCGTGAGCCTCGAACAGGTGCCCGAGCACGTGTGGCGTGCCGTTTTGGCCGCTGAGGACCGCCGGTTCTTCCAGCACAACGGCTACGACGTCGAGGGCATCAGCCGAGCGTTGGTGTCCAACCTGCAGGCCGGCGCCATCACGCAGGGGGGCTCGACCATCACCCAGCAGTTGGCCAAGGCGGCGGTGGGCAACGAGAAGACCCTGCAGCGTAAGTTCGCCGAGCTGATCCACGCGATGGGCCTGGAGCAGACCCACGACAAACAGGAGCTGCTGGAGCGCTATCTCAACCAGGTCTACTTCGGGGCCGGCGCCTACGGCATCACCGCCGCCGCCGAGGAGTTCTTTGCCACCGAGCCCGCCGGCCTGCGTGTCGAGCAAGCCGCGCTGCTGGCCGGCCAGATCCGCTCGCCGGCCCGTATGGACCCTCGCGACCACCCCCAACGGGCCAAAAAGCGCCGCAACCAGGTCCTGTCGGCCATGGTGCGCGCCGGATGGCTGGCCGAGGAGCGCGGGGCGCGCTTGCGGGAACTGCCGCTGGGGGTGGTCGCGGCCCGTGAGAACACCCACCGGCGTCCCTACATCGTCGAGGCCGTCAAGCAGGAGTTCTTCTCCAACCCGGCGTTTGGGGACACGCGCGACGAGCGCATCGACCGGCTGTTCAGCGACGGGCTGCGCATCACCACCACCATCGACCCGCGCCTGCAGCAGCTCGCCGAGCGCATCGTGCGCGAGCGCTTCCCCAACCGCGATGGGATCACGGCCTCGATCGCGACGGTTGATCCCCGTGACGGGCGGGTGCTGACCGCCGCCTTCGGCCGCGACTTCGAGCGCCAGCAGTTCAACTTGGCCCTGCAAGGCCGCCGGCAGCCCGGAAGCGCGTTCAAACCGTTTGTCATGACCGCCGCGCTCGAGCGCGGTCTGCCGCCGGACCTGCCCGTGGAGGGCGACAACCGCTCGCGGATGGGCCACGGGATCCTGCCGGATTACTCGAAGTGGGTGGCCCAGGGGGTGCGCAACTACGAAGGCGCGAGCTATCGCAACCTGACAATGGTCGAGGCGCTGCACGACTCGGTCAACACCGCCTTCGCCCAGCTCGGGCTGCTGGTGGGTATGGACCGGGTCCAGGACGTGACCCGGCGCTTGGGCATCGACCAAACAGCCTACGTCGGCCGCACCGGCCAGCCCGAGTCCAACCCGTCCATCGCGCTCGGCGGCCTCGCCCGCGGCGTCTCCCCGGTCGAGATGGCCTCGGCGTATGGGACGTTCGCCAACGCCGGCACCCACGTGGAGCCCCACGTCATCGCCAAGGTCGAGGACCGCAACGGCAACGTCATCTACGAGGCCGACGAAGCCGGCCAGCAGGCGCTGGATCCCCCCATCGCCGCCCGAATGGTCGAGGCGATGAAAGGCGTGGTCCAGCGGGGCACCGCGACCCAGGCCCGGTTGCCAAGCTGGCCGGTGGCTGGCAAGACCGGCACGACCCAGAACAACAAGGACGTGTGGTTCGTGGGCTACACCCCCAACATGTCGACCGCGGTGTGGATCGGCCATCCCAGCGAGAACGTGAGCTTGTACGGCCTGTCGTCGTCGGGCACGGCTGCCCCCCTGTGGCGCGACTTCATGAGCCAGGCGCTGGGCGAGCAGCAACCCATGACCTTCCCGCAATCCGCGTCGCAGGCGATTACCGCCTCCACCGAGCAGTCGGTCACGGTGCCCTCGGTGCGTGGCGAGTCCGAGGATGAGGCCATTGGCCGACTGACCAGCGCCGGGCTCGCGGCCCGCACGCTCACAGCCCACCACGAGACCGTCCCGCGCGGCTCGGTGGTGTGGCAGTCGCCCAACCCTGGCTCCACGGTTTCCTTTGGCAGCGCGGTCCGACTCG